>JACQFH010000052.1 GCA_016200145.1 Planctomycetia bacterium | reverse complement strand
TGTCATTGCTGATACGGCATCAGAATCTCGCCGGCGTCGACACCGGCGATTGCCTTGAACCCGCCGCCGGCGATCGTCTCGCCGAGTTTCGTCACCGTGCGGAAATACTGGTTCGACGGCCGCGCGCCGGTCAGTCGCCGCCGGAAGTCCTGGCACAGGACGTCGGCGGCCGTGCGGACGATCTCATCCTGGTGCTTCGCGGCGTACAGACTGGTCGCCAGCATCACCACCAGGTCCTGAATTCGCTGCGACAGCTCCGCCATCGCGCACTGGCGGTCGGGAAGCTTCAACTGGAATTTCGTCATCAACGAGTCGATCCACAGCCGGCTCTTCTGCAGGCCCCGCGCCGCGAAATCGGCATGGCCGTGCAGGTTCCCGGAAACGGAAGGCAGGCGCACGCTGCCGCCGACCATCTGCTTGAGGCGCCATTTGCCGTACGGGATGAGCGCCGACCGCATTTTCAACAAGTGCACGGGGTTGGCCGGGTTGAACTGTTTGATCTGCGTCGCCTGCAGCGCGCGGCCGATCGGCTCGAAGAACTGCTTCCCGTGCTCTTTAATAAGCGACTTGAGGAACGCCATGCCGAGCATTTCCCCTTCCCCTTCGTAAATGCAGGGGGCGAGAAACTCGTGGACCTGATCGCCGAACAGGTGACCGTGCAGAAAGGCCCGGCCGCCGTGAGTCTTCATCAGCAGCTCGACGGCGGCCTCTTTCTGCGACTCGCTGCCGAAGATCTTGGCGATGATGCATTCCATTTCGCCGCGATAGCCTTCATCGAGCAGCCAGGCGCACCATTCGGTCATGGCGTCGCAGCCGACGATCAACGCGGCCAGGCGGCCGATCCGGCGGCGGACAAGTTCGCGCGTTTCGATCGCGTTGCCGTACGTGCGGCGGAAATTGGCCCACGGCAGGATGCTCGCCAGCATGATCCGCATCGTGCCGGCAGCGTTCGCGCACAGTGCCACGCGCCCCCGGTTCAGCCCGTGATACGCAATCGTCAGCCCGTCGCCGCGCGACGGGGCCAGCAGGTTCTCTCGCGGCACGCGGAAATTGCGGAACACCAGGCCGTTATTGTGCGTGTGTTTGAGGGCGTAGAGCCCGTACCTTTTCGTCTGGAACTGATCGTTTTCTTCGTCGGGCAGGTCGGCGATCAGCACGGCCGGCTTATCGTCGATCAGGCACACCAGGCCCACCGTCCGCCCGGCGATTGCGTTCGTGATGAACAGCTTTTCGCCGTTGACGACGTAGTCGTTGCCGTCGAGAACGGCCTTCGTGCGGAGCGCAGTCAGGTCGCTGCCGGCGCACGGCTCGGTGAGGGCGAACGCCGAAAGCCGCCTGCCCGACGCGAGCTGCGGCAGGTAGCGCTGCTTCTGATCGGGGGTGCCGAACGTGCGCAGCGGATCGACAGCGCCGATGCAACCATGGACTGAAGCCAGGCCCGCCACGGTGGCATCGACGAGGGCCATCTGGGTGAGAAACTTGGCGAACGGCTGAAACGACACGCCCGATCCGCCGAATTCACGATCGACGAGCAGTCCGAAGTAGCCGGCGGCCGACAGGGCCTCCAGCGTTTCGCGCGACACTTTGCCCTGCGCGTCGAACAGCATCTTCTGCTGGCGCCGCTCGCGAACGATGTCGAGCGATTTCTGCATCACGGCCTGCGCGGCCGGGTCGGCGGCGGCGTCTTTGGCGACGAACAGGTCGCCGGGAAGATCGCTATCCCACACGGCCCGGTGAATGGGGCTGCCGGTCGTCTGGTATTTGGAGGCGAACAGCTTTTCGACCTGGTCGTCGGCCCGGTCGATGGCCCCCGTGGTGCGGGCCTCTTCGGCGCTCTTTCCCGAGAGCTTCAGCGCCGCCTCTACGAAGGTTTCCTGTTCACGATTGAGATCTTCTTTCGGCGGCGAAACAGACATGATCGACCTCGGGAGCACACCTGTCGAATTATACGCGCCGAGCGGACGAAAGGGATTCGCCCCCGGAACTGCGGCGATGGTATCGGCCCCCGGCGCATCGTGTCAAATCGACGGTTAGGTTTGTGTGGGGGCGTGTTTCTGCAATTCGAAGTACAAGTGCCCGGCTTGGGGCAGAATCAGCTTTTCGATGCCCAGCTTGACGGCTTTCGTCGATCCGGGGAGTGAGAACACCACCTTGCCGCGGGCGATGCCGCCGACCGCGCGGCTCAGCATGGCCGCCGCGCCGATTTCCTCGTACGACAGCATTCGAAACAGCTCGCCGAAGCCGTCGAGCCGTTTGTCGAGAATCCCCACGACCGTTTCGTAGGCGTTGTCACGCAGAGAGACCCCCGTGCCGCCGTTGGTGACGATCACGGCAACGTCCGGGTCGTCGAGCGCCGCCTGCAGTTCGGGGCGGACCTGCGCCGGGTCGTCTTTGACGAGCGCATACCGCGCGACGCGATGGCCGGCGCTCGTGACCGCCTCGCGAATGAACTGGCCGCTCGTGTCGGTCTCGGGCGTCCGCGAGTCAGACATCGTAATGATGGCGAACCCCAGCGCCCCATACTTCGCGCCCGCCGCCTGATGTTGCTGAAAGCTGGGCTGAGGATCCATGAGCGCGACAATCCTGATGTTGATCGTTACTCCGCCGATTTTCACTGATCCCGGTGCAATTGCAATGATCACCGCACCATCGAGTCTATGTTGAACCCACGGATGGCGTGGCAATCCCACGGATGACACCGCAATGGCGACGAAGACCCAGGCAGGCCCCGGCAATCCCCCAAATACGGAAACGTGGCAGGTCAGAGACCTGCCCCACGTGGAGCAGGTCTCTGACCTGCTCGTGCTGCCACATCGTCGGTTATGCGGCTCAGCCGATCATCTGGCGGCGGCCGCGCTGGCGGTTTGGTTGACGTTCCGCCAGAATCTTGATTGCCGAATCAAATTCAAAGCACTGCACCGCGACAAACGCCCGGAGCGAATGGAATGGCCCACAGGCTGCACCTTGAACATCCTCGACTGACGCGCCTCATGGCTTGCCTGTTGATCGCGGCATTTCTGCCTGAGAGTTTTGCGTTTGCAGCCGAAAAATATGACCTGCTCTTCAAGAACGGCAAGATCGTCGACGGCGCGGGGACGCCGTGGTACATCGGCGACCTGGCGGTCCGCGACGGGAAGATCGTGGCAATCGGCCGCCTGAATGCGGATGCGGCGAAAACGATCGACGCAACGGGCCTCGTCGTCGCACCGGGATTCATCGACATGATGGGCCAGACCGGCACTCCGTTTCTCAAAGACCAGGGCGCGGGTCTCAATCTGCTGACGCAGGGGATTACCACGATCAACGCGGGCGAGGGTGACTCGGCCGTGCCGCTGTCAGGTGACGCCGCGAAACAGGCCGGGTGGTCGACCGCGCGCGAGTATTTTGCGCTGCTCGACAAAAACGGGATGCCGGTCAACGTCGTGCAGACCGTGGGGCACACCCAGGTCCGCCGCGTGGTGCTGGGCGAAGTCGATCGCCGGCCGCTCCCCGCCGAGCTCGAAAAGATGAAGGCGCACGTGCGCGAGGCGATGGAAGCCGGCGCGATCGGCGTCTCGACGGCGCTCATCTATCCTCCCGCCGTGTATGCCACGACCGAAGAAATCAGCGACCTGGCGCGCGTCGCCGGCGAATACGGCGGCGGCTACTACACGCACATGCGGAATGAAGGGGACCGCCTGCTGGAGGCGATTGACGAAGCGCTGGCGATCGGCGAGGCGGCCGGCTGCCGCGTCCACATCTTTCATCTCAAGGCAGCCGGCCGACAGAATTGGGGCAAGATGGAGCTGGCCATTGCCCGCATCAAGGCGGCCCGCGCCGAAGGCCGGCAGGTCGCCGCCGATATTTATCCGTATATCAACAACGGCCTGGGGATCACCGCGTTCATTCATCCGCGGCACGCCGCCGAGGGGCCAGGCGCGCTGCGCCGCAAGCTTGATGATCCGAACGTGCGCGCCGAAATCCGCCGCGAGATGGAAACCGACTTCAACTACGAGAACTGGTATCGCCACACTGGCTTCGACTGGGACAAAGTCGTCCTGGGCGAGTTGACGGGGAAGCCCTACGCCGAACACAGCGGGAAGTCGCTGCTGGCGATCGCCAAGGTCCTGTCAAAGGATCCGTGGGACGTGTTCTTCGACGCCTGCCGGATGAACGCCTTTGCGCTGCCGCAGACGATGACCGAGGCCAATCTGATCAAGGCCATGCGTGAAGAGTTCGTGTCGTTCTGCACCGACGTGGGTCCGGCCGGCGGCTCGACGATCGCTTCGCACCCGCGCGCGTTCGGCGCGCTGCCGCGCCTGATGTCGCGGTTTGTGCGCGACCTGGGAGTGCTCTCGCTCGAGCGGGCCGTGTCGCAGGCCTCGGCGGTGGCCGCGAACGAAGTTCTGTGTTACGACCGGGGCCGTCTTTCCCCCGGGCTGGCGGCCGACGTCATCGTGTTCGACTACGCTCAGATTTCCGACCGCGCCACGTTTGCCGAGCCGCACAAAACGGCCGTGGGCGTACGGCATGTGATCGTCAACGGCCAGCTTGTCCTGGAAGAAGGCAAACTGACCGGAGCCCGCCCCGGCCGCGTCCTCCGCGGCCCGGGATATAAGAAATAATTGTTTAACCGCGCCCCGCAGGGAAGCGCGTATCGCAGAAAATCCGGCGTGGAGCAGCACAATACGCGTGAATCAAGGGTGCAGAGGCTCAACAATTATCGGCGATTGCAGACCAGTCGACGCACGATACGCGCTCCCCTGACGGGTCGCGGTTAAACGAATTTTCAGCACCAGATTGATGACAGGATTTTCTATGCCAGACAAATCTCGCAAGGTCGCCCTCGTCACCGGATCCGCGACCGGCATCGGCAGAGCGTGCGCGCTGCGGTTCGCCGAGAAGGGGTTCGACGTGGTCGTCAATTATTCGCGCAGCGAAGCCGACGCGCGAGAGACGCTGCAGCTTGTCGAAGGTTGCCAGGTGCGCGGGCTCCTCGTGCAATGCGACGTGGGGAACGACGCCGCCGTGCGCGACATGATCAAGAAGGTCGAAGGAGCATTCGGCCGGCTCGACGCGCTGGTGAATAACGCCGGGACGACCTGGTTCATCGACCACAAGCACCTCGAAGAGCTGACCGAGGAAAAGTGGGACCGAATCCTGCAAGTGAACCTCAAGGGACCGTTCTTCTGCATCCGCGCCGCGGCGCCGCTGTTGCGCAAGTCGGGGGGAGGCGCAGTCGTTTCGATCAGCTCGGTCGCAGGACTCAGCGGCGAAGGGTCCTCCATTGCCTACGCGGCCAGCAAAGGCGCCCTCAACACGATGACCCGGTCGCTGGCCCGCGCCCTGGGGCCGGAAATCCGCGTCAATGCCGTCTGCCCCGGCCCGGTCGACACCCGCTGGCTCCGCGCCGTCATGTCGGGCGAAGAGCTCGCCAAACGCACGGCTCACTATCCGATGCAGCGCCCCGCGCTGCCCGAAGACATCGCCGATGCCGTTCTCTTTCTGGCCACCGGCACGTCGCTGGCCACCGGCCAGTGCCTGGTCGTCGACGGCGGCAGGACGATGTAGGTGGGATAAACCCACCGGCTCGCTGATTTAACTCGCCTTTCCGCTGATTGCGGGTTCGCGTAAAATGGCGTTCATGCATCGCATCTCTTCCGCAGCCCGCTGCTGCGTGCTGCTCATTCTCGCGGTCGCCTGCTGCTGCCCGTCGCGCGGGTCATTCGCCCAGAATCGCGGCAGGCAGAACAAGCGACCCCGCGATGTCGCCACGTTCCGCAAAAAGTATGCGGAACTGCGTGACAAGTACGCCGCCTCGCTGATCGAGCTGGCCCGCACATGTGAAGACGACAAAGGCCTTCCCGAGGCCGCTGCGTTGATTCGCGCGCTCGCCGAGCCGATCGACACGACGGAGTTGCGCCTGGCCCCTCTGCCGCGGCACGTCGTAGCCCCGCTTCCGGCCGACGTATCGGCCGACGAACGGTTCTGGCGATCGCAGCTCAAAGTGCGGCAGCAGGACCATGCCAAAGAACTGTACGCCCTGTCGCGGCAGGCCCTGTTTGACGATCACGTGAGCTTTTCGCTGGATCTCGTCCGCGAGATTCTGCTGCACGACAGCGACAATGTCGCGGCGAGGAGAATCCTGGGATTCGTCCGCAGCGGGGACGAATGGGTATCGGCGTTCGAAGCCAGGATGCGGAAAGAGAAGAAAGTCTGGACCGACAATTTCGCCTGGCTGCCGGAAGACCAGGTCGAACGCTATCAGCAGGGCAAACGGTACACGAACCGCAGATGGATTTCGGCCGAAAAAGACGCCGATCTGCACCGCGATTTTGCCAACGCCTGGGAGATCAAGACCGAACATTACCGCGTTCGCACGAATCACAGCCTCGAAAAAGGGGCCGATCTGGCCCGCAAGCTCGAAGATTTTCACGAGCTGTTTTTCCAGATGATGGGGGGCTTCTTCAATAACTCGTCGGAAGTGCAGGCCCTGTTCGCCGGCAACGCCGCGAAACCGGGAACCAGGCAGCCGAAGCAGCACGTGGTGCATTTCTATCGCACGCGGGACGAGTACATTGCCACGCTGAAGCAGTTGACGAAACAGCCGATCGAGATCACGAAGGGGATCTATTTCCCCGACTCGGGGATCGCCCACTTCTTTTTCGATCCCGAAAGCGACGACGACTCGACGCTGTACCACGAAGCGACGCACCAGTTGCTTTCGGGCAGCCGCCCCATGACCGGCGAGATCGGCATGAAGAGCGACTTCTGGATCATCGAGGGGATCGCCTGCTACATGGAGTCGTTCAAGCGCGACGGAGAACGCTTCACTGTGGGGGATCCGCAGCACGGGCGCTTGCAAGCTGCCCGCATGCACTTCCTCAATGAGGGCTATTACGTCCCCCTGCGCGAATTCACGCGGATGGGGATGGTTGCGTTCCAATCGATCAAGAAGCCCGAAATCGCCATGAATTACAGCCAGGGGGCCGCGCTCGCTCACTTCTTCATGCACTACGACGACGGCCGCTATCGCGAAGCGCTGATCGAACACCTGTCGCAAATGTACAGCCCGAATAAGGCGACGCGCGAGAACCCCGATTCGCTCGAAGACCTGACGGGCGTGGCGGCCGAAGAGCTCGACCGCCAGTACGCCGACTACATCCGCCGCCTCGGCCCACCGACGCAGCGGACCCGCGCCCCCGTCGGCGCCAACGCCGGCCCCTGACGTGGGGCAGGTTTCCAACCTGCCAGTGATTCGCGTCCCGTCTTCGCTGCCTTTGGAGATTCTTTCTCGTTACGGCGAGCGACCCGCATTTCAAGCAGGCGGGAAGCCTGCTCTACGTTACTTTGCCGCGTACGTCAAAAACCCGCGCACGGCCTGCAGGTACGCGGCGTTCTCGTCGCTCGACAGCATGTGTCCGCTGTTGGCGAATACCTTGAGGTGCGCCCGCGGAATGCGATCGGCGATAATCTGCGAATGCCGCGGGGCGCAGATCCAGTCATGCGCGGCAGCCAGTACCAAAGTCGGGCAGCGGATTTCGTGCAGGCGCTCGGTGAAATCGAACGTCCTGAGAAAATCGCCGAAGCCCCGATTGAGGGCCACGGACGATCTGCGTCCGCGCGTCCAGCCGGTTTCGAATTCCTCCGGCTTGAAATTCGTCGAATACATCGGGCCCATCAATTCATAGAATTCGCGGAGCTGGTCGAGGCTTTCGAACGCACCGTCCCACAACCGCCGGCAGACCCGAATCTGGTCGGGGGTACCGTGCTGTTCGACGTGCCGTCGCGCATCGTCCATGAACCGGAAGCTGGGGGCCGTGCAGACCAGCACGAGGTTCGCCAGCCGCTCGGGATAGCGCAGGGCATACCCCAGCGCCACCATCCCGCCATACGACGAGCCCAGCACAGAGATCCGCTCGAGCCCCAGATGGTCGCGGAGCGCGTCGAGATCGTCGACGTTGTTGTCGAGGGTGTAATCGGCCGGGTCGCCGGTGCTGCTGCGTCCGCAGCCGCGGTGGTCGACGTACACGATCTGCGCCATGTCGCGGAGCGCGGCGGACGACCCTTTGAAACCGGCATGGTCTCCGCCCGGCCCGCCGTGCAGCAGAAACAGGGCCGGCCGTTCGACCATGTTGTCGCCGTCGGGCACCAGTTCCGCCCCGTCCACGTCAAAGTAAATTTCCGTCCCGCGAATCCTGGCACGCATCGTGAAGCCCCGTTCAAAGTCCGAGTCTGAAAAACGACATCCATCGAGCGTACACAGATTGGAACGGCTTGAGAATCTGGCACAACGGTTAAGGAGCCACCGATGAAACCCAGCCCGGCATTCGGCCGGAACCAAAACCGAGGAAGTCCACGAAAAACACGAAAAACGCGAAAGACGAGACGGAGTGACAGGAAAATGGTGGACAGGAAGATTGATTTTCGGCCTGCGGTTGCAAATTGGCCACGGCAGGCCTGACGACGATTTTCCTGTCCCCAATCTTCCTGTCTTCCCTGCCGTCATCCGTGGAAATGCCACGCCATCCGTGGGCCAAATCGTATTCTCTGGCATTTCAAAATGGTGAAATCCGATGTATTGTGAGATGCCGATATTTCTGATTGAGAGCATCAGCCTCAACTCGTCGAATTACGATTTCGTGGCAGCGAGTTTTTGGGAATCGACCGCATGTTCAAAGTGACCGGATCGGGCGCTGCGGATTGCGAAGGCTTCACGCGCCGCAGCTTCGTCCAGGCCGGCGTGCTGGGGCTGAGCGGGCTGACGCTGCCCCAGTTTCTGGCGCGGCGCGCGATGGCGGCCGGGTCGGCGGCTCCCCCGGCGAACGACGGCACGAACGTCATCCTGATGTGGATGAGCGGCGGTCCCGGGCATCACGAAACGTGGGACCCCAAGCCCAAAGCCGTCTCGCAGTTCCGTGGTCCCTTTGGAGCCATCTCGACCAGCGTCCCGGGAGTGCAATTCGGCGAGATGATTCCCGAGTCGGCCAAGGTCATGGACCAGCTCGCGATTCTGCGCAGCGTCCGGCACTTCAGCGGCGACCACACCAAGGGCAATCACTGGATGCTGACGGGCTTTGAAGGCCCCGATTTTAACAAGCCCGACAACACGATTCAGCGGCGACCGTCGATCGGTTCGGCGGTCGCGGCGCTGCGCGGTTCGAACGTCAAGGGCATGCCCGCCTACGCCGCGGCGCCACATCTGCGCGGCGGCACCGACAACCTGTTCCATTACGCGACTTATCTCGGCGGCTCGGCCAATCCGTTCGTCATCAATTCGAACCCGAACTCGGCCGATTACCGGGTCCGCGATCTGTCTCTGCCGGGGAGCCTCACCCACGCGCGGATCAACGACCGCCGCACGCTGTTGGCGACATTCGACGACTTGCAGCGCCGCGCCGAATCGCAGGTGCAGAACCTGGATGAAAATTACCAGGCGGCTTTCAACCTGCTGACGAATCCGAGCGTCCGCGACGCGTTCGATATCTCCGCTGAGCCCGCGGCGCTGCGAGACGCCTACGGCCGGCACGAATTCGGGCAGAGCGCGCTTCTGGCGCGGCGGCTCATCGAGCGCGGGGTGACGTTTGTCACTGTCAACACGCAGCCCTGGGACCATCACGGCACGGCGAACCGCTACGCCACAGCCGAGGGGGCGAAGCTCCTTTTGCCGCCGTTCGACCGGGCCCTGGCGGCCCTCGTTCGCGACCTGATCGACCGCGGGCTGTATCAGAAGACGCTGGTCGTGGCGATGGGGGAATTCGGCCGCACGCCGCGCATGAACGAAGCCGCCGGCCGCGATCACTGGGGCCATGCGTTCAGCGTGCTGATGGGAGGAGGCAAGCTGCCGCGCGGAATCGTCGTGGGCGCTTCCGATGAGCGCGGCGCCTACGTCACCGACCGGCCGTTCTCTCCCGAAGACGTCGCCGCGACGATCTATCAGCACCTGGGCATCGACGGCCGGCAAGTGGCGTTCCGCGACCGGGCCGGGAGACCGTTCTATCTTGTCGAGTCGGGCGAACCGATCCGGGACTTTAACGCCGTCTAGCGTGCGACTGTCGCAGTGCCGTCGCGCCGTAGGTCAGGCTGTGCCTGGCAGCAGTGTGCGTTCAGAGAAAATGACGCACTCAATGCCAATGATTCCGACCGTCGCGGAATTCTCACGGGCAGGTCAAATCCGCTGGCCCGCAGTCCGTTGTCCACGACAACAGCCGATTGCGTCAGGCACAGCCTGACCTACGGACTCACGATTCGAATCGCGAGTTGCGATATCGTCAGACCACCGGCCCGATCGGCTCGCCTTCGGGCAGCACGAAGTGCGGGCGGTTGTGCTGGTCGTGCAGCAGGTGCTCGGTGGGGATGTGCAGGAACTGGTAGATCGTCGCGGCGATGTCGGCCGGTCCGTACGCGCGGGTTGTGGGATAGGCCCCCTGGCGGTCGGTCGCCCCGACCACCTGACCCACCCGCGTGCCGCCGCCGGCGAAAAAGATCGATCCCGCGGCACCCCAGTGGTCGCGCCCGCCGTCTTTGTTGATCTTCGGCGTCCGTCCGAACTCGGTCAGGAACACGACCAGCGTGCTGTCGAGCAGGCCCCGCTGTTCGAGGTCGTTGATGAGTGCCGCGAACGCCCGGTCGATGCCGGCCACGTGGTAGGGGCGCTTGGCCATCTCGCTGATGTGCGGGAAATTCTGCAACGGGACATTGTGATTGTCCCACAGGTTGCCGTACAGCCCGTCGTACCCGTAATCGACCATCACAAACCGGGCCCCCGCCTCCACCAGCCGGCAGGCCATCAGGCAACGGCCGCCGATTTTGGTCCGGCCGTATTCGGCGCGGTTGGCGTCGGTTTCCAGCGCCAGGTCGAACGCGCGCCGGACGTCGTGCGAACTTAAGAGGCGAAACGCGTTGTCGTAATTGCCGTCGATGCCCCCCGCGGGCGACTTCTGCTCGATGCGTCGGAGCGCGCCGTCGAGCGTCGCGCGCAAATCGGCGCGGTTGCTCAGGCGCGCGTGGTCGAGCCCTTCCAGCAGCTCCAGCGAACGCGGCTTGAGGTCGTCTTCGACGTGAGGATTCGGATTGCGCTCGCGGCCGCTGGTGAGCGCGAAGTCGAGCACCTCTGGCTCGCGGCCGACACAGAACGGCGCGTGCTGCTCTCCCAGCCAGCCGCCGACGAACATGTTGTAGGGGGGCGGTCCGGGACGGGTCCAGCCGTAGGTGGCGATGTAGCCGGGGAGCAGATTTCGCGGGCCATGCAGATGGCTGACGACCGAACCGATGTTGGGCTCGGTCTGAATCTGGCTCATCGGCACCTTGCGCCCCGACAGCGTGTAGGCCTGACTGAGCAGGTGATCGTTGCTGTCGTGCGAATAGCTGCGGACGAGGGCGATCTTGTGGGCAATTTTCGCAAGCTGCGGACAGGCTTCGCTGAACTGCACGCCAGGCAGACTCGTGGCGATCGGGGACAGCGTTCCGCGGATCTCTTCGGGGGCCTCGGGCTTCGGATCGAACGAGTCGATGTGAGTGACCCCGCCTCCCATCCACAGGAAGATCACCGACCGGGCCTTGCCGTTGGCGGCCGGCGGCGGACCGGAAACAGTCGCGGCCTGTGCGGACGGTGCCCGGAACAGCCCCGGCATTGCAGCCCCGGCGAGCGACAGCGACCCGATCTTCAGCAGCCCCCGCCGGTTCGTCGGCAGAAGCCACGGGAACGCCGCGGCGACCGGATTGACTGCCGGTTGTTCGCGCACTGCTATCATTGCGACCTGCTCGTCGAGATAATGACTTCCGCATCATCAACGTGGATTTATATGATATCGACACGTGCCTCGTGGGGGCAAGAGAGCATATCGAATGGCAGTCAGGTCAATCGGGAACTTATCCAATCGCACGGTCGTCTTTTCTGCCTGGATCCGGCGTCGTTCTGCGATCGCGATTCGATCGGAGCGTGATTTCTGATGAATACTTGCCAAAGTTCCATCCGTCGTTTCGTGTTCGTCGTTTACGCCAGCCTCATCGCCGGCGCGGCAACACCGCAGCATATCAACGCGCAAGGAACGTACACCCCGGTGACCGAGGCGGATGTCCTGGCGATCAAGCTGATTCACTATTTCTCAGCCGATCGCAAGCACCACACGGGCGACTTCGAATGGTCGTTCACCAAAACGGAATTCGTCGTCCGCAAGGGAAAGGGAGCGATTCCAGCCGACCTGCTGGACAAGCTGCTGGTAAACAAAGCAGGCGCCGATGAAATTCAGGGAAAATGGAAACTGGCCGAAGCGGCGGGCGGCAAGGGAAAAGAGCTGGTGTTCACGGCGATCAAAGCCGGCGCGCAGAACGGCAGGAAAGAGGCCCGATTGCCGATCTATCGCACGGCGCCCACCGTCATCCGCATCGGCGAGCCGCAGTATGTTTTCGCCAGAGGCTCGGACGCCGCCGCGACCGGCGCAGAATCGGAAAACCTGACGACGCGCGTCGAGGTGCGGTCGTGGTTCGTCGTTCCCGGTCTGTCGCTCGCTGAGAGCAAGCGACCCATCCACTGGGTCGGCCTGGTCGTCGACGCCGATCCAAAGGGCGAGGGGAAGGGGACGCTCACGCTCAATCCCAATCCGCCGGCGTTCGACGAGTTCGGCGACTTGCTGAACGGCTGGGAGACCAAGCCCGTCGACATCAAGCGCGAGTCCTTTCCACTCGTCGAACTCGAATGTATCGTTGCATACGTGAAGTCCGGCCAGGTCGAGCGCGTCAATCAGGGTGCGGTGACGCGCCAGATTTATCGGGTGACGGGGCCGAAGATCAAGTCGCCTCTGTTCTTCACGACGACGGGCCCGGGCCTGACCACCGGGCGACTGCTCGTGCACGACGCCAAGGGGCGCGTCGAATCGGTGGTCGAGCTCAAGGACACCCGACCGCCTGAGCCGGAGGTCCTTCAGATTCCGTGCCATCCGGGGTGCTTCCCTGCCGGCACGCTGGTGCTCATCGGCGACCGAATAGTCACCATCGAAAAGCTGCGGGTCGGAGACGCCGTCACTTCGATCGACGCCGACGGGCGCGCCGCGAATCGGAAAATTGAACACGTCTTCACGACGAAAAACCGCCTGGTCGAGCTGCGCACCGACGGGGGGCGGCTGCTGACGACGCGGACGCAGCCGGTGGCGCTGGTCCGGGGCGGCTTTCACACGGTCGAAGAGCTCAAAGCCGGAGACAAGGTCTGGCAGTGGCGCGACGGCGCGCGCCAGGCCGCCGTCGTGCAGTCCGTAGCGCCGACCGACCGCGAAGAACAGGTGTACAACCTGGTGATCGGCGATTCGGCGATATTCGTCGCCGGCGATTTTCTCGTGCGCGGCAAGCCGCCGGCTGAAAACGTCGCACCGGCCGGGGTCGCCCGGCACGATCATCACGAATGATTCTTCTTGCGGCGGGAGCGCCGGATGACCGGTGCAACCAGGTCGGCGAGCGGTATCACCCGCACGTGCTCGGCCAGCAGGTAAGCGCGAGTGCCCGGATAGACGACGATCAGCTCGTCAAGTGTCAGGTCGACGAGAGCGGTTCGCATCGATGGAGTCAGGCTCGGAGCATCCTGGCGTTTGCATTCGATGCCGATGCGTTTGCCGTCTTTAAAGAGCAGCAGGTCAAGCTCGGCGCCGTTGTGCGTCGCCCAGAAATAGGACTCGTCGGGCTGAAGCGCCTTGAGCGTCTCTTCAATCGCGTAGCCTTCCCACGACGCGCCGACTTTGGGATGCAGTTCGAGGTCGCGTCGCCGCGCGATCCCGAACAGTGCGTGCAACAGACCGCTGTCACGAATGTAGACTTTGGGCGACTTGATCTGTCGCTTGCCGAGGTTTTCGTACCAGGGTTGCAGTTGCCGGATCATGAAAACCCCGGTGAGAAAATCGAGATAGCGCCGCACTGTCGACTCGTTCACAGCCAGTGCGCGGGCCAGCTCCGCCCCGCTCCAGATCTGTCCGTGGTAATGAGCGACCATGTTCCAAAACCGGTGCAGGGCGGCCGGCGGAATTTGCACGCCCATCAGCGGAACGTCTCGTTCCAGGAATGTCTGCACGAATTGCCGCCGCCACACGAGCGAATCCGCATCGTTCCTCGCAGTGTACGAGAGGGGCATTCCCCCGCGCAGCCAGTGACGCCCAATCGACCGGGGACCCAGATCGGCCAGGCGAAAGCCTTCCAGAGGCACCGTTTCCAGGCGGCCGGCCAGAGTTTCCGACGACTGCCTGAGCAACTCCGGTGATGCGCTCCCCAGAATCAGGAACCGCGCGAGGGACGGCCGGCGGTCGGCCAGCACGCGCAGCAGCGGAAACAGCTCAGGCCGCCGCTGGATTTCGTCGATCACGATCAGTCCCCGCAACGGGCGCAGCGCCGTGTCGGGCTGCTCCAGCCGCGCCAGGCTGGCCGGATCTTCGAGGTCGAAATAGTTCAGCGAATCGGCCGCGACGAGGTGCCGGGCCAGGGTCGTCTTTCCGCATTGGCGGGGGCCGAGGAGGGCGACGACGCGACTGCGGCGCAGCGCCTGGCGAATCCGGCCCAGATCAAGCTTGCGGTCGATCATGGGGTCCCATCTTACACCATGAAATTCCCGCAGGCAATGCGGGAATTTCATGGTGTCTGTCACGACGCCGCTCGCCTCCGGATTCAGTGTCCGCTGTGATTGACTTTCAGGCTTCGGTGCCGTGAAATTCGGGCACACCATCCTGGAAATGCCTGGGCTTTGCAGACAATTCCCGGCCTGAACCGGATCAGTCATTCTGACTGATCCGATTGACTTTCACGCTTGATTGCCGGGACGTCCAGGCAACGCCCTCTATCCCGGCGGATCGGGCGCAAGCTGATATTTCAATTTTCATCCGAGGGACGTCGTGCCCATGCCGATTTCGTGGTTGAGACCGCGCTTCGGGCTGCCGCTCCTGAGCAAGGAGCTGGTCGAACAGGCCGCGCGCAAAAGGACGTATGTCGTTCGCGTCGTGTACGCATCGCTGCTGTTCAGCGCCGCGTACTTCATGTTCTACGACGATCTCAGGATCGGATCGACCGGGTCCCTCTCGGCGCTGGGGCGCGGGCGGCAGTTGTTCGAAACGCTGATCAAGCTGCAGTTCGCCGGAATTTATCTGTTCATGCGGGCCATCACGTGCGGTGTTCTGGCTCAGGAGAAAGAGCACAACACGCTGCCGCTGCTCTTGCTCACCCGGCTGGGGCCCTGGACGATCCTGTTCGAGAAATACTTGAGCCGCGTCCTGCCAATGCTCGGATTTCTGCTGATGTCGCTGCCGCTTCTGGCATTTGCCTACAGCCTGGGGGGGCTCTCGCCCACGGCGCTGTGGAGCGGCGTGTGGATGCTGCTGGTCACGGTGCTGCAGATGGGCGCGGTGGCTTTGTTGTGCTCGGCTTGGTTTCGGACGACGTTCGGCGCGTTCATCGGTTCGTTCGCCGCGTGCGCCGCGCTGATGCTGGGGCCGCTGGTCATGTTCTTGATTGCGTCGCTGTTCAATCCGGGACTGTCAATTTCGTCGCTCGACCGCTGGGTGTGGCGACAGAGAGCCGTCCTCAGCGTCGATATCCTGCAGCACCGCGACACGCTTTTGTTTCCATTTTTCGCTCCGCTGCAACTCTTTGACTGGCAGTGGGCGCCCGGGTTCGGCGGTTTGAATCTGGCCATCGCACCGGGCCGTACGGGACTGGGCGCGTTTCTGGCCAGCCTGCCGACCCTGTTCTCGGCAATCTTTTGCCTCGCACTGTCACGTCTGATTCTGGTGCGCAGGCTGTTTGCCAGTCCGCAGAGCGGTTTGCAGATCGTGTTTCGACGGCTCGACGGGGTCTTTGCGCGGTGGAATCAGAATCGATTCACGCGTGGGATTGTGCTGATCGGGGACAAGGCCGTTCTGCCCGATGAAAATCCGGTCGCCTGGCGCGAAACGACCAAGCGTTCGCTCGGCCGGGCCCGCTACCTCGTGCGGATCGTGCTGGCGATGGAGGCGGCGTTCTGGACGCTGCTGATCATGATCGCCCTCTTCACCGAGGGAGAGGGAGCGCACTTCATGAAGCTTCTCGTCTTTCTGCTGTGGCTGGCGGCCGTCATGCTGGTCGCCGTGCAATCGGCCACGCTGATCGCCGGCGATCGAGCCCACCAGACGCTGGACGTTTTGTGCGCCACGCCCATGATTGGACGCGACATCGTGCTGCAGAAATACACGGCCGTCCGCCGGCTGATCACCGTGTTGTGGATTCCGCTGCTAACCCTGATTGTCCTCGAACTGGGAGATTTTCGGATCAGTCCGATCGCGTCGCTCCTTGCGGTGGCCATTTATCTGCCGATGGTGGCGTGGATTTCGATGTGGATCGGCCTGAAAGTCCGGACGCGGGCCCGGGCGATCATCACGTCTCTGGCCGTGCTCGCCGGTTGGTGCCTGCTGCCGCTCGTCTTCATCTGGATGCCGCTGATGATCCTGCGGGGACCGGGGCGGGTCGAATCGTGGTCTAATTTCAGCATCTTCCTGAGCCCGGCGATGATGATCGCCGTCAATGAGTACGGCGAGTGGGTGGAATTCGGCCGATCGCCTTGGCCGGCCATTGTGCTTAACTTCTCGTTGTACGGCACGATTCTGTACTTTGTCCGCCGCACGTGTCTCGTCCACGCCGACCGACTGCTGGGCCGCGCCGAGAGCCGCCGCGAAGAACCACCCCCCACGCCGGAGGTCGTTCGCGACGCCGCGCTGGCGGGCTCGACCTCGTGAGGGATCGTAAAACGTCGCGGTTGCTCGCGATTACCGAGAATCACCGCCAGGAGCCAGCCATGTCCGCGACGCGCAGGGAGTTTCTTCAGGCGATGGCCGGTTCGGCTTCGTTCGGGCTGGCCCAGTTCGCGTCATTCCGGGACCTCGTCGCCGGCGGCCTTGATGACCCCGCTCCTGCCGAAGACATCGTGCGCTTCGGGCCCGATATCGAGCCGATCGTCCGGCTGATTGAAGTGACACCCCGCGAAAAGTGCGTGGCGATGCTGGTCGAACAGCTTCGGCGCGGACTGCCGTACCGCCGATTTCTCGCGGCCGCGTTCTACGCCGGCATTCGCAAACTGAATTCAAATCATGTCGTGTACATGATTTCCTCGCTGCACGAGGCAACGCTCGACCTGCGGCCCGAGCTGCGGCTGCTGCCGCTGTTCTGGGCCGTCGACGTCTTCAAAAAACAGCAGGAGAGCTTTCCCTCGCCCCCGCTGCCGGCCCTGCGCGGCGCGCTGCCTTCGCCCGAACGGGCTGCCAGCGAACTGGCCGACGCCATGCAGCGGGCCGACATCGACGGTGTCGAACGCGCCTTCGTGGCCCTGGCGCGCAGCCGTGGAGCACGGCAGGCGGTCGAAGAGCTGTGGCCATTCGGCTGCCAGAACGGAGGCGCCGGCGGGCACGGGGCGATCGCCCTGGCCAGTTGCGCCCGGGCTCTGGAAGCAATCGGCGGGCTGGATGCGGAAACCGCGCTGCGCTTCGCCGCGCGCCACGTTTTCACCCTGGGAGGCGACGGCAAATCCGACGCTTATTTTCCTCTCAATAAAGCCCGTGTCGATAAGCATGCCGGCACGCTGCCGGCGGGTTGGGCGGGCGGCCCGGCCGATCAGGCCGCCACGCGGGAGCTGTTCGGTCTGATGCGGGAGGGCAAAACGGAACCGGCGTGCGACCTGGCCGTCAGCCAGTTGCTCGCCGGCGGAACTGCCCAGTCGATCTGGGACGCGGTCCACCTGACAACCGCCGAATTGATGGTCCGTCATAATGACGGCTGGGGACTCGCCAGCCGTCCGCTCCATTCCAATACGTCGATCAACGCGCTGCACCACGCGTTTCGCACGCTGGTCTTCCCGCAAACGCGACTGCTCGTGCTGCTGCAGGCTGTCGCCTGGGCGGCCGACAAGACGAATTCCGAGCTGCGCGCCGGAACCCTGCGCGACATCGAAATTACCAGGCTCCCGAATGCCGAAACGCCGCCGACTGCGCAGGAAGCCATCCGCGAGGTCTTTTCTCTGGTGCCGCTGCGATACTACGACTGGTTGCCCGCGAAGGGGGCTGAGCTCCGGTACGGCGAGCGTTCGGCCGCCGACGAAGCGTGCCGGAAGACGTTCGCGCTGTGCTCGCGAAATCCGGGCGCAGCGCCGCTGTTCGTCCAGGAAGCGCGGGAATGGCAGTGTCGCAAGTCCACGGGCGATTCCCACGAATACAAATTCCAGTCGGCGATTCTGGAAGAGGCGGGTCGCGTCAGCGCCGCCTGGCAGCCGCACCTGCTGGCTGCGTCGGTCCACTATTTCCACGGAGCGCAAAGTCTCGACAATCCGGCGGTGGTGCAGGCGCAGGAGGCCTTGCATTCGTAACGACGCCACGGAAGATGATCGCGCAGGCTGTTGCTTCGAACAGTTGAACGGATCGAAACGGAATCTGGAATGACCATTGTCGCATTTATGCCTGGGGGTGGTCCGTTTGGCGACCTCGGGCTCTTGCTTGGAATCGCGGGTCTCTTCTACGGCGCCGTTCTCATCCTGGAAATCGTTCGTTGGTTCAATCTGCGTGATGATCCACGTTATTGGAATGCATATCTTCGCAATCAGCGTCGTAGCCAACCGCCGGCGGCATGGAGTTTCAGGTTCGGACGTGCGATCCGCAAGACGATTCTGAAACCACTGGAACTGCCCCGAGATGCGAATCGAAGGAGATTTCTGGCGGGTGCGCTTTCTGCACCGCTGGCCCTGATCGCGGCTGTCGGCCGCCACAGTCAGGCTGGCGCTGCTCAGGATTCGAGTAAAACTGCCGCAGATAAAACCGCCGCAGACAAGATCGTTACAGCCAACCCCGCCGACGGGAATGAATTGCAGGACGTCCTCAACCGTAATGCGAAATCCGGCCGGACGATTCGCCTCGGCCGTGCCGCCGTGGTGAAATGCGGCGTGCGCGAAGACATGGTCGGCGACGAGAAATCGCCACATGCACTGCTCGTTCCGGAAGGGGTTCGCCTCGACCTCAACGGGGCCACGCTGCTGCTCGATCTGCGGTCCAACAGCTACGGCATCCGCCTGTCGACCGATTCGGGAATCAGCAACGGTACGATTCGCGTGGCGCACAGCGAGGGCAAGGGTTCACAGGCTTGTTGGCACGCCGGGATCAGCGTCGGTGCCGCGTATGGCGACGGCGGAACGCCCGAAAAGCCCGGGCGCTTCTCGAAGGTCGCGCGGTGGTCGATCGAAAACATGACGATCGATCAGCAGGTCGCCGCGTCGGCGATTCAATTGATGTCGGAGGCGTGCCACGGCTCGATTCGCAACGTGCGGATCCTCGATTCCGACAAAGCCCTGCTGGGGATCGGCCTCGACTGGGGATCGGTGGGCCCGATCACGACGGCCGACAAAGAAATTCCCCGCATGCGCCGCCTGTGGGAGCGCGGCGAAATCTACAGCACCCACACGCACGACATCGTCATCGAGAACATCCGCGTGGGAAAGCTCACGCGCAACGTCGACGCGAACGACGCCGGCGTGCGCTGTTCGGCCTGCCATCGGATCACGATCCGCAATGTCGAGGTCGAGGCCGCCGCCACGGCCATCGCGCTGTTTGGCGGCGACCTGGGCTACGAATTCGCGCCGCCCGAGCAGCGCGACCTCGAACATTCCGGGTACGTCGTCGAAAATGTGCGCATCGCGAAAGCGCTGAAATTTGGCCTGGTCTTCAACGGCTCGGCCGACAACGTGTGGCGCTCGCGAAAATCTCACGGCTACGACGCCGTCCGCGATCCCGTCCACCCGGGCCTGAACAAGCCCGTGATCCGCAATGTGACGCTGCGCGGGACCGGAGCGGCCGGCTCGCAGGGAATCTACGCCGTCGCCCTCGCCGGAGCGGAACTCGAGAACATCGACGTCTCGGGCTTCGACATCGGGGTCCACGTCGAAGACTGGGTGCACGGCATGCGGTTCCGCGGCAGCCGGATCGCCGGCAACAAGCAGGACAAACGCATCGAAGGCGCGACCGAACCCGCCGTTGGCGTGGTGTTTGAGCCGGCGTAGGTGGCAGGGGTCTTACGGTTTCTTCAGACTGGTCGTCTAGCCAACCAATCTTCTTCTTCACCTGCCGAGTGAACCGGCAGGGGTCGATCCAGGCGATCGCTCCTCACTCTTCGTGTCCCCGGTCACCCATGGATGATGGCCTGCAAGTGACGAAACGCACGGTGCGTTGACTACTTTCAGCAATCGCGCTTACCTAGAATCAGAATTCCATAATGCCCCCCGCGCCGAACCTTAAAAGGAAATTCCCTCCAACATGCCGCGATCACCGGAACAGGCTTACGCCGAACTGACCCAGCGACTGAAGACGACGGCCCTTTTGGAATCGTGCTCGAGCGTGCTGGGGTGGGACGAGCAGACCTACATGCCCCCCGGCGGCGCAGGTCATCGAGCGAATCAATTGTCGCTCCTGGCGGGAATGTGCCACGAACGGGCCACGGCTCCCGAAACGGGCGATCTGATCGCCGAGGTCGAAGGGACTCATCTGGCCGCCGATAAGGACTCGCCTGTCGCGGCCAACATCCGCGAAGCGCGCCGCGATTTCGACCGCGCGACAAAGCTGCCGCGCCGGCTCGTCGAAGAGCTGTCGCACACCTGCACGCTGTCGCAACAGGCCTGGATCACGGCCCGCAAGCAATCGAACTTCAAACAGTTTCAGCCGTGGCTCGAAAAGATCGTAGGGCTCAAGCGGGAAGAGGCGCAGTGCATCGGCTACGGCTCGGGCGTTCCGTACGACGCGCTGCTCGACGCCTTCGAGCCCGGCATGACGGCCGCCGATGTGACGCGGCTGTTCACGCCCTTGCGGGACGAGCTTGTCAAGCTGATCGCTGCGATCCGCGATTCGGGGCGGCAGCCGAATCGCGAGATCATCACGCGGCTCTTTCCGACCGCGGCGCAGCGCGAGTTTTCGATCGCCGCCGCCCGGCAGATCGGGTTCAATTTCGACGAAGGGCGGCTCGATACGGCGCCGCACCCATTCTGCAGCGGGTTCGGGCCTGGCGACACGCGCCTCACCACCCGCTACGACGAGCATCATTTTCCCGGTGCGTTCTTCGGCACGCTGCACGAGGCCGGGCATGGCATGTATGAGCAGGGGCTCGATCACGAAGCCTACGGCCTGCCGACCGGCGCCGCCTGCTCGCTGGGGATTCACGAATCGCAATCGCGGATGTGGGAGAATTTCGTCGGCCGAGGGCGTCCCTTCTGGAAGTTCTTTTATCCCAAATTGCAACAGGCCTTTCCCGAGGCGCTCGGCAAGTCGTCGGTCGAAGATTTCTACGGCGCGATCAATGACGTGCAGCCTTCGTTCATCCGGGTCGAGGCCGACGAGGCGACGTACAACCTGCACATCCTGCTGCGTTTCGATCTCGAGCGCCCCCTGATCGCCGGCGATCTGAAGCCGGCCGACGTGCCGGGCGTCTGGAACGAGACCTTTACGAAGTATTTCGGCATTGTGCCCCCCGACGACGCGCGCGGCTGCCTGCAGGACATCCACTGGAGCGGCGGGATGATCGGGTACTTTCCGACGTACGCGCTGGGGAACATGTACGCCGCCCAGTTTTTCGACTGCGCCTCGCACGAGCTGGGCGACCTGCCCGGCGCGTTTTCGCGCGGCGAATTCGGCGCGCTCAAGCAATGGCTCAACGAAAAGATCCACCGCCACGGCCGCCGCTTCCGGGCGCAGAAACTCGTCGAAGTCGTCACCGGCCAGGCGCTCTCTCCCCAGCCGCTCGTCAAACACCTGCACCAGAAATTCGACGAACTCTACCATCTATGAGAATATTGGAGCCACTGATGAAACACGGATTAAACACGGATACGGACGGCCTGTCGTTGATCCGTGTTTCATCCGTGTTTCATCCGTGGCCTCTTTCTCCGTCGGACTGACTGAATGGCATTCAGAATAACTGGCATTTTCCATCCGGTTTGGTGCGGATTGCTACTGTCCGTGGCGGCGTGGGCGCGCGCGGATGAGCCGGCGGCGCGGGTGGAGGGGCCGCTGTCGCCCGAGAAAGCGCTGGCGGCGTTTCGTCTCGAACCGGGGCTCAAGATCGAGCTGGTGGCCGCCGAGCCGACGGTCGAGAGCCCCGTCGCCATCGCCTTCGATGAACGGGGGCGCTTGTTCGTTGCAGAGAATCGGGGCTATCCGACCGGCCCGGGAGAAGGTCAGCCCCCCGCGGGCAGAATCGCCTTGCTCGAAGATGCCGATGGCGACGGCCGCTTTGAAAAACGGACCGATTTTGCGACCGGCCTCACGTTTCCCAACGGGCTCATGCCCTGGCAGGGAGGCCTGATCGTTACCTGCGCGCCCGAGGTGCTGTACCTCAAAGACACCGACGGCGACGGCAAAGCCGATCTCCGCAAAGTGCTCTTCACCGGCTTTGCGACGACCGGCAGCACGCAATTGCGGGTCAGCCATCCGATCCTGGGGCCCGACAACTGGGTGTATCTCACCAGCGGCCTCACGGGGGGAGACGTCGTCTCGCCCGACTTTCCCGATCGGCCGCCGGTCGTGCTCAAGCGGACCGATTTCCGATTCCGGCCAGGGGGCACCGAGTACGAAGCGGCCGACGGCGGGGCGCAGTTCGGGCAGACGTTCGACGACTGGGGACGACGGTTCATCTGTTACAACCGAGTCCAGGTACAGCACGTCGTCTTGCCGTCGCGCGTCCTCAAGCGCAATCCGCAACTTGCCTTTTCCGAGACAGTGCAGAACTGCCCTGCTGAGCTGTCTCCCGAGCCGCCCAAGGGGCACGGCGCAGCCGCGCGCCTGTTTCCGATCAGTAGCAACGTCACGACTGCTGATTCTCACGCCGGCACATTCACCGCCGCCTGCGCCGTTACCGTCTACCGCGGGACGGGCCTGCCCGAGAGCTATCGCGGCGGAGTCTTCTCATGCGACCCGACAGGCAATCTCATCCATTTCGACCGGCTCGAATCCAGCGGCGCGACATTTTCGGCCTGGCGGGCGCGCGAAGAAATCGAATTCGTGGCCAGCCCCGACGATTGGTTTCGTCCTGTGTTTCTGGCTCATGGGCCGGAAGGGGCCCTGTACGTCTGCGATATGTACCGCAAGACGAT
The DNA here is from genome assembly GCA_016200145.1 of Planctomycetia bacterium. Lineage (GTDB taxonomy): Bacteria > Planctomycetota > Planctomycetia > Planctomycetales > Planctomycetaceae > JACQFH01. The sequence continues at coordinate 4,286 of JACQFH010000052.1, read as the reverse complement.
TGAACACCCCGACTACCTGCCTGTCGAAATCCGCAAACACACCAATTTTGAAGGCGGGAAAGGGATGGGGCGGATTTACCGCGTCGTACGCGGCGATGTTGCCCCCCCGCGGATGCAGGCCCGTCGAAAAGTCGACCTGACAGCCGCCTCAGTTGCGGACCTGTGCCGGATGCTGGCCGACGACGACGGCTGGAAACGCAGCACGGCCCAGCGCCTGTTGCTCGAACGCCGCGCCCCTGAAGCGGAGATCCTCCTGAAGAAATCGCTCGCAGGATCGGGTCCGGAAGCCGCGCTGGCGCTCCGGCTGCTCGAAAGTTTCGGTGCGCTCGAAAATGCCGCCGTGGCGCGCTGTCTCGCGCATCCGGCGGCCGGCGTGCGCGAGGTCGCGCTGGAAATCGCCGAATCGCGCCTGGCTTCGGCGTCCGAACTGCTCGAACCGGTGCTGGCGCTGGCGGACGACCGTCACCCCAGAGTGCGCTTCCAATGTGCGATCGCCTGCGGCGCATCCCCCGACCCGCGCGCCACGCAGGCCATCGCCAGAATTGCGCTGCGCGACTCGGCCGACCGCTGGTTGCGCGCCGCCGCATTCAGCTCGATCGCCGGTCGCGAATCCGCATTTCTCGATGAGTTGCTGGCGCACAGAGGGGCTGATGCCGCAGGCGGCACCGAGTTGTATTCCGAGCTGGGCCGGCTCCTGGGTGCTTCGCGGCCGCGGGAGTCGTGGCCGCGCCTCGTGCATCGGATCTTGCAGGTCGCAACTGGAGAATTCGAGATTTCGGCGTCTCTGCTGACGGGGCTGGCCGACGCCCTGCGCAACAAGGGAGCCGCGCGCGACGCAGGTTCACTTCTGGCGAGCCTGGTTGCTCCGGAGAAGGGAGAGCGCATCACCGATGCCTCTGCCCTTGCCGTACTCGTTTCGACGGCGCTGCGCATTGCAGGCGACGCCGATCAACCGGTTGCCCGGCGGCAGATCGCGCTGGCACTGCTGGCGCATGCCGATTTCGCGCAGGCAGGCGCTCCGCTGCTGGCCCTCGTCGATACATTGCAGCCGGGGGCTGTGCAGTCAGGGGCCGTGCGGGCCCTGGGGAACATGACCGATTCGAAGATTGCCACCACTCTGCTGGACGAATCGCGGTTTTCCGCCTACACGCCGACTTTGCGCGAAGAAGTCTTGTCGGCCCTGCTCGCCGCGCCCCAGCATCTGCCGGGAATCCTGGCCGCGCTCGAATCCGAAGCCATCCCCGCCGTCGCGATCGATTCGCTGCGCCGAAAGCGACTCACCGAACATCGCGACCCGTCGATTCGCGAACGGGCGGCCCGGCTGTTTGCCGCCGGGTCGTCGGGCGACCGCGCCAAAGTCTACGAAGACTATAAGAACGTCCTCGAACTCTCCCCCGAACCTGAAAACGGCCGTGCCGTTTTCAAAAAGACGTGCGCCGTCTGTCATCGGCTCGACCGCGACGGGACGCCCGTCGGCCCCGACCTGTTCGGCATCCGCAATCAGCCCAAGGAGGCGATCCTGCTGCACATTCTCGTCCCCGAGGCCGAAATCACCCCCGGCTATTCGGCGTACATCCTCGAGACGAAATCGGGCCGCGTGCTGACGGGACTCGTCGCCTCCGAGACGGCCACCAGCGTTACGCTGCGGCAACAGCTCGGCAAGGAAGAAACCGTGCTCCGCAGCGACATCGAGTCGCTCGTGTCGAGCAAGCTGTCGCTCATGCCCCAGTCGCTGGAAAAAACCCTTAGCCGCCAGGACCTCGCCGACCTCGTGTCGTATCTCAAAGGCGAGCAGAAGGCGAAGTAGGTTGCGACATGTTAGATCCCGCCTGCCGGGCGGGACCTACGACGCGCGGCTGGCCAGTGCTTCGCGCTTGGCGCGAAACGTTTCAATCGCTTCGTTGCGTTCCGCCTGCGTCTGTTCGTAGACGTGCCGCAAAAGCCGTTCCTGCGCGTCGGTCAGATCGCGGTCGCGGCGCAGCATCGCCTGCCGGGCCGCGCCCAGGCTGCGTTCGAAGGGAATGGCGTCCGCCAGTTCTCCGTGCCAGACGGTCGTAAACGAGGGAACGTGTTTGGGGAGCAACTCGCCTCCCGGCAGGACCATGCACATCACGCCAATTGACGACCCCGTGTTGAACAGGCTTCCCAGTCCGGTCTTGGTGTGATCGCCGATGAAGCAGCCGACTTTCGCGAGGCCCGTGTCGATCGACCGGCCTTCGAGCGGAACGCGCACGACGGAATAATCGTTCTTGAGATCGCTGTTCGTCGACAGCGCCCCCAGGTTAACCCAGGGAGCCACGTAACTGTGGCCGAGAAATCCGTCGTGATATTTGTTGACGTGTCCGTGCAGGATCGAAGCTTCGATCTCGCCTCCCACGCGGCACACCGGCCCGATCGTCGTCCCGCCGCGGATGTGCGCGCGGAACAGGCGCGCCTGCGTCGCGATGTGGCATGGGCCTTCGAGCCGCGTGAACGATTGAATGACGGCCCCCGCTTCGATGCTGATCGGTCCCTGCCGCGCGTCGAGCACCACGAACGGGTCGATCTGCGCCGCGCGGTCGACCGAGACGCGCTCGACCGGCCCGACGACGGCGACTTGGGCGCTGTCGAACGTCCAGCCGGTTCGCAGCGGCCGGTGGGCGAAGTCCATGGCGATCTGCCGAGGATTGTGTTCGACGAGTTGCCAGGGCGCGGACAGCACGACTCCGTCAACGGCTGTCCGCGGGCGCGTCCGCGCAATGTGGTAGATCGCCGACTCCCACGATTCGGTTTCGAACAAGCCTGCCTCGGCCGGCTCGACGGTCAGATAGGCGACGTGCCCTTCGACCAGGCCGACCGCGTGCGGGTCGATCGCCGCCAGCGCCTTGGGCGACGCCAGCCACCCGCCATGCAACAGCAACGTCGGCCCCTCGCGCAGCCAGGCCGAATCGTTGAAACGCGCTTCGGGAAACTCCTCGCAGTAAGTCTCTCGCAGCTCGTCTCGGGCAAAAACACCCCAGTCGGTGACGGGCAGCGCTCTGATCGTCCGTTCACGAACACTGAAATGGCCGCACACCAGCTCGAATGCCGGGCGCAACTGCGCGATCGGACCGAAGCTGGCCCCCTGGCGGTCTTCGAATAAGGCGACTCGCATGGGGCGTTTAGTACCCGATCGCTTCAATTTGGGAAATAGCGGTTGATTTCGCGCCGGCCGCGTTGGCAGGTGCGGTGCCCCGGCTGCTTTTTGAGCGGCCGGGGCACTTTTGCGGCGGTACGGTTGATTTCGCGGCGTTGAAGCCCGCGGCGTAGCGAGATTATACTTGTCGTTTCCGCCGAACCCAGGTCGATCGGGTTCTGTCTCGTGAGTGGTCTTGTCAATTCAGGAGCGTCCATACCGTGTTTCAGAAAGTGGCTGTCGTTGGTGCAACCGGCGCCGTGGGGCGAATTATGCTCCAACTCCTTGCTGAGCGAAACTTTCCGGCAAAGAGTTACAGATTCATCGCCTCGGCCCGCAGCGCCGGGCGCTCGGTGGAGTTCCAGGGGAACATGTTCACGCTCGAGGAACTGCGCCCGGAAATCTTTCAGGGGTGCGACCTGGTGATTGCCAGCACGCCAGACGACGTGGCCGCGAAATACCTGCCTTACGCGGTCGAGTCTGGCGCGACGGTCATCGACGAATCAGGCTACTGGAGAATGAAGCCCGACGTGGCCCTGGTGATCCCCGAAGTGAATCCCGAGGCGGCGCTGTCCGCCCGTGGCATCATCGCCAGCCCGAATTGTTCCACGACGCAGATGGTCGTCGCGCTGAGACCCCTGCACGACGCGGCACGCGTCAAACGGGTCGTCGTCAGCAGCTACCAGGCGGTCAGCGGCGCGGGCCTGGCAGGCACCGAAGACCTGATCCAGGGGACGAAAGCCCAGCTTGCCGGGGTCGACTATTCCTATACGTGCTTCGCGCATCCGATCGCGTTCAACGCGATCCCGCAGATCGGCAGCTTCAAGGACGACGGCTACACCAGCGAAGAGTTGAAGATGGTGTACGAAACGCGCAAGATCATGAGCGCGCCCGAGATGCAGATTTGCGCCACGTGCGTCCGCGTTCCGGTCGCCAATTGTCACAGCGAGACGATTGCCGTCGAGACCGAACGTCCCGTCTCGCCGAACGAAGCCCGCGAGCTGTTCGCGGCATTCCCCGGAATCGTGGTCGTCGACGACCCGGCCCACGGCCGATATCCCATGCCCTCCGACTGCACCGGGCGCGACGAAGTGTTTGTGGGGCGGATCCGCCGCGACCTGTCGCACCCCAA
>JACQFH010000414.1 GCA_016200145.1 Planctomycetia bacterium | reverse complement strand
GTTTGCACGGCAATGTGCTCGACGGGGCCGACGTCCACTGGTTTAGCGCCCTGGGCGACCCCCGTTGCCAGTTTCTGCCGGGTCGCGCCGCGCCGCAGCTCAACCGACCATGCCACGCCGTTGCCGCACTCGGGATGAGCGTGCGTGACTTTGGCCGAAACGCGGACGGCCCCCTCGATCGGGCTGCGCCAGCCGATGGCCGCCTGCAACGTCGGCGAAGGATGGACGACGACGCCGTGCGGCTTCATGTTGCCCGGAATGCGGACGTGCGTGCCCGACGAGTTGGCGGCCAGGTTGGGCGTTTCGCCGGAGCCCCAGCCCTTGACGAAGTCATATCCGGCCGACTTCTCGATGCGTTGCGTAAAGAGATCGAGCTTGATCGTCGCCGTCGGGCCGATGCCCAGAAAATCGATCCAGGCCGCCAGGGTCGGTTCGTCGACTTTGTGTCGGCGCGCGAGAGCGGCCACATCGAGAGTTTCCTTCGCGGCCCCGGCTTCGGCGGCGGCGCTCAGGCAATTCGCCGCCGAGGCGAACACTCTTTCGCGGCGGGCCACCAGCTCGCGCGTGAATCCGCGCACGTCGCGCAAGAGCAGGTCGGGCCGGCCGGGCGTCACGAGCCGCGGCTGCTGCCAGACGATGAAGTCGTGGTCCGACCCGTCTCCGGCGTTACCCGCGGCCAGAAAGAGCGTGACTTCGCCACTGCCGGCCGTCGGTTCAGGAATCTTGAAACGGAACTCGTGCCGCGCGGTGAGTGGATTGACGGGCACGACCCACGGTTTGATATGCCCGACGTTCTGGTATTTCGACAGCGCCTGCTGCCAGCGGGCGATGTCGGCGGCGAGGGCGGGGGCATCGGCAGGTTTCGTGCCGCGCCACCGGGCGCGGATCGGTTCGAGAAGCGGCGATGGCCCGGTCGACGCCAGAATACCCCACAGCGCCGCCAGGTATTTTGCATTGAGTCCGCGCTCCGAAGCCACTTTGGCCGCCGTTTTGCTGCCGGCTGCGAGTGCGTCGCGCTCTTCAAGCGTGGCGGCGAGGTATTTTTCGAGCGGGATTTTCTCTTCAGCGTTGGCGTACTGCGCATAAAAGCCTTTGATATTGGCGATGCACTCGTCGGTAAAGTCGCGGCGCGTCACACCGGGCGAAAAACGCAGACCGTCGGGCAGCAGGACCAGATGCCGGGCAATGTCTTTGCCGGCGTCGAGATACTTGGTCACCAGGGCCGGCGACATGCCCAGGGCGTTGCCGGCGTTGATAAAACCTTCACCGGCGGCGCCGTCGGCGGGGAATTCGCGGGCCGGATCGAGCGGCACGCCCGTCAGGTCGCGGATCGTGTAGGTGTATTCGGCGTTGGAGAGCCGCCGCAGGGCGACGGGGCCGGGGTCCCCCGCGCTGGCGTGCGCTTCGGCGTTCAAGTAGCGGTCGACCCAGCCGCGAAGGCTCTTTCGCTCTTCGGCTGACGGCTGTTTGGCCTTTTTGGGAGGCATTTCGCCGTTGTCGAGAAACTCGGCCACCTTCAGCCAGACGCGCGGCGCTTTGCGGACGTCGGCGATCGACGCAAACCGCTCGAGGTCGAGCTCGCCTTCGCTCTGTTCCGTCGAATGGCACGTGAGACAATACCGCTTGATCAACGGCTTCTGGTCTGTGGCGTATTGAGCCTGCAGGATGTCGAATGATTCGGGCTCGGCGGCGAGGCAGGGGGATGCGACGAGGCACAGGCCCACAATTAAGGAGATGTTGTAGCGCGCCACTCCATCGGGGAGTTCAAAATTCACTTTCATCACTTTCCCGAAACCACGCATCGGTTTCTCGTAATTGTAAATCTGGTGTTCGCTGACGATCTCTCCGCTCATTGAATATAGCGACTGCGACCGCCAAATGTAGGTCAGGTTTTCTAACCTGACGGCCGTGTGGCTGCGAATGGAATTTACGATCGCCAGCACCAAATCCGGCGCAGGACCGACCGTCGTGACGCTGGCCGGCGACCTGCCCATTTCGACGATTGCCCAGCGCCGTCAGGCGGGAAAGCCTGATCTACAGGCCCGGGATCGGGTCGGCGGCCGTGGCGGCGCGCATGACTTCGACAGGAACGCCGCGCGTGACGCGCAGCTCGCCCACGTCGAACAACGTGTGCATGATTGTCGCCAGCAGGTTGGGGATGCGGACGGGGTCGGAGGCCGGCTCGCCGGCGTCGCGCGTCGACTGGCCGATCACCTGCCCCATCTTGTGCCGGCCTCCCGCCAGCAAGAGCGGGGCCAGGCCTCCCCAGTGATCGCGCCCGCCGTTCTGGTTGATCCGCGGCGTGCGCCCCATCTCGCCGCAGCAGACCAGCAGAATCTTGTCCGACAGGCCCCGCTCGTGGATGTCTTCCAGGAATGCCGAGACGGCGTGATCGAGCGGCGTGCCGCAGTATCGCATGCCTTCCACGACGCCCACGTTATTCACGTCGGCGTGATTGTCCCACACGAAATTCGTGGTGACGGTCACGAATCCGCAGCCTGCCTCGCACAAGCGCCGCGACAGCAGCAGCAGCTTGCCGAGCGTCTTCACGTTGTCGACGTACATCTTGTAGTTGTTCCACTTGCGGTCGATCTGCTCGGGCGTCATCAGCGTCGACGTGTCGTAACGGGCAACGGTGCGCGGGTCTTCCTTCGACAAGTCGAACGCCCCGGCCACCCCCCCCATGATCGTGCCGAAGGCCTGCTCGCGCAGCTTGTCGAGCCCTTCTTCCCGCCCGGCACCGTCGAGCGCGAAGCGGATGCGATCAAGCTCAGAAAGGAGCGCCCGGCGATCCCCCAGCCGGTCGGCCGCAATCGCCAGCTCCATGTCCTTCTGCAGATTGCCCCCTGCGCCGGGCACGAATGGAGCGAACGCCGAACCCAGACCGCCGGTCGACTCGAAGTTGCCGAACGCTTTTTGCGCCGGCTCTCGCGCCGGGTCGACCGCCTGGGGAAACAGGGCCGCGTTCGTCGGCATGCCGGTCATGGGGTGATTTGTCCCTACGACGCGGGAATACAGCGTTCCCAGGTTGGCCCCGCCCGTATCGCGCCCCACCACCGGTTTGATGTCGTGATTGCCGTCCCCAGTGACAAACGATCGCACGACGGTCAATTTGTCGGCCAGAGCCGCGAGCTTCGGAAACGCGCTGCCGAACGTCACGCCGGGAATTTTGGTGGCAATTTCGCCGTTGGCACAGCGGATCTTGTCGGGGGCCGTCATCTTGGGATCGAACGTCTCGATCTGGCTTGGCCCGCCATGCAGGAACAGAAATATGACCGATTTGCCTGTCGTCAGGCGGCTTGCGGCGGAGAGCGCCGGATGCGACATCAACCCGGGCAGCGCCAGGCCACCAAGACCGAGCCCGCCGGCGCGCAAAAACTCGCGGCGACCAAGGCGACCTTCAGGAGAAATCAGCCTGAGCATGTGGGTCAGCGGCGGGAGGAAAATTCGTGGGGGCGAAAAACGGCATCCAGATTTCGCTGCTCGATGATATCAAAAGTGGTGGATGCGATCAACGACGGGTCAAAATCCGAAGTATCTCCGCCGCTTGTGCGGGATCATGGTGCTGTGCAGCCTGGTCGGCGGCTGATTTTCTATCGTGATCACGGGCGCGGGCGTCGGCATTGTGACGTACGAGCGCCGCGACGCGAGTCGGCCGGCCGCAGCGGGCCGCCAGGAGCAGCGGGGTCAGGCCTTCTCCGTCGCGGGCGTCGATGTCCGCTCCGGATTGGATGAGAAGCGTGATTGCCGCAACGTCGTCGTTCGGCTGGTAGCCGAAATCGTTCCATTGCGGCGCAATGTTTTTGTCTTTCAGCGCGTCCAGGGTCTCTCGCATCGATGCGGCCAGTTCCGGGTCAAGGCCCTCCAGCAGATCGGCATGGTCCTGCGCAGCAAAGTCCTGCTTGAGCTGGAACGCGGTGAAGCCTTCGGGCGCCGCGGCATAGAATAATGCCGTGCGCCCGGTTTCGTCCGTTGCGTCAATGTCTGCTCCGGCGGACAACAGCAATTCCATCACGCCGACGTGCCCGCGCTCGGCTGCGCTCATCAGGGGCGTCAATCCCCAGACCGTGGCTCCGTTGACGTCGGCGCCCCCTTGCAGCAGGTACCGCGCCAGCGGCAGATCACCTGTTTCGGCGGCACGGTGCAGCACCGTCGGCATCGATGGCTCGTGCGGATTGAGGCCGGCCCCGGCTTCCTGAAGGCGACTGAGAATTTCAGGATCGGAATGGTGATGCACGACTTCAGCGCCGGTCTGGTCGGCAAAGTCGACCCGGGCGCCCGCCGCCAGCAGCAGATCGACGCATTCCGACGTGCGGGCCAGCATGAGCGGCGTGCACTGATCGACGTCCTGTGCGTTAGGATTCGCGCCTGCGTCGAGCAGCAGCCGGACGATTTCCAGTTGGTCCCACAGGACGGCGGTGTGCAACGCCGTGTCCCCGGTGCTGGTCGTCTCCACGTCTGCCCCCATCTCCAGGAGCGCGCGCGTAAATTCGACGTTACCCGTCTCTGCCGCCGACTTCAGCAGGTGGTAACCGTCGCCCCCGACCGTGTTGATGTCGGCCCCGGCCGCCACCAGCTCGCGCACAACCTGCGGGTTAGCGGCGGCCGTCATGCCGACCGATCCGGTCGATGCCGTCTGGTAATCCGCAGGAGCGCCGGCGTGCAGCAGCAGACGCACACACTTGGCGGCGCCCATTCCAGCCGCCGTGATCAGCGGAGTATTTCCAAAGTCATCCGTGGCGGCGGGATCGGCATGATTTGCAAGAAGCCACTTCGTCATTTCCACGTGATTGCACGTGACGGAATGCATGAGGTTTGTTTTCCCGCAGCGGCCCCGGTCGTCGAAATTCGCGCCGGCTTTGAGCACCAGGCGAGCTTTGTCCACATCGCCGGTCAAAAGGCTCAGCAGCCAGGGAGTCATGCTCCAGTAATCGCGCGCGGCCAGGTCGGCCCCGCGGCCGATTTCGCGGCCCACGTCTTCGACGCTGCCAACGGCAATCACCCACATCAAATCGCTGAAGCCCGCCGGCTCGCGATCGACGCCGTGATGCAGCAACTGGCGGACGGCACGAAAGTTCCCCCACGATATGGCAATGCGAAGCGGGCATTCGCCGTATTCGGTGATCACGTTCGGGTCGACGCCGGCAGCCAGCAGTTTTTCCAGGACGTCGAGGTGATTAGGACCGCGATGGAACGGCAGATTCGTGATCGCCGTATAGCCTGACCGATTCACAAACCGCGGATTGGCGCCGGCATTCAGCAGACAGGCGACCTTGGCCAGATCGCCTGCGGCAGCCGCGCGCATCAGCGGCGTGTGCTCGAGTTGTCGGCTGACGGCGTTAACGTCTGCGCCTGCATCGATCAGGAATTGCACGATGGCAACGTCGGCGCGGCGATCGCCTGCCGCACAAATCAGTGCGGTCTCGCCGTTCTCGTTGCGGGCATCGATGGTAACCCCGCTGTCCAGGTAACAGGTAACCGCCTGGAGATCGCCCCGCATGGCCGCCCAGTGGATCTGCATGATGTGCGTCTCGGCCAAAGACAATCGTCATATGTTGGAGTCAAAAGAACCCGCCGCCCTGGATACTTGATGGCGCAACCGGGTTGAACAGGCGGCGGTCGAGTTTTGCAGACTGCTCGGGGGTGAGCACTGCGTTCAGCGTTTTAGCGAACAGGCTGCCGTGGACGAACGTCCCGCAGGTCAGGTTCGTTCGCACACTCTGGCTCTCCGTGGAAAGGTCTGTGGCCCAGTCCCGGAGCTGGTCGACCGTCTGGAGCTGATCACATGTTTTGAATCTCATCTTCAGAGTCTCGGCTCGCTGCAGCAGGCGCTTTACGTCGCCGCGGCCGGCCAGCTCGATTTTGTGTTTCTGTTCGTCCGTCAGCTTGCACATACGGTCGATCCTGGCAACCTGTTTTTCAAGGAGCGCGTAAAGCTTGATCTCGGCCTTTGCGGCGGTGGCGCTTTCCCCGAATACAAATTCATCAGGAGTCCCCTGCGTAATTCGGGCGGGCCCTTCGGCCGACGATTCGCGACCGTCGAAGGCGTCTTCATCGGATCCGCCTGCGTCGTTACTGAATTCCTGCAGGGACACGATGACTTCGTTCATCTGCACCTGGCCGAGCCGGACTCCCGGGCCTTCCGCGATCATGATCGTGAATCCCTGTTGAGCCTGAACGCGAACGAATCGGACAGCGTTCCTCCTTTCTTGAATGAGGTCCTCAGCTCGAATCGCGGGCGCCCAGATTGTCGTCGACGCCAACAACGCGATCGCGAAGAACAGTTTGAGCGCAACGGGTGTCCGGAGCCACGGGCTGGAGGGTTTACCGGTTGTTGGATCGGCGATCAGGCGGGTCGACGTCGACATGCCGAAAGGATACCGCGGGGAGGTGGCAGGGTGAATCCCGATTACGGTGCGCTGCCGAAATGGAAAGCGTGGGAGCATTATTGACTGCGAACGATCAAACTAGCCACGGATGAGACACGGATCTGGGGGCGAGTGTTGATCTGCGTTCATTTCAAATATTTGACGTGTCTTCCAGGTGGTTCGCTCGGGCGCGCGATGCCAGTTATGATACCGGAATGATGGAAATCGTCGCAGCCATTGTCGGGATTCTCGGCATCGCATTTGGTGCGTTTGTGGTGCGGGTCATTGTCCGGGCGGTCAACCTCGGCAAGCTGCCGGCGCGGCGGATGTGGCTCGGCGTCGCGCTGCTGCCGGTGCTGTACGTGCTCAGCGTCGGCCCGGCCATCATGGTGGTCCACAAGGTTCCGGCGCTCGTTCCGGTCGCGCAGGTGATTTACTATCCGCTCGAATCGCTGGCCATGAGGGGGCCCGAACCCTTCAAGGCGCCGCTCAATTGGTACGCAAATCTTTGGCGGTGACGGCTCGTTAGAAGAACCCGCCGCCCATTCCGGGCATTCGCTGGTTGTTCCGGTCGGGCTGAGCCGGGGGAATGGGGTGGGTTCGGGCGCGGATCGCGGCGTCTTTGCGGCCCAGGGCTTCGTAGGCCTGGGGCAGGATGGTGTGCAGCACGTCCGCCTCGACGGCATCCCCGGCGCGGAGTCGGTCTTCGACGAACCAGATCAGCCGCTCGTGCTGCCGCGCGGCTTGCAGAAGACCGATGAACCAGCCGTAGCGGTCGACCGGTAATTGATTCGCCTCGTAAAGTTTCCAGCCGATGTCGGCGGCCGCGGCACGATTGGCGTGCTCCACTTCGCCTTCGGCCTGGGCCAGCCACAGGATGACGGCGGTCTGCGGGTCCTTCGCCTGTTCGGCCAGGTTTCCTGCCAGGTGCGCTTCATCAGCCTGGGCCAATTCGCGCACGATCTGCGTGATGGCCGCGGGGCGCAGCTCGGAACCGGCCGGGAGCAGCGACGCCGCCTCGACCAGTGTTCGCCAGCGGGCCAGGCCCGTTTCGAAATCGGCGCGCCGGGTCAGCAGCCGCTGCCGGACGAGACCGACGGCTCCTTTGTGTGCGAGTGCAGCGGTGATCAGGCCACGCGCTTCTTTTTGTGCGCCGGCGCCGGCCAGCAGATCGGCGAGAGCGGGGAAATCTTCGGCTGCGACGTCGTCGCGTGTCAGCCGCGAGCGGGCCCGTTCGACGGCGGCCGGCAGTTGGCCGGCTTCGACGAGCAGTTGGACGTGCATCCGGGCCCGCGCGGGTGAATCGCCGGCGGGACCTGCCGCGGCGATCGCCTTCTCGAGATGCCGGACCGCTTCGGCGGGCATTGCTGAGCGAGCGGCGACGCGGGCCAGGCGGTCCCAGTCGGACGGCGTCCGCAGATTTTCGGGAACCTCCCGCAGGACGGCGTACATCTCGCGCGAACCGAGGTGCAGGAAGGCGCCGTCGGCGATGTTGCGAATCAAGTCGGAGGCGCCGCTCCGCGCGACGTCGGTCAGAAGGGCTACGATTTCGGTTTCATGGTGCTCGGATTGCGAGAGGTTCCAGGCATTGAGGAACGAGAAGAGCGGCTGCTTCGGCTGCAGCGCGAGCGCAGCGGTCAGCTCGCGATCGACGGCGGCGCCCTCGACCGACCGAACCGCCTGCAGGGCCTTTAGCACGGGGGGAACGTCTTTGCCGTCCTGCGCGCGCAGGTCGAGCACGACGGAATTTCCCCAGCCTCGATCCAATTCGGCGATCGTGGATTTCAGGCCGGCGTGACTGACGAGGTCCCAGCGTTCGATTACGCGTCCCTGGGCATCCTCCGCAGTGACTTTCGACCAGATTGGCTTGCCCTGTGCCTGCCGCAGGTCGGCGAAGCGCAATCGCAACTCGACCTTGCCCGCGAGGCGCATTTCCCACAGTGACGGCAGGCCGGTCTTGCGATCGACGGTGACGGCGATTTCGTCACCCGGTTTTCCTTCTGCCAGGGCAAGTTTCAGTTGCGCGGTCTGCCGATCCTGTGCGGCAACGCTGACGGCGAACAACTGCGCCAGTTCCCGCCGCGAACGATGGGGCAGCCAGGGGAGCCGGCCGTCGACGATCCGGCGCAGGGCCGCGCCCCAGGGCCCACGCTCCACAAGGGTCAGTCGCGGATAGGCGACGGCCGCTTCTTCGCCCTCGACGCGCGTCACCCGGCCGTCGAGCTCGAATTCCTGGCGCGCAGCAGAAATCCGCACGACGGTGGTTGTGGTCAGGCGGCCTTCACCGCGAGTCGATCGCCAGACTTGCTCACCGGCAATCGGTTCAGCAAGGGCTTCCAGTGCCTGAATCTCGGCCCGGTCGGGCGCGGGGTCGGAGGTTCTCTCCGGCGCCAGGGGCAGGTCGGTCACTCCCAGCGCGACCGGGAACCAGGGGCCGGTCGTGATGTCGAATGGCTTCCAGATTCTGCCGCGGCGGGCGAGGTATCGCGCGCGGCGCAGCGAAGTCAGCAGGTCGCGAACCTCTGCGTGAACCGACTGTGTCTGACGGATGAGCAAGGTCAATTTCGGGAGGTAAGTACTTGCCGAACCAGGTCCCGAGAGCTCGTCCCAGGAATCAGGCTGCACAGTGCCTTTCAACAGACTCGCGAGCTGCTCAAAGTCCGACCTCATCATGTCGTTTGCGCCCCCCAGCGGGACGCTGGCCGGAACAAGCCCGTCATACGCTCCAAAGGCCGGCGGCAGGGCCCGCAGGCGGTCAAGGAATTCGTCAAGCTCTGCATGAACGTAGCTCGTTTGCCGCACAACGAACCCCAGCGCCCCGGGGTGATACACGATCGATCCCGGACCACTCAGATACTCCCACGAGTCGGGCTGAATCACGTCCTGAATGACATCGATGACCTCTGCGGCATTCGTGCGGTCGGGTTCGACGCGGCTGGCCGAAGCGCCTGCATTGACTGCCGCCGCGTCGGCGATCGGCGCTACTCCACCGGACGCATCTCCGGGGCGCGATGGCGCGTCGGGGTTTACGGCCGTGGATGGCCCTTCCGTTTCGGAAGTCTCAGAGAGGCCGATGGCAGAATCTGGAATTCCGCCGGCTCCAGCGCCCCCCATCCCCGCGCCCATGCCACCGCCTCCCATGAATCCCATTCCCATTCCCATACCCATGCCCCCACTCCCCATTCCGCCGAATCCTCCCTGCCACGGATAGCGGTTGGCAAAGGGTTTTCTCGGTCGCAGTTGTTTCTGCATTTCGGGCGACAATTCATAGACGATGTCACGGGCTGAATGAATTTGCGTCCGCAGCTTATCGGCGCAGGATGCTGCCGTAGTCACTATGATCGACTCGTTTTCGACGACTGAGGAAAGCTGCACGGGTTCGAGAATGGCCTTCAGAATCTGCCGGACAGACACGTCGCGCAACTGCAGCGTAATGGGCTGGTCGAGAGCGACTCCATCCTCAATCAATCGCGCGCGATCGATGACAAGATTGTCGTCGAGCTGATCGCCAAGAAAGCTGAACACGTCGTCGAGCGGCAGATCTCGAAAATCGACGGAAATCTTCCGGTCGAGCTTCTGTTCGATGCGGTGATCGGCCAGCAGCACGCGGTCGAGCTCGGGATTGCCCAGCAGCGAATAGGGCACGGCGTGGGTCGAGAGAATCAGATCGCCGACTGGATACACGCGAAGTTCGAGGCGATCGGCCGCGTGGGCTGCAGTCGTCACCGTGACAATGTCGCCGTCGACTTCATACGTCAATTGCACCGGATCGAGAACACATCTCAACATGCCGTGCAGCGTCATGACCTTGATTCCAGACAGGACGGGGGTCACCGGCTGATCAACAGCGACGCCGTTTTCCGTCAGCCGAACCTTGTCCATCAGCACGTTGAGCCCGGATTCGGACCTGACCCAGTCGATGAATTTCTCGAGGGTGATTTCGCCCTCGGGAGGGCGGACACGCTTGTAGAGCGGCGCCAGCAGGCCGCTTTGGGCCGGCGTCGGTCCGAATCCGTAAACGAACTGCCACACGAGATCGTGGGTGGGCGTGGGGAATCCGATCGGGTGCGAACGATCGAACCAGCCACGCTGCGGCCCGAGTTTTTCGAGCAGGTCGGCACGGGCCACGATCTGGCGGGCGGCGTCGCGCAACGTCGCAAACTCGGCTGAATCTTTCGCCCGAGGCGTTCCGGCGACGCCGTTCAGCAGCGCGAGTGCCCGATCCGGTGCGAGCTCATTGAGCGCGCGGCGCGCCGCAGCGAGAGTTTGCTCGAGCGTCTCGGGTTTCAGCACGCGATCGGACTTGCGCGGCAGCTTCAGGGCGTCGATGGCCTCCGGACTCAGCGGCTTGGAGGCAGTCGCTTCTTCGGGATTCCAGTAGAGGTGCCGCAGCGACCGCCGGATGCCGTATTTCGGATAATCCGATTCGTGCTCCAGCACGAGAAAGGCAGTGTGGGGACAAAGCAGCGTCCATTCCTGCGACAGGGCGATCGCCTGTTCGCGGAGCGCCGCGGGCTTCTGCGTGGTCGTTTCCAGAGCACGAACCTGATCGAGCTTGCGCTGCGCCCAGAGGCGGCCCACGAACACGTCGTCGGGGTCATTCCTGGCTTCCAGAGTCCACTCGCGCGATTCGCTGTGGCCGTTCTGCTCGAATGTCAGTTGCAGCTTGAATTCGCCGGCGGTCTTGCGGCGGCCAAAGACGTGCAGGGCCGAGCCGGCGGCCCATGTCGGAGGAGCAAACAGGTCGCCGTCGGCGACGCCATCAGCCTTAATGGAAACAATTCTGGCCGCGTCGACACAGGCCGCGCCCGTCCACGCCGTTGCTTCAGCGAGGGAACCCGAACCACCGACACGAAACACGCGACCGCCCGTGCCGGCGGCCAGCCGTTCCATCAGCGAGCGCCCCGCCGGGTCGTTGGTCAGCAGCACCGCGCCGAATGCGACAGCAGATGATTTCACGACCGGGGCGAGGTTTTTGTGGACGTCGGCTGGGGTCGTCGTTCCGCCTGGCGAAAAGGCGCCATCGCCGACGTAGATGACAATCCGCCGCCGGCCCGGCTCGGCGGCCGGCAACGATTCACAAGCTCCGCGGATGCTCGAACCGAAGTCGACGGCGCCGAGAAAGAACTCGCGGTCGAAGCTGGAAAACGTCTTTTCGGCCTCGGGAGACTGCGGCGCGATCCACTCGTTCGAAACGGGACGAAAGCTCACGTCCACGCAGCCCAGCCGAAATCGGTCGTGCTTGCGCAACGAGTCGGCGATGGCCCGCACCGTTTTGCGCACGGCCTGCGGATGGGCGCAGGCCGACGTGTCAGCCAAGATCAGAACGTCTACTGGCGCCGGTTCTGCGTCGCGAGCAGCGACTTTGCCGAGCGTTTCGTGGCTGATCGTCACGAGAAACTCGCATTGTGGATCGGGCGTCTCGCCTTTCTCAGCGGGTTGGCCCGGGGGCGCCGCGTTTTTTGCCGGGACGTAGCTGCGCATCGTGGCTTCGGCCGCCGGTCGCTGCTGGAACTCGACCGACAGGGGACCATCCGGCCGGAATGCCGCCTTGCGCAGCTCGAACCGGACGACGCCGTTGTCGCCGGCGGTGAACTTTACGTCAGGATGAGATTCGCATTTGGCGGTTCCGGCGATGGTCGGCCCGCGGATCGTCCCGGTAATGGCGAAATCGCCGATCGGCTCGAGGTCGGACATCAGCGGCAGCTCGAATGCGCAGCGCCCCCCGTCATGGTCGGCCATCGGCACGGTGTAGTCGAGCAGGATGCGTTTTGTGTCGCGCGGGGGGATCGGAAAGACGCGTATGCGGAACAGGTTGCCGCCGATCTGTTCGAGGATCGCCGGATCGCGCTGGCGGTCCACGATCGACTGATAGATGTTCGCCGCGCGACCCCGGTCGATCAGCTCCCCTTCGATGAGCTGCTCGTGCGTGGTGTACATCGCGAACCGGCTGACCGAAGCGCCGTCGGGCAGATTGAAGACGAACGTCCCTTCCTGCTGGCGGAAGAACGGGTTGTAAAATGACTGGTCGATCTGCACGAGTGCCACCGGGGGGTGCAGCACCACGTTGACGTGGTAGCGGGCCAGGTTAAGCCGCACGAGGGCCCCCGACTGCGGATCGGCGACAAGAAGCTGGCCGACACCCTGCGGGCGAGCCGGCGCGACGTCAGCCGCGTGGGCGCTTCCGATGACCCATCCGAATGCTGCAACCGCGAACAACAGGCGACGCATGGCACACTTTCACTGACCGAGGAGTTTTGTTGTCGTCTTTCGCTGCGCAAACGATGGCCCTTTCGCAGTCCGAAAAGCAACAATCACTGTCAGCCTACCAAAATCGTATGGTTACCGCCCGGTCCTGGTGCGGGGTCTGGTCGGCGGTTCGGGCTTTGGCGCCGGCGGTTCGATTTCGCTGGAATTCGTGCGGGCGCGGCGGGCGGCAACGGCCAGGCCCAGGTCGTCGTACGTCTCTGCCAGCCAGTCGAGCTGAACCTGGCTGAGAGGATGGCCGCCATGCAGGCGCTCTTCGGCCAGGCGAACAAGTTTGGAGTGATGCTTGGCGGCGAACAGCCGTTCGAACAGCCAGTCGAGCTGATCGGCGGGCAGGCGCTTTTCGAGGTACAGCTCCCAGCCGAGACGGGCCGCCGTCTCGGAATTGGATGCTTCCACGAACAACTCGGCTTGGCGCAGCATGAGCATGGTTCGCAAGCGCGGGTGCCTGGCAATTTCGACAAGCTGGCCGACCGCATCGGCTTGCGATTTCTCGGTGAGCTCGCCCAGGAGCAGATCGATGCTCGAAGTGCGCAGCGGAGAGGATTCGGGCAATTCGTTGATCGCTTCGACGATCGTGCGCCATCGCACCT
This sequence comes from Planctomycetia bacterium, assembly GCA_016200145.1. Classification (GTDB taxonomy): domain Bacteria; phylum Planctomycetota; class Planctomycetia; order Planctomycetales; family Planctomycetaceae; genus JACQFH01. The sequence goes on along the minus strand of JACQFH010000414.1, from coordinate 1,927 downwards.
GATCTTTTTCGAGGGAGGCGCGCTTCAGCAGCAGGCGGTGGCGCCCCTCGCCGGTCGACTGCGGGTCCGCCAGGGCCGCGCGCATCAGTTTCGTCGCCGTCGCGGGGGCGCCCCCCTTGTGGAGCGCCTCGGCGAGCGCGGCGAGCTCGTCGGGGGACACGGCGTGCTGGGCCGCGCGGGATTCGGCCGCGGCGACGGCTTCGTTGACCCGGCGGGTTTCGAGCAGCAGTTCGACAAGGCGGAGCACGCGCTCGCCCTTCGCCTGCGACGGGTCGGGCTGCGCGACCGCCGCCGAGAGCAACTCGATCGCCTCGCGAGGCCTGCCGGCACGCACGGCGACGCGAGCCAGATTGTCGAGATTGACGAGCCGCCGCGCCGCCGGCGGTTGCAGTTGCAAGATTTCGTAGAACGTGCCGTCGTCGATGCCTTCGAACGGGCGCTCGGCCAGCAATGCGAAGAAGTCTGGCGTGGCGCGGGCTGCAAGGCGCCGCAGGGCCTTCACGAGAACTGCCGAATTGGTTTCCGACGACTGACGCAGGGCCCAGACGCGGGCGAATTCGAGCAGCGGCTGACCCGGCTGAACTTCGAGAGCCTGATCGAGCGCCCGCTCTGCGCCTTTCCAGTCGCCGTTGCGGATCGCCTGCAATGCCTTGAGGGCTGCCGGTTGGACCGGTCGCTCCTGATCGCGCAGGTCGACAACGACCAGGTCTCCCCAGCCGGCGTCGAGCGGCGGCACGTCGGCTTTCAGCTCGGCGATGCTGACCAGCTCCCAGCGCTCAACCTCGCGGTGGACTTCGTCTTCGGCGATAACGGTCCTCCACAGCGATCGGCCTGCCTGCTCGTGCCGGTTCTCGAAGCGCAACCGTAACATCGTGTGCCCGCCGATCCGCGCTTCCCAGGCGATTGGGAGTCGCAGCTCGCGGCTGACTGTCACCAGAATTTCGCCGGCCGTTGCGGTGTCGGGCAAAGCCAGCCGCAATTGCACGGTTTTTTTATCGGCGGCCGCGGTGCGCACCTCGAACAGCCGCGCCAGCTCGCGAGTCGAACGATGGGGCATCCACGGCAGGCGGCCATCGACGAGCCGGCGCGCGGCCGAGCCCCAATTCCCCCGTTCGACAAGGGCGATGCCCGAATAGACGACCGCGGCCTCGTCTCCCGCAGTGCGAATCAATCGCCCGTCGAATTCGAATTCGTTGCGCGCTGTTCCCAGCCGTACGGTCGTCATACGGGAGGCGCCTGACTTGTGCGATGATGACCGCCAGACATAAGTGCCGGGCAGGGGATCTTGGAGAACGCTCAGGGCTTCGATCTTTGCGGCGTCGAGTTCGGCGGCTTCGGAGGAGGGCGTCCCGGCCGGCAGATCGGTCAATCCGGTGATCGTGCCGAACGGCGGTCCCTGTGCGAGATCGAAAGATTTCCAGGTTTTTCCGAGCCGCGCCTGGTAACGCGCGCGGCGCAAGGCTGTGAAAAAGTCGCGCAGCTCGTGATGAATCGCCTGTGTCTGTCGAATCGACAGGGCGAGCTTGAGGCGGTGGGGAACGATGGCCCCGGGACCCGACAGCTCTTCCCAACTGTCGGGCTTGATCACGAGGGAGATCATGTTCATCAGGCTGGTCAGGTCCCAGTGACTTGGGTCGTTGGGGCCGACCGCCGGGATCCGCGCCGGGCGATAACCCGAAGCCGGGCCGAACATCGGCGGCATTTCGCGCAGGTGATCCAGTAATTCGTCGATTTCCGCATGGATTGCCGACGTCTGGCGAATGGTGAAACTCAGCGCGCCCGGATAGTAAATCATGCTGCCCGGCCCGCTGAGCTCTTCCCAGGAATCGGGTTGAATCGAGGTGCTGATGAGGTTCATCATGCCCATGTCGTTGACGTGCCGCGCGGGTTGCGGCAGCGCAAAACCACCCGGCGACTGCTGCAGCTT
>JACQFH010000371.1 GCA_016200145.1 Planctomycetia bacterium | reverse complement strand
GTCTGTCATGGTCGGGCGCAAATCTCATGCCGAACTCAACGCATTTGTGATTCCGGTTTTTTGGCAGCCTCTAAGTCAGGGAGCGTCGGGACCAGGCCCAGAGCCGCCATACATCCGTCGAGCGATCCAAAACGTCATCCATCCAGCGACGCCAAGAATTGAACCGGCAAGTGCGCCGACGGCCAGATGGACCCAGACAGTAAAGATTGCGGCTGGAAAGCTGATCGCAGCCCATTCAACAACAACGAGAATCAGGCCGAGGGAAAATCCGGCGACCGCTCCCAAGATGGCACTCGGGAGGACCGCGGCCTGGGCGACACGCGCCAGCCTTCGCTTGAGAACTATCGGCGCAACCGATTCGCCACAACGAACGCACCTGGTCGCGTCAGTGTCGATGGCTGAGCCGCACATCGGACAATATTTGGCCGGTTCCATACCCCCGATCTTACCCCGGCGGGAGGCGGGAGGGCGAGCGGAAAAGAGGGCCACCCATGGGACAGTGAATTGTGAACAACCAGCCTGCTCAGTCATCCTGCGAGTTGGCTAACTTGAGCGCTTCCTTGTACGTCCGTGCTTTGTCCACGGGAAACAGCGATCCGTCTGCCCGGACAATCGAGGTCTTGGTGTTGCCCGCAAGCTGGTCGATTACGAGAGTATCCATCGGGAAGATGATCGAGAACTCCGCGTCGTCGATCTTTGGATTGATTTCCAGGTTGTTCACAGCGATTTTCGACTGCCAGTCGCCCGACTTAACGGTCGACCATTTTGTTGGAGTAAAGATGCCCTCGGGAGATCGCTCGACATCGATGGTTGTCGCCAGCGAGGCTGACTCCAAATCATCGTTCATCCATGCGTAGCGGATGATCGAATAGTCGGCATCGGGAGCCACCCAAATCGCACGCTTCCCGGAAACCAATCGAAAGCATTTCCGATCTGCGATGATCGTTGTGCTTCCGCTCGGCTCAAAGGCGGTGAGATCGAACAGAGATTTCAGGTCAGCGTCGAGGGGCAATAGATTCAGCAGAATTGGAAAGAGCTTTTCGTCCGCGATGAGCTGCTTCCTTTCGCGTTGCAGCACAGCCTGCGGGAATTTGCCGTCGGCATCCTCCGTGAAGCGAAACGACACGTGCTTCTCGCCGTCGAAAACTCGCCTCTCGGAGATTGGACGGAGTGCTCCAGCTCCAGCGGCTTGTCCCCTCGGCCTGAAGCCGGTCGTTCGCCAGGAAACTCGCTCACCGGCAACAACGAGAGTATGTCGCTGCTCGTACGCTAGCTTGGCATCGTCATTGTGCCGCTCATTCGGCGGAGTTGCTACTCTTCGCCTCATCGCGCGCTCTTGAATCGAGTCCTGCGACGCCGACGTCTTCTGCCGCCACGAGATGGACAATGATTGAATCGCGGCCTGACGTTCGCGCCATTTTGCGCGCATCGTTGCGACGTCGATGTGCCCCGTCTCTGTATCCTGCGCAGTCGTGTACTCGGCTGCAAATGCGAGCATGCCTGGAATTACGACGACCAGCAGGACATTGCGCATGACGATCCTCTGATCGGTTTTGCGTGGGTGAACATGCCCGCAGTTTACCGTCGGCGGTTGTCCGGTTGTATAGGACTTCTTCCGACTGACGGTCATTCTATCACGCCGGCCGGTGCCAGGCGAGAACTTTCGTCTTGCCGCTGTCACGCCGTCCCGGGTAAAGTCTCGGCATGTCGATCCTGCTCCCTGCCCTAGCCGCCGCCTGCGCCGCGTTTTGCCTCTGGCTCATCGTGCGAATCGTAAATCGGCGGGAGCGGTGGGCAAAGCGAATGCTTACGGTAGTAGTCGGCGTGCCGGCATTGTACGTCCTGGGCTTCGGGCCGACATGCTGGCTGGTCGATCGGGGATTCTTGGCGGCCAGGCCGGCAGCTGTCGCCTATTTTCCGATACTGAAATTCATTTATTTTTCCGATTCGTCAGCATCGAAGTCGATCGAGTGGTATGCAAGAATCGGCAATATTTGCGACCACCAATGGACTACAAGTCGATTATTCGACGCAGCAGGACTCACGCCCTGGGCGAGCACCGTGTGGCCGCAATCCATGCGTCACGATGAGGCCCACCGTAGTGACGACTATTGACCTGCGTGCGATCCCTGACATTCCGCCGTCGCTCACTCAATCAGATCCTGCGCGTCCGCCAACTCTTTCTCGTCCAGGTGCATGTAGCGCTGCGTAGTCGTGATATTTGTGTGGCCCAGCAGCCGGCGGGCGTATTCGATGCCCTTTTCCCGGCAGATCTTCGTCCCGCACTCGTGCCGGGCCAGATACAGCACCAGGTCTTTCGGCAGCCCGGCCAGATCACGCAGCCGTGAATACGTCCGGCTCAGGTTTTCGACACGCCAGGCCCGGCCTGACGGACAGAGAGAAACACCGGGCCTTCTGTTCGTGTCCCGATGGCCTGATCGAGCAGATCCCCCAGCTTCCGTCCGACGGGGATGCGGCGTGACTGCCCGGTCTTACGGACCGTCTTGTGCTCCTTGAGCGTGATGACGCGGTTGACCCGATCCACATCGGCAATCGTCGCCCGGCAGAGGTCTCCCGGTCTGGCACCGCACTGCCGAATAGATCAGCCGGAATTCAGGCGACGCCTGCGCCAGGATGGTTTCCGTCTCGGCCGTGGTCGGAATCCTGTCCCGTCGACCGACGCGAGGCTTCTCCAGAATTCCGAACACAGGCTTCTCGAGCAGCTTGTGCTCCAGGGCAAACTTCTGAAGCCGCTCCAAGGCCACAACGTCGTGATGCCGCGTGCTGTCGGACATGCCGGCACCAGCCTCGGCGAGATGCGCGTCGATCTCCAGCGGCGTGAGCGACGACAGTTCGCGTGCATTGTAACCCTGTGTCCACTCAACCGACTGGGCTCAGGTCCTGAAGTACTTCCTGCGCGATGCCTCGCGGATCCCGCGATGCCACACGCGGCGCAGGGCGCCTTCCATTTCCGTGTGGTCATGCACGGGCTGGCTGAGATCAGGCTGTTCTGCACAGACGAGGCGGCCGTGGCCGTCGCAGTAAATCTCGAGCCTTAAGTTCACGCTGACCCCGCCCGTGGAATTCGAGTCCATCGGCATTTCGTGGACCCATGCGGCAGATGGCATGATACGTGTCCTCAGCAAACGTGATTCTCTTGGAAATGCCCCGGAAATACCCCACCGTGAAGCCTACGCTGAATTCCCGCTGCTGGTCGCTGAAAAGTTTTCCGTTGGCGCAAATGGGATGAAGACCGCGCGACACGGCAAACAGGGATTTCTGCGCGAATCGGGAGGTAAATCCCTTATAGACTGCATGGCAATTTCGCCCCATGCCGTACGATCGCCTGACAACCTGCTCCGTTTCCGGCCTGGCTGTATCTCAAGACCTTGATTCCGAGCTAAAATCTCAAAAACCCCCACCCTGAGACGGCATCCGAGATCAACCCCCCTTAACTCTTTTCTGGCCAGCGCCGGACCAATTCTCGCGGATCCCCGACTGTGACTACTCTGGTCTACGAGCCACCCGTCGCGCAGACTTCATATATCCCCGTTTCGGTGATGACGCTGCGCCCCGATCAATCGCTCGGGATTGCCCTCTTTCTGCGGGAACCAGGGGCACGATCGTATTTCCTGTACCGCGACAAGGGCATTCCGCTGAACGCGAGCGACCTGGAGGGCCTCCAGGCGCGCGGGTCGACCACGCTGTATGCCAAGAGCGACGAATTCGAAATCTACCAGCAGTATCTGCGCGGCAGCCTCGATTCGGCCCTCGCAGATGAATCGGTCCCGGTCGCCAATCGCTTTTCGCATCTGAACGAAGTCGTTCGCGATGTCCTCGCCGAATCGTTCCACCGCGGCGAGACCTCCGGTGCCGTCACAACGTGCCGCAACCTTGCCGAGAAAACGGTCGATCTGATCTGCCGCAAGGATGCCGTAGCTTCCGAGCTCCTGGGCGTGATGTACCACGACTACCACACGTTCACGCATTCGGCGAACGTCTCGTTTTACTGCACGATTCTGGCAAAGTCTCTGGGAATTTCCAGCCGCGCCGATCTGCACCGCATCGCCGTCGGTGGCATGCTGCACGATCTGGGCAAGCTCGACATCTCGGACAGGATCCTCACCAAGGCGGGAACGCTGACTTCCGCGGAGCGCAACATTGTCAAGCAACACCCCCGCACGGGATTCCTGAAGCTGTCTCGGCGCCATGACTTGTCCCACGGCCAGTTGATGATGGTCTATCAGCATCATGAACGAATCGACGGTAAGGGCTACCCGGTCGGCCACGTCGGCTCTGAGATTCACGACTGGGGCAAGATCTGTGCCGTGGTCGACGTGTACGAAGCTCTGAGCAGCAACCGTCCGTACCGATGTGCCCTCGGTCAGGATGAGGTCTTCCGACTCATGGGCCGCGACGCCGGCCTCGCTCTCGACAAGGACCTGATCGCATGTTGGATGCAAGCTATCTCCACAACCTGAACCAGGTGCTGGCCTCGCTGGAAGACCGGATTGAGCTGTCCCCTGCGGAAAAGCTCACCTACTTCCGCGCTGGTTCAAATACCCTGCCGACCTTCCCAAATGAGAACCGCGGTTTCACCCGCCAGCAGTTTCGCGTCCGCGCCGTCCTGGATCTGCGGCAATCGCTGCCGACTATCGATCGGGAGCGGACCTTTCACTGCGTCTACACGCGCGACATCTCCCGTACGGGCATCGGATTTTTGCACGCGGATGAACTGTATCCGGGAGAGGAGTGCCGCCTGTGGCTGCCTCAGCAGGAACGGCCAGTAGCCGTCGTTCACTGCGTCCGCAAGGGGCGGCGGTGCTACATTATCGGTGCCAGGTTCTGCCGGCCCTGACTCAGGTGGGCACTGTTTTGGTGGCGCCTGCCTGAGGGTCAGGCCTCATTAGCGCCTAGCGACCAACTGGCATTCTGAAGTGTGCCTGGACAGAATGGCGAATACGGTTCGACCACCCGGCCTACCGCGAATTCGGTTTCCACTTGCCCTTTGACAAAAGGCCCGCACAATGGAAACGACTCCGCCGCCACCCCTAAAGCCCGAACGCCGCATCTTCGCCCGGGAATTGCGAGGGGTCACCCTGATCCTGACTTGGCTGCCCCAACGCGGCAGTTTCAACGAACCCGAGATCGTGCACGAAACCACTGAATTATTGGAACTGATCGAGAATTCTCAGCCGACCAAGTTCGTCCTCGACCTGTCGCACTGCGATTACCTCGGAACCGTGATACTCAACGCCGTCCTCAAGCTCTGGAAGCGAATCTCGCATCGCGGCGGACAGCTCGTGTTGTGCAATGTCTCCCCGATGGTCACGCAGGTTCTGCGGTTAACGAAACTGAACACCATCTGGCCGAGTTACGGTTCCCGCGATCAGGCGCTAAATGCCATTGGCGGGTGACTTGCGGGATGGCCTTGCGGAACGTCAGGCGCTCCTGCTGCGCCGTGCTTCACAGAACGGCCCAGCCCTGACAACTCTGGTGCTTGTCGATCAGTATTCAGTCCATCGCGGCACGATCGCTTACTTCGCCGTCGCGCGGACGGTGAACATCGGGGTGAGCCGCGTGATCTGCAGCACTTCGACGATTTCAGTAGTTGGGTTGAGCAGTTCGACGTCGAGGCCGCGTTTTTTGAGGGTGACGAGCAGTCCTAGAAGGCCGCTGGGCAACATCTTGATGTCGGTCAACTCAAAGGCGAGGACCTTGCAATCGAAGTCCTGCACAAACTTGAGCAGCTGATCGCGATACGCGGCGATGCACAACTCGTCGGAAATCGGTTTCGACTTGAAGCCGACGATTGCCCGCTGTCCATCACGGGCGAATGTCAACAAGTTGGGGTCGGTGTTCGAACCCGTGAGAATGCCGGAATCGTCAACTGAAGACGTCCCTTCCGATAATTCCGGATCGCCGAGGACGAAGTCATCATCGGGCATGATCTCGTTTCTCCTTCAGAGGTAAATACGGCCCCAGTACCCGAAGGCGTGCAGAGGATGTCAGTGTACAGGGTCAACACGTCAAGTGCGACGGGTGCACCGAAGTAGAGCGGTCAGGGAGTGACCCATGCCGTCACTGTGACGGTTTCACTTGCAAACTTGGACCACCTTGCGTGCTTATGTTCTCTACCGAACAGACACGACCACCACTCACCGCGCATGCTGAGTGATGGCGCTTCAGGCAGAAAGCCGTGAGGCCCAACGAGTCCGGGAGAGCTGGGAGAATTGTTGCCTGGCGAAAGGAATTCGCCGGGCAACAACCCCGCTACAGTCTTGAGGGCCAACGAGTGCGAGCCCCAATGCCTGACGAGTTGTTTCGCGTGGTCGGAATCCGAGCCGACGGCTCTCGCCGCGTGCTGGTTTCAACGGTTTCTAGGCTGAATGCGATCTCGCCGGGATTGCCCACCCACTTGTTGCGGATCACGCCCTGGTGATCGAGGACTTAATACATCGGCGTGCCGGGATGGTTCCATCGGGCGTCGACACGGCCAACCCGTCACCCGTAGGGTAGTTCGAGCTTGGTAGCGGACCGGCAGGCGGCGTTGGGACAGGCGCGAACGACGTGCGAGGTGTCGCCTCGGGAAACGGTTTCGAATAACCAGCCGTCGTCCGCGTCATCGCCCCGAGTACGTCGTCGACCGGCACAGTGGCGAAGGTGCTGGCGTAGTCAGACATGGCGTAGGGAATGACCAACTCGCGGTCGTGCATGAGGGCACCGCAACTGTAGACGACGTTCGGCACGTACCCTTCCCGCTCGTTGGCATTCGGCTCCAGCAGAGGCGTCTCCAACCGGCCGATCACCCGCGAGGGGTCGTCAAGGTCGAGAAGGAACGCACCGATTGCGTACTTCCGCATTGGCCCGACCCCGTGTGTCAGCACCAGCCAACCCGCCTCGGTCTCGATCGGTGAGCCGCAGTTGCCCAACTGGACGAACTCCCAAGGGTACGTCGGTCGGGCGATCAGCACCTTGCTGTACCAGAAGTGGGGCTGGTCGGAATACATCAGGTAGATGTTTTCGTTGTCCTGACGGGACAGCATCGCGAATTGCCCATTGACCATGCGCGGGAAGAGTGCGAAGCCCTTGTTCCGGACCTCCGGCCCGTTCAGGGTACTCACCTTGAAATGGAGAAAGTCCTCTGTTTCGAGCATTTGAGGCAGGGTCACCCGGCCATCGTACGCGGTGTAGGTCGCGTAGTAGCTGATCTGGCCATCAGCGTGCGGCCTCCTGATAGAAACCAGCTCAGAAACGAGCGGCTCCTTCCGGAGGTTTTTTCATGGACCGGACAAATTCTCTTAAGCAGTACATTGACGCGATCCCGGATCCGCGCCAGATAAAGGAGCGGTTGTCCGCGAATCTGCGAGAAGCAAGGCTTTTACGCAGGCTGCTGAAACTCGCAGAAGATAAGGAAGACGCCCACCGAGACACGGAAGGGGGCGTTCGTGCGAGTTGAGTCGCCTACCGTTGCGCGTACGGACTTTTCCGGCATCATCCTCCCCGGCGCCGTCTACCGCCTCGATGCCTTCCTGGCGACCGTCGGCTGGGGCCGAGCCGCGCTTCGTCGTGCCCGGCGAAATGGCCTGCGGGTCGTGCGGGACGGGAGGTCGGTATTCGTGCTGGCGGATGATTTTGTCAGCTATTTGCGGGACGTCCTGGAGAAGAGGGCCGCACCATGACGCCCACTCTCGACCAGGGAGCAGCCCGTCAGCAGGCGCTTGAAGATCGCACGAAAGAGCGCGACAACTCGATCATTGAGATGGCCGCGTACCTGAGCATTTTGCGCGACCACTCGACCGCAAAGCCAGAGGTTCGTGAAATTCGCATCCTCGGAGCCCGGGACCGAGACGGTCGAACTGATTCGGGCTACTTCGACGACGATCAGGTGGCAGCGAAAGCGGCCGGATTTCACGATTACAACAACAATCCGCACGGAACCTACATCACGCTCAACCCGTGCCTTCCGGAATCTCTTTCGAAAGCGGTCAATCGCATTCGGGATTTCGTCGGCAAGGGAAAAACAACTTCAGACAACGAGATCGTCGTGCGGCGATGGCTCCCGCTCGACATTGACCCAGCGCGGCCGGTTGTAGGGATCCCGGCGACCCAGGAGGAATACGAACGTGCAGCCGTCGTTCGCGAAAAGCTGTACGAATGGCTGAGAGGTTTCGGCCTTCCTGAAATGATCGAAGCGGACTCTGGGAACGGAGTCCTGCTGTTGCTGCCGGTCGACCTGCCGAACGACGACGAATCAAAAGAACTCTGCCGGCGATTCCTTCTGGCCTGTGAGCAACATCGTGAGAAGCTGAATTGGGGCGAAGGCGCGAAGATCGATTGCAGCATGTTCAATGCGGCGCGTGTCAGCCGGTTGATGGGGCTCAAGAACCGCAAGGGTGACAATACTCCGGAGCGTCCGCACCGATGTTCTCGGGTTACGTTCGTTCCCGACTATCTTATGAACGGCTGGCGTGAACCCGTGAGTGTCGAGAAGCTTCAGGCCGTCGCGGCGCTGGCAGAAGACCCTCCACCGAAGGGAAAACCGAAAGCCGCAGGCTCCAAAGGCGGTGGTCGCGCCAACGAGCCCCCGTCAAACGGAGTGGCCCCAAGATATTCGCGCCGCCTGGATATTTCGAAATGGCTCACGGCTCGTGGGGTTGAATTCACGACTAGCACCAGCAGCGGCGGAACGCAGTACGACGTCACGTGCATCCAGCATGATGATCACGCTGCGGCATTCCACCAAGATGCTGACGGAAAACCTGGATATCACTGCTTTCATGACCGGTGCAGCGGATTCGGATGGGAACAAGCCTCGGAAAAACTCGGGAAACCTGAAGCTGATCACTTCGAGCAGGTCGAGAGACCCGCGTCAGGCCAATCGGTCGACGTCGGTAATCTCCCGTGGATTCCGGCGGAAGGCGACTGGGTGAAGACCAAGGACCGTGGAAATTACGGGACCGTTGTGTGCGTCGAAGGATTGAACTGCAAAGTTCATTTCGTTTCGCCGGAAGGCCAAGAAGCGGAGGTCGATTACTCCGTTTCCGACCTGGAACCAATCGGCCGGGGCGAAGGGAAATCCCGGCCGCCGATCCTGCGATTCAGTCTGAGGGAAATGCAGATCGCCTATCCACACCTCGACCCGCCGGTGATCGACGGTTTGTTGCGCGAGCGGGAAATATTGAATTTGATTTCTGTCGCAAAAATCGGCAAGAGCTGGCTGGTGTACTACATCCTGCTGTGCCTGGCGACGGGGCGGGAGATCTTCGACCGGTTTGCTACGACGCCAGGTAAAGTGCTCCTGATCGACAATGAGCTCCCTCCATCGCTCTTGCCATTCCGCATCAAGACGGTCGCCAACGCTCTCGGCATTCAGGCCGACGAATATCACGACAAGCTTGACGTCTGGACCTTGCGGCACAGCCCGAGGAGCATCTTCGAATTGTCTGCTGAGTTTCAGGACATCCCGCCGGCGACGTATCGGCTGATTGCACTCGATGCGAAGTACAAGGCGCTGGGCGAGGACGCCGACGAAAACAGCAACTCCGATGAGGCTCGATTCTTCGCAGCGGCAGGGGTGCTTGCCGAGTCGACCCGTTCCGCCTTGATGCTCGTGCACCACTCCACGAAGGGCAGCCAGTCCGACAAGCGAATCGTCGATATCGGCGCCGGTGGGTCATCACAGGCCCGAGCCGCCGACACGCACCTCGTTCTCCGCGAGCATGAAGAGCCAAATTGTATCGTGCTGGCGGCTGCGCTGAGGTCGTTCGAGCCGGTGCAGCCTCTGGGACTCCGGTGGGAGTTCCCACTATGGGTTGTTGACGAGAGCCTGGATGCGGAGCAACTCAAGGGCCGAGGCACGGAGTCGGACCAGAAGCAACGCGAAAAGGACACTGAAGCCGAGGCGGCCGTCCTTGAGTGCTGTCAGACGTGGAAGCGGCGCCGGCAGATTCAGCAGGACATCGGCATGGGGCCAGATCGTACCAACCGCGCGATTGCCAGATTGCGCGCGGCCAAACTTCTGGATCACGAGGAACAGCACTACAGGGGCAGCGTCCATGATGCATTCAGAAAATCGATCCATGCAAATTAGTTCTTGTGTACGCCGCGCTACTGTACGCCGTCCGCAGACCGTACGGAAGCAGGCAGTTGGGGCTTCTGTACGGTGTACGCGCCCTCCTCCCCGAACGCAACGCTCTTCTGAACTGTTTCCAAAGAGAGTTTTTCCGAGAGGGCTGCACGGCAAGGACTTAGGGATTCCGCGACCGTTTCGGTGTGCCTGAAACCGAATGCAACGGTAGCGGAAAGCGCGCTCTCTGGTTTACAGAAAATGTCGCGCCGCTGTTGAACGAAGCCGCTGCGCGGCAGCGATGTCGCACGTTTGTCGAGGGCTGAGTGGGCGCGGGGCACGTCGTTGGGGCTCATCAATCGACGTTCCGACGTACGCTGATCTCTTTGGTTTACCCGTTTTCTCAAACCAAGGAGAGTCATCATGGGACGTTTGCGCGACCGCATGGAGCAGGATTTGATCCTGAAGGGATTCGAAGCGACAACGCGTCGGAACTACGTGCTGTACTGCCGTAAGTTTGCGGCGCATTTCGGTCGCAGCCCCGAGGAACTTGGAGAAGCCGATCTCCGTGAGTTTCTCCTGCACCTGATTCAGGTGGAGCGGGTGTCGTACGGGACATACCGGCAGATCGTGGCGGCATTGAAATTCCTGTACGAAGTGACGATGAAGAGGTCGGGCGTGATCACTCGCATTCCGTTTCCGCGACACCGCCGACCGCCATTGCCGCGGGTGCTGCGGAAAGATCAGATCGCAATTCTATTTGCGGCCTTGAAGCACCCCAAGTACCGGGCGGTCCTGGCAACGTGTTACGCCGCCGGCTTACGGATCAAAGAAGCCTGCCAACTGCAGATCGAGGATATCGACTCCCGGAGGATGGTGATTCGTGTGCGATCTGGAAAGGGGGCGAAGGAGCGCTACACCATTCTCTCACCCCGGCTGTTGAATCTGCTCCGGGAATACTGGAAGATCGAGCGGCCTACCGACTGGCTCTTCCCAGGACAGCGAGGAAAGAAACCTGTTTCACCGGCCAGCGTGCGCAACGTGCTCAAGCGCGCCCGCGAGCAGGTCGGGCTGGGTTCGTGGTGCACGCCCCATGTCCTGCGCCACAGCTTCGCGACGCATCTGCTCGAAGCTGGAACAGATTTGGCGGTGATCAAGGCACTGTTGGGGCATGAGTCCATAAAAACGACCTGCCTCTATACGCACGTCAGTACCAAGCACATCCGGACAGTCACCAGTCCTATAGATGGACTGCCGGGGGAGGATCTGACGCAGAGGCGCTGACCGATGCTACCGCAGCCCCCACGCCCCAAAGGGCTGGAGCTGGCGGACATCCTGCGCGTGCATGGAGATGCGTACCGAGCCAGGCGCCCTGTCTCTCCGGAACAGTCCGCCGTGATGCACCATATCGTCGCCTGCCGAACGGCCGCGTTAGGTGGGCACGTCGATTCTTGTGATCGGTGCGGCTTCTTTCGCATCTCTTACAACTCGTGTCGAGACCGTCACTGCCCTAAGTGCCAATCGGCGAAACGCGCCGAGTGGGTTGAACAGCGACTGGAGCGGTTGTTACCCGTGGAGTATTTCCACGTGGTGTTCACGCTGCCAGAACAGTTGAAACCGCTGGCGCTAAAGAACCGCGCCGTGCTTTATGATTTGCTGTTCCAGGCCGCCTCGGAGACACTCCTGCGCCTGGCCAGCGATCCGAAGCGACTGGGTGCGCAGGTCGGTATCACGGCCGTCCTGCACACTTGGGGTCAGAACCTGCTGTTTCACCCTCACCTGCACTGCGTGGTGACCGGAGGTGGCCTGTCTGCTGATGGAGCCCACTGGATATCAGCTCGGCAGGGTTATCTGCTGCCGGTCAAAGTGCTCGGCAAGATGTTCCGCGGCAAATTCCTGGCAGCATTGAAGACGCTCCACAAGGACGGGAAGTTGAATCTGACCGGGAGCGTGGCGTCGCTCGCCGCGGGCCGGCGGTTCCAGCAGTTCCTGGACTCGCTGTACCGCCGGAACTGGGTGGTCTACGCGAAGCCTCCGTTCGGTGGTGCCGAACAGGTCTATCGTTATCTCGGTCGCTACACGCATCGCGTGGCGATCTCGAATTCACGACTCGTGTCCTTAATCGACGGTCAGGTGTGCTTCCGTTACAAGGACTATGCCGGCGGCAATCGGAAGAAAGAGATGACACTTTCGGCCGAAGAGTTCATCCGTCGTTTTCTGCTACATGTCTTGCCCAAACGGTTTGTCCGCATTCGTCATTTCGGCCTGCTGGCGAGCCGCAACGTGAAGACGAAACTCGCTCGGTGTCGTGAGCTGCTCGATACTCCGGAGCCCGTCGCGGCCCCTGCGGAAAAGAAAACGTGGCTCGACCGTCTGCTGGAATGGACAGGCGACGACGCTGCCAGCTGTCCACACTGTCGAGGGCCGCTCTCACGGCGGCCTTTGCAGGCAGGCTCGCCTCAAGAGGCACCCCCACGAAATGCCGCGACGCCGCTCGTCGTGGCAGTACCGATCCTGGATTCGTCATGATCTGCCTTTCCGTGAGCTCGCATGCATGGCGCTTGCACCCCAGGCGAAACTTTCCAACTGGAGGGCTCGCACAGAGTCCGCGCCCCTGCGCAACGGCCAGGGCAGGACCACCTGCGAACCGAGCCCATTCCGCCCATTCCAGTGCCAAAGTCCCACAAAGGCGCTGCGTCTGCGGGGTCTTCTCCCTCGCTCGAGGCCCGTACACCGCACGGGCGCGATGATTCAAATTCCATAGCCGTCAGCCGCTCCGCGGCTTCGTTCAACATGCAGTTACAGGCATGCCCGCCTCGCCGGAGCAAAGTCGCGCGTGCCCGATCGCGCCGATTCCGGCGAAGCGGGACGCCTGTAACCGCCTACCTGTTAACCTGGAGGCTTTAGTTCCGGACGCTCGCGCCGTTTCTGGTCGGTGACCGCGTCGCGCGCGTCTCTTTGGCGGGCTGCAAATCCCCGGTATGGCGCCCGTGGTGCGGTCTTGAAGGACTGTGTTTCCAGAACACTATGACACTAGTACCCGACCGAGCCAGCGCTTGACACGTAAGTTCTATTTCTTTAGAATTAGTTCGCATGCCCCGCATGCGAAATTCATACCACGCAGGTCAATCAATGGCACGCCCCCGAAATTCTCAGCCTACGGACGGTGAGCTCGAAATCCTGAAGCACCTCTGGAACGCCGGGCCTTGTGCGCTGGGCCACATATGTTCCCTGCTGCGTCAAGAGCGTTCCGTCGCAACGACCACGGTGGCCACCATGCTCACGGTCATGCTTGCCAAGGGTCTGGTGACCCGCTCGCGCGGCTCGCGAGGTTATCTCTGGTCGGCCAAATCCGGCCGCGCAGCGACGACCGGAAAACTTGTGGACCGCTTCGTCGAGCGCGCATTTGACGGCTCAGTCCACCTCTTGGTGGCTCATCTCGTTGAATCGAAGAAGCTGACCACAAAGGAGCGCCGTCAGGTGTTGGAACTGCTGGAGAAGGGAGCCGCTGCGACGCGGAAGCCAGGTTCCGCACTGGCAGATCCACAGCGATAGTCGAACTCTGCCTCATAACAGGGAGCCGGCCATGATGAGCTTCGCCAACTTGCATGAATCGCGTTACTGGCTGGCAGCCGGCGGCACAATGCTGCATTTCATTTGGATCGGCGGTGCCGTATGGATTGCCGCCGCGGCCGTGCGATCGCTCATGTCGCGCTCGGGACCGCGAGTCCGCTATGCTGTCGCCCTGGGAATGCTCGTGGCGACTGCATGCATTCCGTGCGCACTGCTTGTCGTCGAGGTTCAGGGAAACGGGGAAAACGTCCCAGCGCTCCATCGCGGATCGCCGGCCCCGTCGGATGCGATAGCATCCGCGGCGCAGCCCGCGGTGTGGCCGACGCGGCTGGCGGGAAGACTCGAAGATTTGTTCTACCTGCCGTACCGCTGGCTGCCCTGGCTTTGGCTGACGGGGACGCCCATGACGTTGGTCGCACTGACATGTGGGGTAACTGGTGTCGAACGTCTGCGTCGTGCGGCTCGCCTGTTGGACGACGGCGACACGGTTACGGCCTGCCGTCGCTTGCAGGCCATGCTCGGCGTCGGTCGCCGTGTGTCGATCGGCCTCTGCGATCGCATCGCCGCGCCGCTTCTGGTCGGTATTCTGCGGCCAATGATCTTGCTGCCGGCGTCGATACTTGCGGAATGCTCGACAGAGCAGATCGAGATGATTCTGATCCATGAACTGGCCCACGTGCGCCGATGCGACGTTTTTGTGAATTTCGTGCAGCGACTGCTTGAGGCGGTGTTGTTCTTTCACCCTGCGATCTGGTGGCTGTCGAGTTGGGTGCGACTGGAGCGTGAAAAATGCTGCGATGGCGTGGTGCTCGCGCACACCTGTCGGCCGCAGCTCTATGCCGAGACTTTGGCCGCGATTGCCCTGCCAGGCATCGCGGCTCGACACGCCGCTTTGGCGATGACCGACTGTCATCTGGCCGTACGAATCCGTCACATTCTCAATCTGGATGAGGAATCGATGAATGCCTCTCGCAAGTCGCTGTTGGCGGCCGCCGGGCTGCTGGTTATTGGTGCAGCCGTGGCTTTCTGGCAGCTTTACAAGTCGGGGCCATCCGGGAATGGGAGCGCTCAAAAACCGCCGGTCGTGCACAAATCGGGCGTCGATCCCAACTTTGACCCGACGTACCGCGTCGAATCGCCGGACGTTCTGTCGATCGGACTCGTGAAATCCATTCGGGCAGACAGCAACCCCATCGAGCCGGGCGACCAATTGAAGATCCGCGGTACAAATCTGCTGCCGATCGACCCTTCTGGCGATCCGGTAGAGAATGGTTTCAAGCAGATCAATGGACTGCATTGCGTGCAGCCCGACGGAACGATTGACCTGGGTCCCCAGTACGGTTCGGTCGTCGTAACCGCAATGAACACCAGGAGTGCACGGGAGGCAATTGTCAAACACCTGCGCGAGAGCGTCGGCCTTGTTGATCCCAAGATTGCCGTTTCGCTGCACGACGTGCACGTCCAGCAAATCGTGGCAGGCGAACACCTTGTGCGTCCCGACGGCACCGTCGCGATCGGGATATACGGCAAAGTGCCGGTGCGCGGCCTGACCGTCGAAGAGATCAAGGCCGCGATCGAGAAACACCTGGCGCATTTCTTCTACCAACCCGCCGTCGAGATCAGCATCACGCGCGCAGCGGCCCGATAGGCGTCCGTCACCCAGAAGATTTAAAGGGGAGAGGTCCATTTAAAAAATGCGGCTGGGGTGGGCGGCGCGATGCGGTTTTTTTGGCAAATGACTTCCGAATACACGTCCAGCTACTGTCGGCGCCAAACTTTCACCACCAACTTGACGAACGCCGGAATCCCGATACCTGCGTCGATTCGACGATTCCGTCGGCATCGTAATTGACATGCAGAGACAAATATTTGGTTCCGAATTGACAATGCGTATCCCAGAACGCCTGACTCTTACGCTTGAGATCGGGTAACGGGTTCGGCTGCCCGAGGATCGCTTCGACCTCCGCCTGTGTCATTCCCGCTTTAATCCGGCCGATGTTGAATTCACGAATTACGAACTGGTCGAGCACAATCCAGAGGCTCACAGCGCCGAGCAGTGCAATGAGTGCCACGAACATCCGTACCGACATCGGAATCCACCGCCGGGGACGTGGCGGCTTTTCCGCCGCAGGAATCGTTAGGCT
>JACQFH010000056.1 GCA_016200145.1 Planctomycetia bacterium | reverse complement strand
CAGCCGAAAAATGCAGCAGGATGACCTGCTGATCAACGTCTCGTCACTTCTGGGTGGGCCGGTTCACGTTTCCAAATCACCGAGCGTCGTCGTCCGCGTGTTTCTGCCGCCGTTTGAACAGTGGGAACAGCGAGTCGGAGCGAGCTTCGGTTTTCGCGCCGAGCTTGAAGGGGGTTCGGTTCAGCCCGTGACCCACAAGGGTTTCTTCTCGACGTCGCGGCGCATGAAACGCAAGGAAGAAGCGTACTGGCCCGGATTCTTCATCCAGTACAACGGCCACGATGGCCCGAACAAAGAGCCTTCGGCCTTGCTTCTGGTGCGTGCCGGAACCCAGGGCGAAGACATCGTCGGCCCGAGGATCACCCAGACCGGCTGGTGGACCCTGGGCATGGCGTTCACTCCCGACGGCCAAACGCATTTCTACGCCAGCCCCGGTGTCGATCCGCTGACCGAGAAAGACCACATCACCACCACGAAGCCATACGGCCACACGGCCGAGAAGCTGAATACCTTTTTCTTCAACGTCGTCAACGGCGACGACGGCCGGACCTGGTCGACCGAATGGATTGTCGACGACCCGGCTCTCTATATCTACACCCGCTGATTATCTACACCCCCTGATTCGCCACTGACCCCGTGAGGGGTCGCAGGTGGTCTGAACGCAGCAACTTGGGTCTGACGCAAACAACTGCCGCGTATTGACTTGCAATTCGACCAGGGTGATCGCCTCCGCACCCGGAATCCGCCTTTCTGCCGGGCCGACGTTCGCCTATAATCCCCGCGGGGGTGTTTGTCTGACCCCCGCCCCCGATCCGGCGGAAAATTGGGGACCCGCGCTCGCTCAAAGGAATGTCGCGATGAACGGAACCTCGTCAAGGATGATCCGCCTCGCCGGATGTGCGCTGTTGCTTGCCGGCTGCCGCAACACCCAGCTCCCCAGTTTCGCTGCTTCCAACGTGGCCGCCGAGCGCCGGTCGTTTGCGTACCACGATCCCAGCCCCGATATCGAGGCAGGTCCGTGGGTCGAGCGGCAGCGTGGATTTGAACGTGCGCGTGCCGAGCCGCGGCGGGTCTACGAAAAAGAGGTCATCACGAATGATCTGCTCCGTTCGGAAGGTGCCCCCGTCACTAACAATTCCTCCGCCTCGCGCTACCCCGCCAGCGTCAGTCCATAACGCGGCGTAGTTACGCCCCCTTAATGAGCTGCTCGAGCCGATTCCCTGCGGCCTGTTTCTCCAGGATCTGCCAGGCCTTCTCGGCGATCACGCTGCCGGCTTCGACCGGGATCAGCCCGCCCGAATAGATGTTCGAGATCACGGTGTACTCGAAGCGAATGTCGGCGTTGCCACTGAACCGGGCCGCGTGGCGGCGGGCGTCGTCGTCGACGAGCTGATACGCGAGGTACGCCGACAGGCTCCGTGAAGCCAGCGCGTCTCCGCCAGGGCGCTCGCCGATCAATAGAATCGTCAGTCGCGCGCCGGTGCATTGGGCGACGTGCTCGGCCAGCTTCACGCGTCCGTAGCGCATGGCGATCGGCCGCCCCAGTTTCAGTCCGCGGCTTTCGAGGCCGTCATACAGCACGGGGTACAGCTCGGCGAGATTGGCATGGACCGCCTCGGCGGAGAGCCCGTCGGAAACGACGATCTGCACGTCGCATTCGCCCCGTTCGAGCTGTTCTTCGCTGCGCGGTGAAAGTCGCGCCCCGAGATGCGGCGAATTGAGATGGCTCTCTTTGTCGCGGGCCTCGCTGTCGAGCACCAGGAATTCAGCCGTCCGCTGCAGCAGGTCGAGGCCGAGCTCGCAAACGATCGCCTGCCGGGCCAGTGCCTGGTTCGAACGCAGCCTGCGTGTCACGTCGTTGGCGGGACGCGGGCCGGCGTTCTCGAACCCGTACATGGCGGGCGTCGCGCGCAGCAGCTCTGCGAATTCCTAGGAACTCGGGCGTCGGCGCGCGCTTGTGGACTTCCCTGAGCGACTGGTTGTCGTGGGCGCTGGTGTCGAAATAGGCCAGCATGCGGTCGTTGTTGAGATACACATCCATGTAATAGTTGGCCCCGGCCGAGGCGAGCAGTTGCGTCGCCATCTGCTGCCCGTCGAGCGTAATCTGCGAGTGCAGTGTGTAGCAGGGGGCCATCCCCATCGGCAGCCCCAGCAGCTTCCCCATGAAGTGGTCCTGCAGATTCGAGATGATCATCTCGAAGTTGTCGACGTGCGTCTCCGGGCCGATGAACCCGGTGACGTTGTTCACCATGAACGGCCGGTAACGCCGCGCGAGGCCGTAGCACAGGGCCTCGCACGTCGCCATGTCGATGCCGTTGTGCTTGCCGTAGGTGTATTCGCTTCCCTGGCCCGTTTCGAAATACATGAAATTTTCAGCCGTGTCGGCAAGCGCCCCGCGTTCGGACATCGTGCGCCAGGCATGGTCGAGCAGCTCGACCGAAATGTCGAACTCGGTGAGGTTGGTCTTTTCGGTTCCGGCCAGGCTCTGAAACATGACTTCGACCGGCGCGCCTTTATCCAGACACCCCAGTTGCGTCTTGACGTGAGCCAGCACGCAGATCTGCGTGGGGGCGCCCGTGGCCCGGCGGACCTTGTCGAGGTGCGTGAGCATCGCCGAGATGTTCTCGACCGTGTCGATCGCCGGGTTGACGCCGATCAGCGCGTCGCCGCCGCCGAGTGCGAATCCCGAATAAGTCAGCAGCGTGATGCCCCGCAGATCGTCGACCGGGTGGTTTGGCTGACAACGCGACGACAGCGTGCCCGGCAAGCCCAGCGTGGTGCGGGCCTTCGACACGCGCTGGATCTTGCGAGCTGCCAGCACCAGATCGTGCACGTCCATCAATTTGCAGACCGCCGCGGCCATGACGGGAGTCAGCGCCCGGCCCATGGCCCCCGTTTCTTCACCCGGCGCCTGCAGGAGAAAATCCTTGAGCTGCCCCAGCGTCCACGAAGAAACTGTGCGGAATTTGTCGAGTTCGACGTCGTACCCAACGCGCATCACCGAATCGACGCGCCCATCGTCATCGGTGAGCGGTCGATCGTAAAGGTGCTGCAGCGTCAGCGAAGACAAAACCGCGCGCGCCGCCTCGCGCACGACCTCGGTTTCTGCCGCCAGCCCCGCCCCGCGATCCCCCGCCTTGCTGAAGTCCGCCGCCCCGAGGAGCGACTTGAGCCCCACGAACGAATAATCATGATCAAACAGGCGCACCCGATAGATTTCATCCGCCGCCGGCACCGGCACCGGAATCTGATCCACAGGCGTCAGCGTGTGCGGCTTCATCTGCATCGCCCCGATTTCGTCAGACCCATAGCCGAATTCGATCCCCGTAGCCGAATTGGCCACAATTCGGGAATCGTTCCAGTAGCCGAATTTGCCAGAGCTCAGTCAACTCGCTCGTAGCCGAACTCGCCAGAGTTCGGGCTACTCACGGAGGTCAGTCTACCCCACCCGTGGAGCAGGTTTCCAACGTGCCACGTCCTGTCATTCAAAGTAACAGGCACACTCCCGTGTGCCGTCGTTTGTGATTTCGGATTGCATTGCATTTGTGCGCGGATTTCGATTCGAAGATCAGCACCCGGCATTGTCTGCATAGTCGGCGACAAACTCAGACAGAACTTATGAATAACAGGAGTGAATAATCACTCCCGGTCTCGAGCGAGTCCCCCTGCAATCGGTCCGCATCGCATCCGACGACAGGATAATGACTTGCGGCGTTCTTTCCTATTCCCGTTCAATTCACTGCTCTTTGCCGAAATTCTGATTGGCGACTCGAAAATCGACGCAACCCGTTTTATGAAAGTGGCTTGCGTTATTCATTCAGCAATCCACGCGTTATGCACCAATGCCACGCTCGTGGGGCAGGTCTCTGACCTGCCGCGTCGCATCGTCTCAAATCTCGGGAACACTCCGTGTGCCGTCTGTTTGGTGTAGGGGGGACTTTAGTCCCCGCGTGACCATTTTTCGTGTGGACTGGAGTCCACGCTACAAGAATTCACGGCCACTCCGTGTGCCTGCTGCTTTTCCTGCTCGACTGACCACCGATCCCTCTCTCGCGCAGCGCCTCAGAGAATTTTCGACGCTCATTTCAACCAGGTCAATGCGCCTGTTTTCCAGTTTTGGAACAGACTTGTGAAAAAGCCCGCCGCAACAGCCAGCGGCCTCGCCGTTTATGTTCGCGACGTCGTTAAATCGCCGGCCAGCGACTTTTTGCCGGCGTCAGCATTTTGGCGCAGATGGTTCGCACAACGCGATCCGCGCAGCCATCGTCAGCGACGGGCACGTCACTCAGGATTCGCTGCGAGCGAGGCACATTTCAGCTCCTTGTCGCTCCGCGCAAAAACGTGGCGATTTGCAAAGGCAGGCGCAGAATAGGCGACCTTGCGGCCGCCCCAGGGATAGGTTGGCTCGATCAGCCCGACACGGCTGATCTCGTGATAACCCTCTGCCGTCAGCCGCGCTCGAATCAACTCGCCTCGATCATTGAACAACAGCACGGAATCGCCGTTCAGAGTCAGATGAATGCTGGTGTTCGCTGCATATTTCGAGTCGTTGGCCTTGTCGGTGCGCCAGACTTCCTGGCCGGTGCTCGCGTTGCGGCAAACCAATTCGCCCGACGATTCACTGGCAAACAGATAATCGCCTTGCAGCAGGGCAGTCGACGTGCTGTTCAGAAGCCGTTGCGGCGGCCGAGCGGGCCAAAGCACCGCAGCAGACGGCTTTTCCGCATCAAGCTGCAACATGAGACCATTGACCAGCAGCCGGTTGTCGGAAAAAACCGGCGTCGATACGACGTTCGCGCTGCCACCCGCAGTGAATTTCTCTCGCCAGTACGGTTTGCCTGTCGCGGGATCCAGTGCGGTGACCGACTTCAGGGTCCAGACGATGAGCTGCCGCGAGCCACCGGAGGTGATCATGATCGGCGAGCTGTGCGCAGCATACTCGTCCAGGGATTTCCAGACCTCGTTGCCCGAGTCCTTGTCGAGCGCGACAACGCCGGCGTCGGGCTTGCCGCCGATGAGCAGGATCAGCAAGTTGCCTTCGATGAGAGGCGATGTGCTGATGGCGGCGCTCTCGTCGATCTGGTATTCGTCCTCCAGATCCTTCTTCCACAGAAGCGCGCCGCTGGCGGCTTCCAGGCAGAAGAGACGGTGACCGAGCGGACCCAGCGCATAGACCTTGCCATCCCTGACGATCGGCGTCCCGTTTGGACCCTGCTCCTGCCCGGGAGTGAATTCCCAGTCGGGGTACTCCACTGCATGGGAGTAGGTCCAGAGCGACTTGCCTGTCGCTTCGTCGAAACAGAGAACCTGCTCGCGCACATTGGGCTTCTCGAGTCGAGCGTCGGTGACAAAAACCCGGCCCTGTGCCACCACCGGGCTGGAAAATCCCCAACCGACCGGAACACGCCAGCGGACCTTCAAACCTTCTGCCGGAAACGATTCCAGAAGGCCGGTTTCACTGTACACGCCATCGCGATTTGGCCCGCGCCACTGCGGCCAGTCATCGGCGTGCAATCCGAGAGGGCACACCAGACATAAGATCAAAGCGCCGGTCCACGTGATCGGGGGAAATTGAAAATCGACTCGATTCATGGTTGCAACTGAGGTTTGACTAGCACCGGGCCTTCCTGAACTGGCAGTCCGGGGCCGCCATTGCGGATGATGGCTCCGTCCAGAATGATCGCGTTCAATCGGATGGGCATGCCGGGACCGCCGCCGTTGCGGATAATCGCTCCATTCAAGATGACCTGGCCCGCCCGGTGCGGCTCCCCGAGAAAGCCGGGGATCCATTCAGCCCGCGCCGTGGCGATTTGAGACCGTTGCCTGCGAGTCAGCGCCGTATTCTGAGTTTTGAAAAACAGGGAATCGGTTCCGAAAAGTGCCGTGTCGAACAACTGCCCCAGCGCCATCGCTTCATTGGCGAGTGGGATGATCCAGTCGTGAAATTGTCAGGAAATGCTTGATGTCGCCGCGGCCGGCCATGGTGAGCTTGTTCCTCTGTTCGGGCGTCAAAGTGCAGACTCCGTCGATCGCTGCGACCGTCTCGTTGAGCCGCGCTTCGAGTCGAGCAAACGTCACAGCGGGGCTCTCGTTGTTCAGTCTCGTCCCCAGAATGAACTGGTCGATTGTCCCCTGCTGCATCCAGACGTCCCGGCCGGGATTGGCCGCGGAGTCGTCTTCGATTTCATCATCGCGAACCGTCGAGTTATCGTTGTGCGAGGAAGCCGTACAGACGATCACCGCGCCATTCATGCCGACCAGTCGATACTGGCCGTTTGCATTTTGTCCCCGAGCGATTTGAAAAGCGCCCTGCATGACAAAACCCGGGAGAACATTGAGATTGGCAGGCCTGGGCTGCCTGACTTCCTTCCTGGCATCTTCACTTCGCAACGCTTGCGAGCAGTAAGTCAGCGACAAGAACAGGACCAGGAGAAACGGAGATCGCCAGCGAGACCCCGTGGCATGAAAACGCGCTTGCACGATCGCGATTGAAGGCGCTGCGAGGTCCCTGCGCAGGACGCATGCCGGGCACCATTCTTCCTTTGGCAGTCGGTGCAATTCCATCGGAATCGTTCCACGCCGCGCGGCGACCGGGAAGTCCTGTGCGCGGCAGTATACCGCGCTGCGCGAGAGAAGTGGAGGAGCGAGTTGAGAGGAAACATCCTGGCTCGGGTGAGCCGGGGACGTAAGTCCCCGGGTGGCTCCGAACTGGCCAGACGCCGCGACGCCGGCCAGTCAGAATGCCCGCGGGCTGCTGACAGTCACGGGCCGTGTCGTGTCGCCCTGGCGGAGGGCCCTCGGCGGCTCTGCGGCTCGAGACAGTTCAGCGACGCTGTTTGTGGACTCGTCCGTGCGCACGCCCGGTGCGCCGATTGCCCGTCCATCAGGTCGGGCACCCGGCGGAGCCTCGATACTTATGGCCTCGCGCACAAGTGTTCCAGCCGGCATGGTTTTTTCTGGGCATCACAGCCCTCCTGATTGCGCGGGCGGCGCGGCGTGCGGCACGACCGGCGTGGGGAGTTTGGACTGCATTTCATCTCTCATTTGCTTGGCCATCTCGTCTCGGGGTTCTAATTTGAGTCCCCGATTGAACTGGTCGAGCGCCTCCTGCGGATATCCGAGGTAGGCGTAATGAAAGCCTGTCAGGAATCGCAGCGCCGGGTTGTCGGGTTTGCCTTTCACGGCTTGCTCGAGTGCCCGCAGTTGATCTGTGTAGTCCTGCACGTTGCCATACAGTTCCCGGAAGTTGCCGGCGACAACGCCCCATTTGTCTTTCGGGAGGAGACGCATCGCCGCTTGCGTGGCGCCGGCTGCCTCGTCGAATTTGCCTGTTGCGAATAGCGCTTGGCCGAGCATCATCGTCACGACGCCGTTCTGTGCGTCGTCGAGGACCGAGTGCCGCCAGGCATAGACGGCCCCGTTGTAGTCACCCGCCTTAAAGGCGGTCTCTCCCTGATTGGCGAAATCCCTGGCACTCGCGGCCGCGTCTTTGCTGGGCTGGGATATCGTCGTCGCCGCAGGGGTGATTTGTCTGGGCACAACGTTTGTCGCAACGGGGTTCAGCCCGGCATAGACATTCGGAGCGTACGCCCCGGCATAACCCATGCCGTAAGGGT
>JACQFH010000380.1 GCA_016200145.1 Planctomycetia bacterium | reverse complement strand
GGCAGCGGCCTGGCGATCGTGCCATTTCTCTATGGCGGGGTTGTGAGCCGATTCCACTGGCTCACGGAACAGCAGTTTCTGGACGCAATTGCCGTGGCGATGATCACCCCCGGACCAGTCGTGATCACGGTGGGGTTCATCGGCTACCACGTGCAGGGCCTGGCCGGAGCGACTGTCGCCGCTCTGGCGACGTTTCTTCCGTGCTATCTGTTCACGGTCATTCCGGCTCCCTATTTCAAGAAGCACGGCAAGCGGCCGGGGATTGTGGCGTTCGTCGACGGCGTGACGAGCGCCGCGATCGGCGCCATCGCCGGCGCGGTCGTCGTCCTGGGCCGCCGCACGCTGTTCACTGCGGAAAGCACGGTTGAGATCCCGAAGCTCGTGATCCTGGGCGTGACGATGGCCCTGTTGTGGAAATTCAAGAAGCTTCCCGAACCGCTGGTCGTCCTGGCGGCGGCGATTGCCGGCCTGGCCCTCTACCGCAGGTGACCAAAGTTAACGACGCCCAGCGTCAGGACGAAAGAATATGCCCCTGACGCGGGCGAAGGGCGCCCGTGATTCCCGGTTGCCGATCTCATTTCGGTGTGAACTTCGCGAGATCGTAGATCCCCAGATGCCGCTCGATGACGGCCACCTGTTCTACGGTCTTCTCGAAGCCCTTGCCGCCGAAGAGCTTGTCTTCTTCCGCTTCGAACTGCTCGCCGAGTTCCAGCAGCCTCTTGGCCGGGATGATGCTGTGCAGAGCGGGGAACAGCACCGTGTCTTCGCGGGCCTCGTGCGGGCGGTACATGCGAATAAAGCCTTCGCAGGCGATGAGGAGCTGCTCGCGCGCGTCTCCTTTCAGGAATTGATCCGGCGCGGACACGCGCATGACCACATTGGTCGCCCGCCGACCAGCCTGGTGCTGTTCACGCAAGGTCTTGACCAGGTCAGCCAGCTTTCCTGCCTTCTCGAACTCCGGGAAGATGAAGTTTTCTTCGAGTTTTTCGTGGTAGTCTTCGACGAATTCGCGGACGAGTGCGGCCGTCTTCGAGAAGACCTCGGGGGCGACTTCTTCATTGACGCGGATTCGCCGCAATCCCTCTTCATAGATCAGCAAAATGCGGTTGAGCACGCCGTGTTCGCGCATCAGGTCTTCGGCCGCGGAAATGCCTGCCTCCGGCTCGCTGCTTTCGTCGCGTGCTTTCTCTTCCCCGCGTCCTTCGACCGCGGCGACTCCCATCGCGCTCATGCCGAACATTGTGCTGGCATACAGAAAACGTCTGCGATCATTGTCCATGATCCGCCTCCGATGAAATGAGCGTGCCGAGATGATTACGGGATTGTGGCAAATTCAACATCCATTTTCGCGGGACCTGTCCCGCGCCGGTCCCTTTGGACGCAAATTTGTCGCACATTCTGTGCCATGCGGCACGTTTTCGCATGTTTGACTTTCCCCGTGATGAGGACATCCTGACGATTGCCTGCCAGGTGTCGCTGCCCTTCACCGCGCGGCGTTCGTGACGAACGCCACGCGCTTCGGCGCTTTGCCGACCTGAGCCTTGCCGAGCGCAGTGAGCTTGCCTGCCGTGGAAACTTCGACCAGTTGCAGCGTTCCGTCGCCAATATTGCTGACGAGCACGCGCGTGGCTGTCCCTTCCGGCCCCGGGATACGCTCAACACAGCACGGCTTCGACACCGTGGTCAGACGGTCGAGAAGCTTGCCGGTCGCGACATCGACAGAGTCGACATAGGAGCGGCCTTCGTTCGCGGCCAGCACGATGTGCGGGCCGACCGCTTCCACGCCGTGGTACGTGACTTCCTGGGATGCGTTGTTGTCGGCGGGCGGGTCGAAAGCGAAAAGTCGCATCACTTTCCCGGTTTCGGTATCCATCTCGAAAAAGCCGTTCACCCAGAACGACCCGAAATAGACTTTCGACTCATCTGGGGAGAAAGTCAGGCTCCGCGGATTGACGTTCAACTGGTGGAATTTGATCACGCGCTTGTGCAGAGGATCGACGATGGCGATCCCCGTAATCTTCTTGCAGGTGACGTAAGCGTTTTTCTTCAGCGGGCCGTATTTGACGACGTGCGGGGCGCTGCAACCCTCGATCGGTGTCGTGGCGTGCATCGTGGCCGCGTCGATGGTGAACACCTTATCGCTGTGGAAGTCGGCGACGAGAAGCTGGCGGCCGTCGCTCGTCAGCAGGATATGGTCGTTGAACATCTTGCCGATCGGGACCTCGCCCTTCAGCTTGAAGTCCGGCAGAGTGAAGAATTTGACTTTTTCTTCATCCTCGACGCCGACGGCAACCGTCTGGCCGTCCTGCAAAACGGCGATGCCGTACGGACGGGGACCGACGGGAAACCGTTTCAGCTCTTTCATCGTCCCCAGGTCGACGAGCGACACGGACGTGTCCTGGGTGTTGACGACCAGGACCTGCTGCGGCGACTGCGTGGCGAGCTGTTCGCCCGCCCGCGTTGATACATTCACAACGAACACTGCCGATAGGACGATGCCCAGGCACACCGGTTGATTCAACTTCATGGCAATCCCTCCACAGCTTGAGTGACTGATTGAGAATTCAAAAGAAATCCGCAGCACTCGTTGTCACAGGTCGACGGATGAATTCGCGTGCCCCGATAGCAATCACGATTTTGGCGCAGAGGCGGTGACGTCATCGAACGATGAGACGGCGTCCGCCTTGGACCAGAGGCCGACCTTGCCCGGTTCCTTGAGCGCGTCGTCCTGGGCTTCAATCCGCAGTTTGCCGCTGAGGTAGCACTGAATGGCCGACCCGCGGTGCACGACGCGAATCGCGTGCCACTTGCCAGCCGGTTCATCAGCTTCGATGGTCGCGCCGATCTGTGTCCGTTTCCCGTTGATGACCTTGAACAGGCGGAAGTCTCCTTCAAGCGGGTTGAGCCGGGCGATGTAATAGTTCTTCGCATCCTGATAGCGCCAGACGAGGCCGCCCCCCTGGTCGATCTTCCCGGTCAACGCTTTGATCGACACCGAGAGATCGACGTCGCCGAACTTCGATTTGTCGGCGACGCAGAGATTAAAGAAGGCATTCGCTCCTGCGGAGGACGTCTGAGTCAGAACCTTCGAGCCCGCCGGAGCGGACTCGTCGGCCTGCAGTTTCCAGACGCTTCCCTCGCCCTCGCCGGTTTTTGCCGCCGACCAGTCCTTCGGCAGTTCGCCGACTTTGGCGTCCTCGAAATTCCAGCGCATCGCATCGGGTTTGTCGGCGCCCAGCAGACAGAGGGTCAAAAGTGCCATGACCAGCGTGCGCGTTTTCATGTTGGATTCTCCCGAGAGTTCGAGTTGCACAAGGGACCGGCCGCACCAGGAATTCATCGTCACGACACCCGTGGTGACGCGTCCGCTTCGAATCGGAGCGGTCTGCTCGGGTTGACGTTCATTGCCGATTGTTCCTCGGGAATTGCGAGCGTCAAGACGCGCAGAGGAACATGAAAGATTTCTCATTCTTCTTTCATGCGGCCGCCGGACCTCTGAAATCTGTCGGCGCAGGAAATTTCCCACAATCATCCCAGCGGAATTTCCACGACGCACCGGGTTCCCGCATCGGGTTGACTGGCGATTTCAACAGTCCCTCCGTGTGTCAACACAATGCTCTGAACAATGCTCAGTCCCAGTCCCGCCCCCCCTTCCGCGCGGCTGCGGGCCTTGTCGACGCGGTAGAAGCGCTCGAACACGTGGGGCAGATGCTCGGGCGGGATGCCGATGCCGCTGTCCTCGACGACGAGGCGCGCCTTGTGATCGCGCGTCGCGACGGTCACATTCACCGTCCCGTGAGGGGGCGTGTACTTGATGGCGTTATCCACCAGGTTGTAGATCACGTGCCGCAGTCGAGCCGGGTCCGCGTGCAGGATGACGGGTCCATTCACGTTCGTTGCCAGCCGCTGTCCCTTGCCCTCGGCCAGCGGTCGCATGGTGTCGGTCACTCCCCTCATCAACTGCGAGATGTCAACCGGTTCTCGCGGGTTCGGCGCGATGCCTGCGTCCTCGCGCGATAACGTCAGCAACTGGTCCGTGACCCAGGTCAGCCGCTCGCATTCCTCGAGGATGCTCCCCAGCAGTTCCTGCTTTTCCGCCTCGCTGATCGGTTTGCCGAGCGCCACTTCGGCCTCGTTGCGGATAACGGACAGCGGGGTCCGCAATTCGTGGGACGCATCGGCGGTGAATCGCCGCATCTCGTCGAACGAGCGTTCCAGGCGATCGAGCATGGAATTGAGCGTATTCCCCAGGCGACCGAGTTCATCGTCCGGATTGACAACGTCCAGCCTGCGGCCAAATCTCGGCGCGTCGATCTGGTTGGCGGCGGCCGTCATGCGGTCGACGGGCGCGAGCGCCTGGCGGGCCAGAAAATAGCCGCCCGCAACCGTGAGCCCCAGGGCCAGCGGGCCGGCAATCAGCAGGGCCGTCAGCAGCTCGACCAATTCTCGGTCGACGGCATTCAGCGACCGGGCCACTTGGACCACCAGCGGCCCGTCGGGGCCCTGCGCGGTGCGCGTCACAATCCGGTCGCGCCCGGCGCCGGGCAGCGTGTACGTCTCGTACTGCGAGTCCTCGCCCATGTCGCCCAGCGCCGGAATCGGCAAACGCCGTTCGCCGAGCCGCAGGTTTGCGAAAACACGCTCTCCGGCCGGCGTCGTGACCTGGAAGTCGAATCCCTCGTGTCGCGCAAACCGCCGGTCAAGCCAGCCCAGCATCGCCGCACGATCATTTCCGCGTTGAATCTCGCTGAGGACGTCGGAAAGCTCCTCATTGAGTCCCGCGTCCACGCGTTCCAGCAGATGGTGCCGCATCACGAAATACGTCGTCGCACCGAAACCCAGCAGGATCACGGCCAGGGCGGCGCCGAACCACAATGTCATCCGCCAGCGGACGGTTACGGAACGAATCATTGGTCTCTCAACACATATCCCACGCCGCGGACGGTGCACAGAAGCTGCCGCAATTCCGGGCGTTCGATTTTCTTTCGCAGGGCTTTGACGTAGACGTCGATCACGTTGGTAAGCACCCCGCCCGGCTCTTTCCAGACGTCGCGGGCGATCATGTCGCGCGTGACCGTCGCATTGACGTGCCGCAGCAGGTATTCGAGCAATTCGAACTCGCGGATGCTCAGCTCGATTTCGTTGCCGTCCCGGTTCACTCGCCGGGCGAGCAGGTCCATCTCCAGATCGGCCGCCTTCAGGACGAGCTCCCGCAACGGAAGATTGCGACGCAAAAGGGCCCGCAGGCGAGCCAGCAATTCCGCGAAGGCGAATGGCTTCACCAGGTAGTCGTCGGCGCCCGCGTCCAGTCCCTGAACCTTGTCGTCCACCGTGTCCCGGGCGGTCAGGACCAGAACCGGCGTGGCGAAACCGCGCGCGCGCAGATCGCGCAACACCTGCAGGCCGTCGCGGCGCGGCAACATCAGGTCGAGAATGATCGCGTCAAACGATCGCGTCGTGGCCAGGTAGAATCCGTCTTCTCCGGTCCCAGCCGCTGACGCGTCATAACCCTGCTGCTCGAGACCGCGCTGCAGGCCGGTCAGCAGTTTCTTTTCGTCTTCGATGATAAGCACGCGCGGCATCGGCATTCTTCCTTCCGCCGCGTGCATTATCCGCTCGCTGCCTCGGAAAGGCCATGAACGGAAAATGAGAAATCTTTCATGTTCCGGATTGCGTCTTGATGTGCGCCTGCGCCGCACACAAGATGGCGCCAGCGCCGTGCCGTTTCGCCCTGTCGGTTCGTCCGGACGGGCGCGGTGCAACCATCCAGGGAGGACACATCATGTCCGCATTGAATCGCCGCAGTTTCGTGTTTCTGTCTTCCGGCGCCGCAGCAGGGTCATTCCTCGCATCCGGCTTGAGCGAAGCCGCGCGGGGCGCGGAGCCCGACTTCTCAAAGAGCGGCCTCGCCACGGGGAACCTGAAGGCCCTCAAGCACAAAGAAATTCCGGGGTTCCTCTCGGCCCAGCAGATTGCTCCTCATCATACGGCCCACTACGGCGGCGCGCTCAAGGCGTTCGTCGCGATCGACTCCCGGTTCGAAGACAACTTTCAGAAAGGCACGGCGATCGACCCGCAAGCCTTCGAAACGCTGCAACGCCAGAAATCAAGCCGCGGCAACAGCGTCGTTCTGCACGAAATGTATTTCGACGGATTGGCCCTGAAAGCGCCCGATCCCGCCGAGGAGCTGCGCAAGGGCATTGAACAGCGATTCGGCTCGCTGGAGAAGTGGGCCGCGGACTTCATCGCCAGCGCCAAGGCAGCGGCAGGCTGGGCCATGCTTGTCGTGCATCCGGTGAACGGCCGCTTGTACAACGTCGTGAGCGACGAACACGCGCAGGGGCCGCTGTGGCTGGCCATGCCGCTCGTCGTCATCGACGTCTACGAGCACGCGTTCTACATCGATTACCAGAACCGCAAGCCGGAATACATCGAGAAATTCATGGGCCACATCGACTGGAACGAGGCGAACGCGCGATACCGCAGCGTGCGTGCGTCAGGGACAGGTCGATGAGGCTGGAAATTCGCAAATCGGCCTGGACGGTGGAACATGAAATGGATTACCCGCGAAAAGGTGAAGGTCGACCGCGTGGCCTGTCCGTGGCTGATCCGCAAATTTATCGACCCGCAGGCCGAGTTCCTGTTTGTTCCAGCCGATCAGGTCCTGGCGGTCGCCCAGCGCGAAGGCGCGACCCCCTACGACGTGCCGGGAGTCGAGCTTGGGCACCACGGGAAAGAATGTTCGTTCGACGCGATCGTGAAAAAATGCGGCCTCGTGCACGACGCGGCGCTGTTGCTCCTGGCCCGCATCGTCAACGGGGCCGATACCGACAACAGCCTGTGGAATCAGCGCGAAAGCGATGGGCTGCGCGCAATTGCGGAAGGATTCCGCCACTTGGGCTACCGCGACGACCACGCGCTCAACGCGGCAGAATGGATCGTTTACGACGCACTGTACGCCTATTGCCAGCAGCAGGTACGGCAGGCCCCTTGAGATTTCGACAAATCGAGGTGATGAATGTATCGGCAGGCAGTCGCGTCGCTCGCATGTGTTTGTCAGTCCATTGCCATTTTTTCGTGTCCCGCAGTGAGCGCCCGTGCCGCAGAGCCGCCGGACGGGCGGTGGGCCGACGCAACAGAGTTCGTTCGCGACAGCAAAGTTACGATCCTCGGGGCGGTGAGTGCCGCCCGTGCTGAGTGTCGCACAGGAATTCCCTTTCGGGCCGGCATCAGCCGGAACCACCCCACCCATGCCTTTGAGGTGCTCTTCGTGGCGGATGACGGGAAACGTGTCGTGCGGGTCGAAATCGACGTGATCTGCGGCGAGGTGCTGGCCGTCGACGACGAACCGCTGACAGCGAAAGACGGCGCGGCCCTGGCGGTGTTCGCCAGAAATCGGCCGGACCGTTTGGAGATTGCTTTACGCCGCGCCTCGAAGCGCAACCAGGGAACGGCGATCGGCGCGGAACTGCGAGACCGCCCGAAAGCGCTGCCCATTGCCGCCGTTTCGTGCCTCACGCCGACTGGAATCAACGAGATTCAAGTTGAGCCGGCGGACGACGAACCGGCGCACCTTGTCTGCCGAAGCGAGTGACGTGCCCCGCTTTCCACTCAGAGCCTGCCCAGTTTGGCGAAAATGAAAAATGATTCATCTGTCGCGGGGCGCGGACGGCGCGGCATGTCCTTTGCTCGAATCCAGATATCAGCGACCGCGCATTCTCCCGCGAAAGGCCGCCTGGCACGTCCCTCCGAAGAATCCGGCTGCCAGCGACGTATTCCGTCGGAACCTGCATGAAAGGAAACCACCCATGAACCGCAGCATGAAAACCCTCATCTTGGCCAGCCTCTGGGCACTGATCGTCGTTGGGACAGACGGGTTCGCATTCGGCCAGGGCGAAGGCGGGCTGGACGCGGAAAAGATTGCCCAGGCCTCGGGAGCCAAGACCACATCCAAGGACGGCGTTGTGCGGATTGAGTGGCCGCGGCAGGACGTGGCCGTCAAAGTGGACGGAATGCCGCTCAAACCGTTTGCCGGACTGGGCTCGTGGGCGGCGTTCACGCCGGCCGCTCACGGCGCCATGATGATGGGCGACACGGTGGTGTTCCAGGACGAGGTCACGCCCGCGATGGATGCAGCTTTTGCCGGCGACCTGGAGGTGACGGCGCTGCACAACCACTTCTTCTTTGATGAACCCAAGGTGTACTTCATGCACATCGGCGGGCACGGCGATGCGCAGAAACTGGCGGCCGCCGTGAAAGGCGTCTGGGACTCGATCAAGAAGGTGCGGGAAAAGCACGCCGCCCCCGCCTTGGCTTTCCCGGGGGAAACGCCTCGGGATGGAAAAATCGAGGCGAGCGCCATCGAAAATATTCTGAGCCACAAGAGCCAGACGAAGGACGGAGTTGTCAAGGTGAGTGTCGGTCGCGAGGGCACGATGCACAAGATCAAGGTCGGGGAGTCGATGGGCCTGAACACCTGGGCCGCGTTCTCGGGCGGCGATAACTCCGCGGCGGTGGATGGCGACTTCATCATGACCGCCACAGAGGTCCAGCCGGTGCTGCACGCGCTGCGGAAGAACGACATCCACATCGTGGCATTGCATCACCACATGATCGGCGAAGAACCGGCCTTTTACTTCCTGCACTTCTGGGGCAAGGGGTCCACCCGGGAATTGGCCAGCGGCGTCAAGGCCGCCCTCGACGCGCAGAAAAGCGCGCCGGCGCACACCGCGAAACGTTGAGCGAGAGTCGGATGCAACTCGACGACATTCTCCAGGGCGACCCGGCACTCCTGTACATGGAGCGATACGTCGATGAAGGGACGAGAACCTACAGCCCCTTCGCGGCCAAATCGGAAGTCGGAGCGGAGTACCAGCCTCGCAGCAGCCGTCCGTCGTTCGACCTCGTCACCGTCGTCGCTCCCAGAGCCCGGGTAGCGTTGTTTCAGGCAGGCCCGCAGCGCGATCTTCTGGAGTTCTACGTGCAGCCGGAGGAGGTCCGGTTTCTGATTCACCCGGAGACCTGGGCAAGTCCTGGAATCGACAACTTGGACGTATTGCGCACTTTCCGTCGCGGCGAGCCGGTCCAGGTCGCGCCAACCGCATCGACCCGGACCGTGTACACCACGGCGACTCCGGGGACCGTGCCCGCCCACTTCATCAAGCTGCACTATCCCCGACGCATCTCGCGCTTCAATCGGCGGCTCCGGCTGAAGAATATTCGCAACAGCATTGAAGCTACTCGTGACCTCGAGCACGTCCGCTTCGAACGGTTTGCTTACCTTCCGGACAGCCTGGGTTGCACGTGCGGGGGCGACGGCAACCCCTGGGGGTTTCTGGTGAGGGAGCGAATTCCACGCCCGGTTCAAGAGGCAAGATTTTTGATCCCCTGTTTCGCCCTGTACGGAGGGGACCTGCGCGATCCGCAAAATCTCCCGCTGCTCACCCAGATGATTGAGCGTCTGGGTGCCGATCCTCAAGCGTTTGTGATCGAGGAGATCATGCTCCCCGTGCTGGAGTGCTGGGCGAGAGTCGTCCGCGAAAGGGGCATTCTTCTCGAATCCCATGCGCAGAACGTGCTGCTGGAAGTCGATCAGGACTTTCGGCCCCTGCGCGTCGTTCACCGCGACTTCGACGTGTGGGTCGATGATAAAGCCCGAAAGAATGCAGGCCTGCAAGATCTGGGCGCGAGCATCTCGGCCGACTCGCCCTATCCCCGTGAGCAGCACTACAGCCTCGTTTATGACCACTTCATCGGACGTGAGTTTTTCGGATATCTGCTGCAGGTCTTGACTCGCTTTTATGCGGCCAGCGAGCGCGAGGTCCGAAACCGAATCGCCGAGGCGTTTCACGAGTATTTTCCGGACGCCGATGAATTCTTTCCCTCCGCGACGACGTACTATTTCTCCAACGAGCTGCTGCCCGGCAATGACTTCAAGTTGGTGGACATGAAACAGGCCCCCGAATGGCGCTAATTGACGATTGGGCCCTGCGATCCGACGCACTGCTTGAGGCCGACACCTGAAAGGAAAATGAGAAATCGCTCATTTCCTCAATCGCGGCTTGATGCGGAGTCCGGTCGCGGCAAAGATGGTGTCATGAATCCCATCATTTTCGCCCTGCGGCGGCCGATCACGATCATCGTGGGCATCGTGGCCGTTGCGCTCGCCTGCTGTCTGGCCGTGCGCCCCAAAAGCGTCGATGCGTATTTGCAGAAGTTCGGCATCGTGCTGCCCGTGCCGATGGCGTTCGATATTTTCCCCGCGCTCGATCTGCCCGTGATCTACGTCGCACAACCCTACGGCGGCATGGACCCCGCGCAGATGGAGGGGCTCCTCACCAATTACTACGAGTACCACTTCCTGTACATCACCGGCATTCACCACGTCGAAAGCAAGAACGTGCAGGGGACGGCGCTGATGAAGCTGTTCTTTCACCCCGGCACGAACATGGCCCAGGCCATGGCCGAGACGATCAATTACGTCAACCGCTCGCGGGCCTTCATGCCGCCCGGAACGGTCTCGCCGTTCGTGATGCGGTTCGACACGGGCAGCGTGCCGGTGGGGTACCTCGTGCTGTCGAGCGCCACCACAACGATTGCCGAGATCCAGGACAAGGCGCTGTTCAAGGTGCGGCCTATGTTCGCCGCGCTGCCGGGGGTTTCGGCCCCGCCGCCGTTCGGCGGCAGTGCGCGGTCGGTCGTCATTCGGACCTCGCCCGAACGGCTGCAGGCGTACGGCATGTCGCCCGATGAAATCGTGTCGGCCCTGGCGAGCGGCAACACGGTGAGCCCCTCGGGCAACCTGCACGTGGGAGACCGCTACCCCATCGTGCCGACCAACGCGATGGTCAAAGACATCCGCGATCTGGGGAACATTCCGATTCGCGCCGGCGTCTCGCCGACGGTCTACCTGCGTGACGTGGCGACGATCGACGACGCGGCCGATTTGACAACCGGCTACGCTCTGGTGAACGGTCGACGGGCGGTGTACATCCTTGCCACGAAGCGGGCCGACGCCTCGACGATGAGTGTGATCGACGAGATCAAGGCGGCTCTGCCGAAGATGCAGAAGGAGCTTCCCGACGACATCCGGGTGTCGTTCGAGTTCGACCAGTCGCCGTACGTGACGCGGGCCATCGACAGCCTGCGGACCGAAAGCATTCTGGGGGCCATGCTCACGGGTCTGATGGTGCTGGTGTTCCTGCGCGACTGGCGCAGCGCCCTCGTCGTCGTGATGAATATCCCGCTGGCGATCATGGCGGCGATCGTGGGACTGTGGCTGTGTGGACAGACGATCAACCTGATGACGCTGGGGGGCCTGGCGCTGGCCGTGGGCATTCTTGTCGACGAGGCCACCGTCGAAATCGAGAACATCCACGTGCAGATGCTCAAAACCTCGTCGATGGCGCAGGCCGTGCGGCAGGGGAACCTGCAGACGGCCATTCCGCGCCTGCTGGCGATGCTCTGCATCCTGGCGGTGTTCGTGCCGTCGTTTTTCATGCAGGGCGCGGCCCGGGGCCTGTTCGTGCCGCTGGCGCTGGCCGTCGGCTTTTCGATGATCGCCTCGTACATTCTGTCGAGCACGTTTGTGCCCGTGCTCTCGGTCTGGCTGCTCAGGTCACAGCAGCACTCGAAGGATGAAAGCAATACGTCGTTTGCCCGTTTTCGCGATCGTTATGAACGCCTCGTTCAGCAAGTCGTCGCCCGCCGCTGGCTGGCCCTTGTCGCGTACGCCGCCGTCTGCGCGCTGATCATCATCTTCGTCGGCAAGCGCCTGGGGACCGAGATTTTTCCACAGGGGGACGTCAGCGAATTTCGCCTGCGCTTGCGGGCCCCCGACGGCACGCACATCGACCGCACCGAACAGATTTCCCTGTCGGTGCTCGAGACCATCAAGGAAAGAGTCGGGGCCGACCGGGTTGCGCTCACGCTGGGTTACGTGGGTGTCGTACCGTCGAGCTATCCGATCAACGCCGTTTACCAGTGGTCGCGGGGACCGGAAGAGGCCATGCCGAGGATCGCCCTCAAAAAGGGAGGGAAACAGAGCGCCGAATCGCTGAAAGAAGACTTGCGCCGCGAGCTGGCCGCGCGGATGCCCGACGTGCGTTTTTCCTTCGAGCCGGCCGACATCGTCAGCGAAGTGATGAGCTTCGGGTCGGCCACGCCGATCGAAATCTCGGCCCGCAGCGCCAGCCTGGTCGAGAACCGCAAATTCATCGGCAGAGTTCAGGCAGAACTGGCGAAGATCCCGGCCCTGCGCGATTTGCAGGTTTCGCAGGCGCTCGATTATCCGACCGTCGAAGTGGAAGTCGATCGCGAACGGGCGGGCCTCGCGGGAATGACGATGTCGCAGGTGACGAAGTCGGTCGTGGCGGCAACTTCCTCCAGCCGGTTCGTCGTTCCCATCTACTGGCCCGATCCGAAAACCGGGATTGGATACCAGGTGCAGGTCGAACTGCCGCAGCCGGTGATGCGCACCGTCGACGACCTGGCGACGGTTCCGGTCGAGCGGCTGGGGGGCCAGCAGGTGCTGCTCCGCGACGTGGCGCGGATCACGGGCGGCACGATGCCCGGCCAGTTCGACCGTTACAACATGAAACGTGAAATCACACTGACGGCGAATATCTCTGGCGCCGACCTGGGCAGTGTCGCGCAGCAGATCAACCACGTTCTCGCCGACGTCCAGAAAGGGGACGACAAAGAGAAAGACGAGCTGGAAGCGCAAGGCAAAAAGCCCGTGCGCGTGACGCACGAGCTGCGCGGGCAGATTCCGCCGATGAAATCCATGCTGGGAGGACTGAAGGCCGGGCTCGTGCTGGCGATGGTCGTGATCGGACTCATGCTGGCGGCGAATTTTCAATCGCTGCGCCTGTCGCTGGTCGCCGTGTCGACCGTCCCCGCCGTGATTTCGGGCGTGGTGCTGATCCTGTTCGTGACGGGCACAACGCTCAACGTGCAATCGTATACGGGGGCGATCATGGCGATCGGCGTGGCGATGGCCAACGCGATTCTGCTGATCACATTCGCCGAGCGGCGCCGCCTGGAGGGCGAAATGGCCCCTGCGGCGGCTGTCGCCGGGGCGGCCGGCCGATTGCGCCCGGTGCTGATGACGAGCCTGGCGATGCTGGCCGGAATGCTCCCCATGGCGCTGGCCCTGGGCGAGGCGGGACACCAGACGGCGCCTCTGGGCCGCGCTGTCGTCGGCGGACTGATCGCCGCCACCCTGGCGACCCTGCTGATCGTGCCGGCCACCTTCGCCTTGCTGCAAAACCGCGCCGGCACCGCGTCGTCGTCGCTCGACCCCAACGATCCTACCAGCCGGCACTATGAGAAAGGTGCTCCATGATCAGTTCCAGATTTAGCGGAGCCTGGCTGCTGTGCGGTGCGCTGGCGATTGCCGGTTGCGGCAACGAGATGGGGGGCAACTCTGGCGCCGGCGGGTCGACCGCGCGCGGTGAAAGTGCCGCCGGCGGGGGGCCGCTGGTCAAAGTCACACCGATCGCACCGGTTCGCAAGACGCTCGTCCGTTGGACGGTTCAGCCAGGTCAGGTCGAAGCCTTCGAAGAGACGCCCCTATTCGCCAAGCTGGCCAGCTACGTCGAAAAAATGCACGCCGACATCGGCGACCGCGTCACCGGCCCGGAGGTGGACGACCAGGGCCAGACGATCCGCGACGGGCAGCTCCTGGCGGAAC
Organism: Planctomycetia bacterium; assembly: GCA_016200145.1. Lineage (GTDB taxonomy): Bacteria > Planctomycetota > Planctomycetia > Planctomycetales > Planctomycetaceae > JACQFH01. The sequence continues at coordinate 7,113 of JACQFH010000380.1, read as the reverse complement.
TCTCGGTGCCCGAACTCGACGAAGAGCTGGCACAGAAAGAGGCCTCGGTCGGCCAGGCCAAAGCCGAGCTGCAGCAGGCCGTCGCCGCCATCAAGGTTGCGAGGGCCTCCGAATCGGCGGCACGCGCGAAAGTCGAAGAATCCGAAGCGGTGGTCGACCAGTCGCAGGCCGATTATGAATTTGCCGCATCCGAGTTTGCGCGTTTGAAAAAACTCGCCGACAAAGGGGCTGTCACACGTGAGGTCGCCGAAGAGAAAGAAAAGCTGCTCAAGACGGCCGATTCGATGCGCAAGCAGACGCAGGCGCGGATCGCCTCGGCCAAATCGCAGGTCTCCGAAAAGCGGGCTCAGGTCGAAAAGGCCGAGGCCGACGCTGCAGCCGCCCAGCAGCATGTGCTGGTCACCGAGGCCGACGTCGCGCGCGTCAAAGCACTGACGGCCTACACGAAAATCCGGGCCCCTTACGACGGGGTCGTCACCACCCGCAACGTGCATACAGGCCACCTTGTATTGCCGGGGACCGACGCCAACGCCAGGCCCCTGCTGGTCGTCGTCAAAACCCGCGTGATGCGGATTTTTGTCGATGTCCCGGAAGGGGACGCCGCACTGATTGCATCGGGGAGCGAGGCCTCCGTCACGATTCCTTCGTCGTCGGCTGAGCCCCGAACCGGACCGATCGCCCGCATCTCGTGGACGCTGAGCGCCAACTCGCGAACGCTTCGCGCCGAGATCGACGTCGACAACGCCGACGGATCGCTCCGTCCCGGTATGTACGTCAAGGCGCGGCTCAAAGTCGCCGAGCGGAACGGCGTGCTGTCGCTCCCCAAAGGGGCCGTGCAGGCAGCGGACGGAAAATCGTTTTGCTATACGATCGACGCCGAGGGCATCGTCGCTCGAACGCCGATCGAAACGGGAATCCGCACCGACGAAGACGTGGAAATTGTTTCGGGCCTGTCGGGCGACGAGCAAGTCATTGGCGTAAACGCCGCGGCGTTTCGCGAAGGACAGCAAGTGGAAGTCGCGAAGCCCAAAGCAGGATCTTGAGCCTGGCGTCGGGAAAACGAATGCACCGCGCTGTGACTTCTCCACGAGATGTGCTTGACAACCGAGGCGGATCCACGTAGGGTGTAATTATTCCGCTCTCGACGGGCGGAAGCCAAATTCAGTGCTATGACAGCCCAGCGCCGCGAAGTCCGCGGGGCTGGGCTTTTTTGTTTCCCGGGGATCGCGTTGAGCCGCTCACGACGCCACCCGGTCCTAACGGCGGGTGGTTTTCCGATACCAGGTCACAGCATTTGAAAGGAACATGCGATGAAGGCTTTGCAGACGTTAGCTCTCTTCGGATCAGCCGTCCTTCTCACCGCCGCGACCGGCGCGGCCCAGGATTTCTTGAAGGCGGACCACAAGATGCTCGGCCATCAGGTGCAGACCAGCCAGCAGCACGCGCAGGACCGGGCGCAAGCGCTGTATCACTACAACCAGGGGCAGCAGCCTGTTCCCAAGGATGAGGCGAAGGAGCTCGTGGCCGCGATGCGTAAAGACCTGGCGGCCGCCGACAAGGCGCTGGCACAGCTCAAAACGGAATTCGCCAAGAACAAAGAAGCCGTCGACCTGATCGAATCGATCAAGAAGCACCACGCCAAGGCCCATGAAGTGTGCGGCATGGCGGAAGAAGCGTGCATGAAAGAGGGAGGCGACAAGGCGGTGGCCGGCGACTGCTGCAGCGACATGTATCACGAGCTGGAAGCGGCCAAGGCAGAAACTGCCAAGCTCCTGAAGTCGCTGAAGATCGAAAAGCTCGAGCCCCCCAAGAAGGCCGCTCCGAAGAAGAAGTAATGAAGTAACATCGACGCGGCACAATCGTTTAACCGCGCCCCGTAGGGAAGCGCGTATCGCAGCCTGCTGGGCATTGCCTTGCAAACCGACAACCGCATACAGGTTTTTTGAGTGCCGCCAGTGCACGATCGAGAGTCCAGAGATGCCCGATACGCGCTCCGACCACCGCTATTCGCGGCGGTGCCCGGGTCGCGGTAAGACGAGGGGAGCGCGGAATCCCCCGCATAATCGTGAAAATCGTTAATGTCCGCCGCGTGCCGGTCCCGATACTGATCACGGGGCGGCATGCGGTCCGTTGCCGGCAATCTCGCGCGCCGTGCCCGTGAATTGCCCGGCGAGCGTTCTGCCCGTCCGGCAGGGACTGGAGCCCGCCTCGATGACCGGATGGCGCCTACACAGCGCTCGATTACTCGCGGGGCTGGTCGGAACCAGCCTGATCGCCGGTTGCGCTGCGGACAAGCTCGCCGACCGGTCGAGTAAGCAATCCGCGCCGATTGCTCGATCGTCGGCCGATCGCCAGATTGCAGCCGCATTGCCGGGCGAGCGTCGAACCTTAAGCACGCCTCCCGCGAAATCGAATCAGGGATCCGTTCACCTGGCATCGCATGAGGCTTCACCTCTGCCTGGAACGCCCCCCGACGCCGTCGCCGCCCACGATGCCAGCGCCGCCGTTGCGGCTCCGGCGGGTTCAACCGCTGCGGCTGCCGCGCCTGCGGTCGCGACGCATCCGATCGACCTCGAAACGGTGCTGCAACTGACGAGCGGCCAGAACCCGCAGGTGGCCTTCGCCCGCGAGCGGATTCAGGAAGCCTTCGCTCAGCTCGATCGGGCCCAGGTCTTGTGGCTGCCCTCGCTGCGCGCCGGCGTGACGTACAACAAGCACGAGGGGGCGATTCAGGACGTGGCTGGCAACGTCTTCAACACGAGCCGTGGAGCATTGTACAGCGGATTCGGCGCCGCCGTTCCCGGCGCGGCTTCTCCCGGCGTCCCCGGCCTGTACGCCAATTTCTCGATCACCGATACCGTCTTTCAGCCGAAAATCGCCGCGCAGACGGCGGCCTCGCGCCAGGCGGCGGCCACCGCCGCGAACAACGATGCGCTGCTCGACGCGGCTCTCGCTTACCTGGAACTGCTGCGGGCCGAGCAGGACGTGGCGATCGCCCGCGACGCCCGCGATCACACGCGACAACTCGCCAATCTGACGGGCGCCTACGCCCAGGCCGGGAAGGGGACGGAAGCCGATCACGACCGGGCCCAGGCAGAACTCGCGTTGCGCGAGAACGATCTCGTGCGCAGCCACGAGGCCGTTGCCGTGGCCTCGGCTCGCTTATCGCAGATTCTGAGCCTCGATCCGCTGTTCGCCTACGAAGTCCGGGAACCGACCGTCGTCCCGATCGAGCTGGTTTCCAAAGAACTACCGCCCGCGGAGCTCGTGGCCCGCGGACTGTCGCACCGGCCGGAAGTCGCCGAGTGCAGGCATCTCGTCTGCGAAGCGGTCGAACGGCTGCGCCGCGAGAAAATGGCGCCGCTCATTCCCAGCGTCATCCTGGGCGTGAGCTACGGCGGCTACGGAGGCGGGCTGGGGAGCGACCTGACCCATTTCAACAACCGCTTCGATGCCGACGCCGTCGCCTACTGGGAGCTGCGCAACCTGGGACTGGGCGAGCGGGCGATTCGCGGCGAAGCGCAGTCGCGGGTGCAGCAGGCGCAGCTCAAGGAAGTGGCGGCACTCGACCGGGTGGCCCGCGAGGTCGTCGAGGCGCACACGCAGGTCGAAGCGCGGCGGCAGCAGATCGCCACGGCGCAGGAAGGTGTCCAGCGGGCCACCGCGTCGTACGAGAAAAACCTGGAGCGGATCAGAAACGTACAGGGGCTGCCGATCGAAGTGCTGCAGGCGATCCAGGCGCTGGCGCAGGCCCGCCGCGACTATCTCCGCACCCTGGTTTCGTACAACGAAGCCCAGTTCCGCCTGCACCGCGCCCTCGGCTGGCCCGCGGGCCTGCAATAGCTCCGCCGGCAGCAAATTCTTTTCCAAAGCGGAAAAGTTAGCCACGGATGAAACACTGATTAAACACGGATACGAGATTTACTCCGTCCATCCGTGTTTCATCCGTGGCTCTTTTGAATTCTCCGACTAATTCCGGTTGAAATTCGCAGGCAGCGTTCAAACCACGGACCGTGTTCACGACACTGCCTGCATTACAAATCGGCAACGTCGGAAAGATTCCGATTGACGGGAGAATTGGAAAGGGTATCGTGAAGTGAGGGGCCGCGGGCTCAACGGGAATTCTTTTCCAGGAGCAAGCCATGAGCCTCATTTCCGATCGCGTCAGCGAAGCTCTCGTCCGGGCCGCCGGACACCACGACGCCGCGATTCACAGGTCGGCATCTGAAATTGCCGCGCGTGATTCGCGACCGTTTGCGGTCGCCATCAGCAGAGAAACGGGAACGCGCGGGCCGGCCGTGGCCCGTGCGGTCGCCGGGCGGCTCGGCTGGCAGGTCTACGATCACGAATTGCTCGAGCTTGTCGCGCGGGAACTGCACGTGGGGGTCGAGCTTCTAGAAAACGTCGATGAGCACCATATCACGTGGCTGCAGGAATGCGTCGAAGCGTTCGCTGCCGTCCCGGCCGTTCGCGAACAGAAGTACGTCCGGCGAATGATTGAAGTGATGCTGACGCTGGCCGCCCGCGGGCGCTGTGTGATCGTGGGTCGGGGGAGCCCGTTTGTTTTGCCCCCGGCCACCACGCTGCGGGTGCGCCTGTCTGCGCCGCGGGAGGACCGGATCACGGTGATCGCTGATGAGCTGAAACTCTCGCGATACGACGCGGCGCGTCATGTCGATCGCACCGACCGCGAGCGGAAGCAGTTCGTCCGGCTGCATTTCCTGCATGACCCCGCCGATCCGCATCATTACGATCTTTCGGTGAACACGTCGCAATTCGCCGTGGATGACTGCGCATCGCTGATCGTGGATGCGCTGTACCAGAAATCGTGCAGTGCGGTGAAATCTGAGACCCGCGTGCCGCTGAGCGCTTTGCCCGCGATGGCGTAGGTTGTGGGAAATCCATTTCGCCAGCGCAGTGCCCCGGCCGCTGAGAGCGGCCGGGGCACATTCCACGGTCTGCCGTGCGTAGTGTTCGCCTCTCGCGACGGGTATCATCGCGAGCAGCCCGTTGAATAGTGGGATAGGCTTCCAGCCTGTCATGTTTTCGCGAGGATTCACAGGCTGGAAGCCTATGCCACGGTGTTTTTCAACAGGCTGCCAGTGGAACGGTTGCGCTGCAGCTGGATCCACGGGTCTGCCAAACTGCTTCCATGACCTCGAACGGCCGATCGGCGATTCAAGACGATGGAAATTTCCTTCATATCGGAACAGGGCGCGTCCGAGAGATTGTCGCGGCGGCGATTTCTCGCCGGCGCGGGGATCGCCGGTCTCTCGCTGTTGTCCCGCGCCAGGAATGCGAAGAGTGACGAAGCGCCCCCGCCTCCGCGGTTCCTGCTCGAATGGGGACAGCACGGCGAGAAGGAAGGCGAATTCGCGGCGTGCGTCGGCGTTGCCGTCGGCAAGAGCGATGAGGTGTATACGGCCGAGTTTCGCAACCAGCGCGTGCAGCGGTTTACCTCGGAAGGCAAGTTCCTCGGCACGTTTCCCATTCTGCCGCACGCGGGGGGCGTCGCGGTCGACGCCGACGGCACGGTCTTCGTCGCCCACTGGAACAGCAACAAGGTCGCGGTCTATTCAGCCACCGGCGAGCGGTTGCGCGAATGGGGAGTGAAGGGGACGGGGGACGGCGAGTTCCAACTTCCCGGCTCGATTGCGCTCGGGCCCGACGGCCTCTTGTATGTACCCGATCAGGGGAACAGCCGCGTGCAGAAGTTCACGAAGGACGGCAAGTTCGTCGGCAAATGGGGCGAGCATGGCAAAGAGCCGGGCCAGTTCGGCGGCAGCATTCCGGCGGGGGGCCGCTTCTCGGGACCGCAGTTTGTGGCCTTCGATCGCGCCGGAAACGTCTACACGACTGACGCGGCGCTCGATCGCATTCAGAAATTCACCCCCGACGGCAAACTGCTGGCGCACTGGGGAAATGAAAGCTCTGAACCGGGTGGGTTCGGCCCACCTCCTCTGAATAAGGACGGCACTCCGGGGATGGGCGGCCCGATCTCGATCTGCGTTGACAGCAAAGATCGAGTCTGGGTGAGCGCGACCAACAACCGCGTCCAGCAGTTCACCAACGACGGCAAATTCCTGCACGGGCTGGGCGGCGCGGGGGAAGAGCCCGGCCAGTTTCACTTGCCTCACGGCCTAGCTCTCGACAGCCACGACTGCCTGTACGTCGCCGACACGATGAACTTCCGTATCCAGAAGTTTGCGACGGGCTGAGGCAGGTCAGGCTTTCCAGCCTGATGGCGGCGGGCGATCGCCAGGCTGACGGGCTCCGGGCCAGAATCTCGACGTTCGGCGCGGTACCGCTGGAGCTCAGGCTTAGCCTGCGCAACGAAGATTGAATCACAAGATTGCACCCATTGTAAGCAATATCTGCATTCAACGGTTGCAATCGTGCGTTCGATGCGGCAAGAGCCCAGGCTGAAGCCTGAACTCCAACGGTTGGAAAGCCTGACCTGCGACTCGAACCATTTGTCGCCCGGCTTGGCGTATTTGCGGGCGACGGGTTCATTGAGCGCGCACCTCAGGCCCGGCGCCAGCGCCCGCGCGATGCGGGTGGCCTCGATGGAGGCGAATCGCCGGTGGCAGTCGACCGTCAGGTCGACCGTGTCGCCGCAACACCCGACCGATTTAGGACCAGATCACCTTGCCTGACGAAAAGATCTGTGTCATGCAGTCGGCCGAAATCTTGTAATTTCCGTCGTTCGAGTAGCCGACCACGATCAGGTCGGTGAGTTGCTTGGCCGAGGAAGTCCCCGAGCCCAGGACGGCCAGGAGATCGTTGTACAGTTCAGAGCTCAACCGCCAACTGACATAGATCGTGCCGGTGGCGGAATCAACCGAGGCAGTGGAGGTGACCGAATAGGTCCTCGTGCCGATCTTGAGCGTGAAAATCGCACCATTGAAGAGCTGATAGGTGCTGCGGGTGTCGCCATTCACCTTGCCGCTCACGTTGGCGATCGCAAACGTCAGCGTCCCGGCTTTGGAAATGTTGATGCTGCTCTGCGTGCTGCCGGTGGCCGTTAGCTCCTTGGCCGTGATATTCGCCGTCGTCGTCGCGATGGTCGCAGAGAGCACGTAGTTGCCGGCCGCGGAGCCGGTGAGGGCCAGG
>JACQFH010000379.1 GCA_016200145.1 Planctomycetia bacterium | reverse complement strand
GCCATGTTGGGCCCGATCATCGCCGCCCCCTTCGCAACGCCGCTGATCCGCACCGCCGCACCGCCCAGCTCGCCCGTTCTCGTGGTCAGCTTGGGAAATGTGTCGGTGGTCATGATTCCGCAGGCCGCCGAGAGCAAACCCTCGGGCCCGGCATCGAGCCGGCTCGCCGCCAGAGGGATTCCCGCTTCGAGGCAGGCACGGGGCAGAAAACGGCCGATCACGCCGGTCGAACAGACGAGCACGTCATCTTCGGCGCACCCGAGCTGCGAAGCCGTGACTGCCGTCATCCAGCGGGCGTCGGCAATTCCCTGTTCGCCGGTGCAGGCATTGGCGTTTCCTGAATTGATGACGACAGCGCGGGCCGTATCGCGCGGCACGCGGCTGCGAGAGATTTTGACGGGCGCTCCGTTCACGAGATTGGTCGTGAACACGCCGGCCGCCATCGCCGGACTGTCGCTGACAAACAGCGCGAGGTCCAGGACCTGAGGGTCGTTCTTAATCCCGCAATGCACGCCGGCGGCACGAAAACCCGCGGGCAACGGTACGAGGTTCGGCGCGGACATGGCTGGCTCACACAATCGAGAGGATTCACGACGGAGAATCCGAATTGTATACGATTCGCGCTGTCCGATGTAGGGTGAGCCGCGCAAACAAAAACAGCCCGCGAGTCGGCTCGCGGGCTGCTTGCGTTTTGAACTGTGCAAGACTATTTCTTCTTGGCGCCCGTTTGAGCGACTTCCGGGAATCCCTGCCCGGCCGGCTGCTGCGGCTTGGCCCGCTTCCGCGCAATCCAGCGCCCGATGGGGCGCTCGCCCGCGGCGAATTCCTGATCGTTGGCCGAAACGCCTGTTCCGCGGTTAATTCTGTCGCCCGCAGCGGGCACCTTGATCGAACCCTGTTCGTCCAATGACTGCGTCTTGATCTTGCCGCCCGATTTGTCGCCGCTGGAGCCCGATTTGCCCCGATTGAACGTGTCTTCCTCGTCGTTCAGGTCTTCGTCGAAGCGGCGCGTAATCTTCGTGCTGTCGCCCCCCTTGTTGCGGGGCATGATCGCCGTTCCCTTCGTCTCGGGAGTAGGCTGCAGTGCAGTTGTCGTCGTGGGGGATTCGGCGTTCGCCGGGGGCACGCCCAGCGCCAGGCTGGTTCCCATCGGAATCGTCTTGAACACGACGACGGGCCGCTTCGTGACGACCTCTTCGCTCACCATCCGCACTGTGTTCACCGCCACCTTGCGGGTGGTGGTCACGGGCACAAGCTTGGCAACCTGATAGTTGATCGTCTGTGTCCCGCGCACAGCCACCTGGCGCGTCACCGGAACTTGCGCCGTCACGACATTGGGCACATACACACGTTCGGTCCACGATTGCGGCGTGAAGGCCATCCGCACGGCATATCCCGTGCGATTCAGAAACCCAAACAGGTCAGGCCGGCTGTCGTACTGGCAGGGGGTCACCATCGGGCGCTGGTAGCACTGCGTCACCCAGTGGCCGCAGTCGCGCTGCACACAGCGCATTTCGGTGACATTCTGATAGGTGCAAGTCGGGATTTCCGCGGTTTTCGTTTCGACGACCTGCTTGTATTCGGTGATCGGCTGCTCGACATATTTTGTTTCGACGACCGGGCGCTGGACTGTCTGCCGGCATTCCCGGTATTCAGTGACCGGCACCGTCTGGTAGCAGGCGGTCACTCGAATCGGCGGACAGCAGCAGCACGGATTGAAGGGCTGGCACTGCCCGAAGGCCGAGCTGGCGGAAGCGCCGGAAATCAGCGCTCCGATTGAAATCATGAGTCGTAAACATCGGGACGGCATTGCGGTCTTCCTCATTGCGGGGAGGGATGAAGAGACGGGTGAAACCGACAGGGGCGGGGCACGCGAGAAGGAAGGCAGAAGAGGGGAAACGCCGGGCGCCCTGGGTCACTCTGGGCTCGCGGCGCACTGCAGTCCGTCGTCGCGGCGGGTGTAATATCCGAAACGGAATTTGTGGTCAAGATCTTCACCGCGAGGTCGCCTGGACGCGGGTCGCTGTTGTAGTTTTTACAACCCGGAGAGGTTTCGGTTGATTGAGACGGGCGGACGCGAGCCGTACAATGCGACCTGCGGAATCGTCGACCCGGAATGACCTGCCCTGAAAGGACGAACCCGAGCATGCACGCCCTGCGCTTCCTGCCGCTGCTGATTGCGATCACGACGACGATTCTGCCAGCCGCCGCGACGGCCGATGGACCGGCCACGGGCATGCCCGCCACGGTCGCCGACGGGGCCAAACTCGTGTCGGTCTATCACGACGATCGTTTCTTTGAAGGCCCGGTCTGGGACGCAGCGACGGGCAAGCTGTATTTCACGGCGTTCGGCTCGCCGCAGGAGAACACGCAAATCCTGCGGCTCGACGGACCCGGGAAAGTCACCGTCTGGCTCGACAAGACGGAAGGGGTCAACGGCATGTTCCTGGCCAATGACGGCCGCCTGCTGGGCGCGCAGGCTTACGGGCATCGCGTGCTGAGTTACGCGTTCGGGGCGACCGGCCCGACGGACACCAAGGTGCTGCTCTACGACGCCGGGTTGCACCAGCCCAACGACGTGGCGCAGGCCCCCAACGGCGACATCTATTTCACCGATCCGGATTTCAAGGATGCACGCACGAGCGCCGTCTACGTGCTGACAGCCAAAGGAGACGTCAAAAAGGTGATCCAGGACATGCGCGTGCCGAATGGCCTGAAGGTGTCGAACGACGGCCGACGGCTGTACGTGGCCGACGACGGGCCGATGAACTGGCGCGTGTATTCGATCCAGGGGGACGGCACGGTCGGCCCGGGACGCGTGTTCTTCGACCCGCCGGTCGCACCCGAGAAGCGCGGGGCGCCCGACGGCATGAGCATCGACGAGCACGGGACGCTGTACCTGTCGGGAAGCGGCGGCGTGTGGGTCGTCGACAAGCACGGCACGTCGCTGGGGCTGATCCCGATTCCCGAATTCTGCTCGAATGTGGCGTTCGGGGGGCCCGAGGGCAAAACTCTATTCCTGACCTGCGCAAAGCAGGTGTACAGCCTCGACCTGAAGGTCAAGGGGGGGCAATTCACACGGAAGAACAAATGAAATCACCCGCAGTGAATTCTCTGCGGGTGATCATGCGTGCGGAAATTGGCGCGATTCACTTCTTCGAGACGTTAGCGCCCGTCAGCATGCCGACGTAATCCGACAGGATCGTCAGCACCTCGTTATTGTAACTGTTGTCTGGAAAGACCGGCTCTTCGCTGAACTCGTCGTTGCTGGTCTCGGCCTTTTCGCGCGTCTTCTGCTCTTCTTCGACGCGCTCTTTGCGCAGGTCATCTTCGTTCAGCGAAACGGCCTTTCGTTGCTTGCGCGCCAGGTACTTTTCGATGTCTTTGTCGACTTTCTGGAAGTCGTCGCTGGCGGCCACGCGCTTCCGGCTGTTCTCGCGGATCGCCGATGCGATTTCGGTCGTCACCTGGTGCATGCGGCGGTGCGGCACCGGTTCGATATGGTCGAACGGCATGGCATTGTCGAGGAACGATTCGCCGAGGTCCATGTTATCGAGCAGCGAGGGCAGAGCCACGTCGGAAGGAACGCCGGTGTTTTGAGTGCTGTCGCCATTCACCCGGTAGAACTGATTGATCGTGAGCTTGAGGGCTCCCAGGTCCTGAGATTTGATGAGCTGCAGGAAGCGCTGCCCGACCGGCATAACGCTCTGGACCGTCCCCTTGCCGTGCGTCGTGCGGTCTCCCACGATCAGGCCGCGGTGATAATCCTTGATGACGCCGGCGAAAATCTCGGAAGCCGAAGCCGACAGGCGGTTGGTCAGCACGACCAGCGGGCCGGAATAGGCGGGCTTGGGTTCGTCGTCGCGATAGACCTTGGGTTTTCCCTTCTGGTCTTTGACCTGAACCACGGGGCCTTCGCCGACAAACAGGCCGGAGACTTCAATCGCCTCTTTGAGCGCGCCGCCGCCGTTGTAGCGCAGGTCGACGACGATCGCATCGACGCCTCCCTTGGCCTGGAAGTCGTGCAGCACTTTCTTGACGTCACGGGCGGTGCTCTTGAAATCGTTTTCGCCGGCTTCTTCGCCTTCAAAATCGCGATAGAACGACGGGATGTGGATGATGCCGATCCGCCCTTTGGTGCCTTTCACGCGCGAGGCCGAGTCGATGATCTCGCCTTTGACTTCAGACGATTTCAGTTCGACCTGCTGGCGAATCATCTCGTAGATCTTGACGTCGTTGGCGGCGGCGGTGAGCACCTTCAGACGCACCTTGGTGCCGGCCTTTCCGCGAATCATCTCGACTACTTTGGTGAGCTTCATCTCGACGACGTCGACGAATTCCGCCGTGCCATTTCCGACGGCGATGATCTTGTCGTTCACCTTCAGGCGCGCGTCGGCCGCAGCGGCCCCCCCGGGAACGATCGAGGCCACGATCGTGTATCCGTCTTCCGAGCGCAAAGCCGCGCCGATCCCTTCCAGTTTGAGCCGCATCTGGATCTGGAAGTCTTTCTGTGCACGAGGAGACATGTAATTGGAATGCGGGTCGAACGTCATGCACAGGGCCGTCAGGTACATTTCGACGACTTCCTCGGGCTCGGTTTTGCTGAGCGTGTCGCGAATGTTCTTGTACCGCTTGTGCAGCCGTTTCCGGGCGTCTTCGTCGGTCGTGACCAGCGGCTCGCCGGAATCGGTCTCGGCCTTCACTTTGTCGGGGTTGCCCTGCTGTCTCTTCTTTTCGCGCGCCGCGATCTCTGAGGGCTTTTCGAGCTTCATCAGCAGGAATTCGTACTTGATCCGCTTCCTCCAGCGCTCGTTCAACTCGTCGACCGTCTTCGGCCAGGGAACGTCTTTCGCGTCGATTTCCAGGTATTCCTTGACCGAGAAATCATTCGGGGTGTCGATCAGCTTATGCGCAACTTCGATGCGCTCGTTCAGGCGCTGCAGGTACAGGTCGAACACCATCGTGGAAAAGTCGATGTTGCCGGCCTTGATCAGGTCGTCGAGCTCGGTGCGGTATTTATTGAATTTATCGATGTCACCCTGCAGAAAGTACAGCTTCTGCGGATCGAGCGTCTTGACGAATTCATCGACCAGCTTGGCCGAGACTGTGTCATCGATCTGTTTCTGGCTGATATGCGTGCTCTCGATCATGTCGTGAACAAGCCGGGCCACTTGCGACTGCTGCGGGGCCGTCAGGTGCTGTGCCAGCAGCGACGTGGCCACCAGAAAAATCAGGGCCAGGCTGAATGAAAACGCCGTACGGGCAGGAGTCCGAAAAATCATGATGGCTCGCTGGAAGGGGCCGGATGGATGGCGAAAAACTCTGGCAGAATTGCAGATTGGCCGTTACGCGTTATCTTTTCGCAATCGTATCCGAATCCTCAAATCGTGGCAAGAGGCGTGTTGCACCGCGAATCGCCGTTACTTCGCGTGCGCCTTGCGGTTGTGGAAAACGACCGGTTCGGCAAAAAGATTGAATGCGGGGGCCGGGAAACGCCAGCCCGCATCAGATCGCAGCGCAATGGACCAGGCCCGATCCGTTATGGACGTGCAACTGGTTGCGTCCCAGGCGCTGCGACTGCGTCAGCGCGTCGAAAGCGCGATTCAGCACGAGATCGGCATTCTCGTTGGCCCGGCAGGGTGTGCAGCCGAAGCTGGCCGTGAGCAGCACTTCCGGTCCGGTCTCTTCGACGTGAAAGTGATGATTGCGAACCGAGTCGCGAATCACGCGGCCCAGCCGCGTCGCCGAATCGAGATCGAGCTCGGGAAACAGAATTCCCAGAGACTCGCTGTTGCACCGGCAGACGAGATCGTCGTCGCGAACGGCGCGGCAGACGACGTGCGCGAGTTTCTTGATCAGCTTTTCTATGCCCGCATGGCCGACCCGGGAAACCAGCGCCGGCATCTTGTCGACGCGCACCAGAAGCAGACTGCTCTCGCGGCCCGACGGCGAGCAAGACTTCAAGAGCGCAGTCAGGTTGGCCTCGAACGCCGAGCGATCGGGCAATTCGGTCGACGGATCGACCGGGGTCGTCTGCCAGACGAATTTTGGCGTCTGGGCCGATTTCGTATCGGCCGCACCCTCGGAATTGAGCAACCCGGCGGGAATCAGGCGCTGACCCAGCCGCGCCAGCGCGTCGAACAATCCGCTGCGCTGAGTTTCGAAATGCCGGGCCTGCTCGGACTGCAATGCCTGGACCGGATGCGCTTCGAGCCGTGCGCAAAGTTCGCGCGCCGTTTCGAGAGTCTTCAGGATCGTCGCCAAAAGCTCAGTCGCGCCCGAACGCGCGCGGCGGAAGGCATTCCGGTCCCTCAGTCGGGCCGACATGAAGCCTGCAACAAATCCTGTCGTGACGGCCAGAAACAGCACGCCGATCGCGGCGAGCCAGCCCTCCAGCGGAATTGTCTTGATCGCACTTTCCAAGGCACACTGCTCCTGTGAGGCCAATCGACAGGCCAGTCGGAACTCCTTAGCAAGCATAGCCCGGATTCACCTGATTCGGCGGAATCGGGATCGGGGCGCGCAACCCGCCTTGTGGGATTTGCAGGTTGTAGGAATCAGTTCGAAATCGCCGCAAAGACTACCTATTCTTGCGGCGGTCGGCGGCGGGGGTGGGCAGCGGGCGGGCGCTGAGGAATTCGACTCCGGTGACCATCGACAGGTCGCGGTTCTCGAAGGCCTTCACCTGTCGTGCGTCGACGGAGAACACGAACGACAATTGCCGCCCTTCAGGATTCGCAACGAGGTAGTAGACCCATTGCATCGGCGTCGTTTCGATTTCCTTCTTCTCGTTCGCCCGTTGGATCGACCCCGCCACGACGGCCCGAAAGACGTACAGGCCGTCCTTGAGGTTCAGCTTTTCGGCCTGGACGAACTCTTCGAAGTTTTTTCCCAGCGACTGCTGGATGTCCTGCTGGAACTGCTTCTCAGAAACGTGCTGGCCCGGCTCGGCGTCGGGGAGCCGCTTGATATTGCACTGCGCGATGAATCCTCCCTGATCGAGCAGCCGCAACAGCGCCCCGTCGCTGGCCTGGTGAAAGACGTGCCAGTGCCGATCGTGATACATGCGAATGTTCCAGGCCGGCGCTTCGAACAGCAGCAGGCGGCTGGCGGGATTGGGCTCCAGAGGCACTCCCGCGAGGTCTTTTTCCGAAAGCCGCGAGCTGCGTTCGCTCCCCCCGCGCGTGATCCTGACCCTGGCGACGACGTCGAGGCCCGGCGACACTGCGCCGATCGCCCGCTTCTCGGATTGCGTGGCTTCGATCTTCGTCACGAGTTTCTGTTCACGGTCGTAGAGCAGGTGCCCTGCGATTTCGACGACCGACGAGGCGCCAACGGTCGCGCCCACCACCTCCCCCTGGAACCGGATCCGTGCGACATCTCCTTTCACGGCATCAAGCTTGCACGTCACTTTGCCTTTTTCGACAGCTTCGACACCGGTCACGAGGGGCAGGCTCCAATCCGGTGCTTTCCACGTTTCCTCGACATCAACTTTCGAATCGGGAAGCAGTCCCAGCACGGCCAGGCTGTCGGCCGGCACGCGGAGCAATTCCAGTTCGCTGTAAGTGAGCGGGCCCGCGGGACTGAACAGATCGAGCCCCTCCAGCTCGCCTTGCGCCACCATCAGGCGCTGCGTACTTCGCAACACCACGTTGGAGATCTGGTCCCCGGCATGGATGCTCGCCAGGGCGTCGTCGTAATACCGGACTGAACGCAGCGACTGGGCGTCGCGACCGGCCCCGGCGAGCCGTCGTTCGGCATAATCGAACCGCGCGTCGACAACCAGCTTCAGCGCTTTGTCCGGGCCGGGGGCCGGAAACAGCTTGCCGGTGACGTTCAATTCCACCGCGACGCGGCGGACGGCGGCCTCAGCGGCCTCTTCCCGCAGGTCGAATTGTTCAGCGGCCGGCAGCACACGCGCCGGCAGCGACGCACTGGCGAGAACTGCCGCGGCTAGAATTGACAGGTTTGGAATCCGTCCCATGGCGTAAAGCTCCTGTCCCACGACGACCCGATTGGAATCTTATCCGGCACGCGACCAGTCCGATGGGGCGCGATCGCCTGCGCGGTGGCGATTTGTACATTTTTCCGCCGCGGAGGGATAGAGATTCATTTCGATTTGCCCGGCGACGCGGTGGCGGCGGCCTCAAGTTCTGCGAATTTCGCCTGCAGGGCTTCGTTTTCGGGTTTGGGAAAGACCAGCCGCGTGACTTGCAGCAGTTTTCGCGCCTCGGCCGACTGATCGGCGGCCAGGAGCGCGCGGCACAATTCATATCGGACGGGATACCACTCGCGCGAGCCCGCTTCGTGCCGGGATTCGATCCCGCGCCAAACCGCGACGGCGCGGTTCCGACAAGCCGCGCTGCGGCAGCGCGTGAGCAATCCGGCGTAGGCCAGCGGCAGGCCCTTGTCGCGTGGAAACTCCTCCAGCAGTCGATCGTAGATTTCCATTCCCTGCTTTGGTTTTCCGGCGGCAAAATAGCCTCGCGCCAGGCACTCATCGAGCCGACGCTGATCACGCTTCGAAAGCTCGTCGCGGTGCCTGTCGAGCTTCAGGGCGGTCTCGAGCTGCAATTCTCCCAGATCGCGGAACGGGTCCCCCTGCTCGTCGGATTGCAGCGGCGCGAGGCCGTCGAGGATCCGCAACAGCTCGGCCGGGCTGGTCGCTGAGAGCTGCCCGAGCAGTTTGCGCGCCGGCTGGAACTTTCCCTGCCCGGCCAGGGAAATCACCTGCAATTGCCGGGCGGCGGCGCGCAGCTCCATGCGCACAGCATCGGCTTCGTCAGGCGCGGCGGGGTCAGCGGCCGTTTCGCGGGGAGACAGATTGGAAGCGACGCTCGCCAGCCAGCCATCGGCCGGCTCAAATTGGGGTGGCTTCCGCCGCAACAGGATTCGCGCCAATCGAATGGCCAATTCCGCCTGCTGCAAATCCAGCGTCATGCCTTGCCGCGCAGCAGGCAGCATTTTCTGCAATGATCCGATGGCCTGGTCATCCCACGTTCCCTGCGGCTCGTCGCGTTCCCGCCGCTGATCGAAGATCACTTCGAACATTCGGGCGACGGCCAATTGCGCCGCCGCGGCCCGCTTGTGGTCGCGAGGAATCAACCGATAGAGCTCGAGCGCCTCGGCACTGCGCCCCCGGCGTTCTTCCAGTTCGGCAAGCATCCAGGTCGCCTCGGCAAACGTCGAGTCGGCGAGGAACCTGGTACGGTGGGCATCCAGAATCTCGGCATAGGCTGTGAGTCCTTCCGGAGTCGGCTTTGCGTCATACATCTTGCCCCGCGCGTAGGCCGCAAGCAGATGCGCCTGGGGGGCCTTGGAGTTTTGCGGAAACGCTTCGACGAGCTCGAGCAGGTCGGCTGCGGCTGCGTCCCAGCTCTGCGATTTGACTTCGATCGAGGCGCGCGTGTAGCCGAACTGAAAGGCGAGGTCGCTTCGCCCCTCGCGGCGCGCCTCGGCAGCCGCCTGTCCGTAAAGGTCGAGCGCCTTCGCCGCGTCCCCTGCGCTGAACGCCGCCTGGGCCTGGCCCGTCAGCGCAGCGAGCTCGGGACCGAACTGCTGAGAATCTTGAAGCTGCCGGATGAGCAGTTCGCCCCGGAGCGCCCAGTAGCCGCCGGCGTCGCGCCGCAGTCGTGCAGCTCGTTGTTCGAGCGACTCAACGAACTGGCGGGATGGCGCAGCGTCCTTCTCGGGATGGTCCGAGCGCCAGCGCGCAATCACCACCTCGATCGCGAGCGCCAGGAGCTCCCCGGTCGTGGGAGAGCCGGCCCGCTCGCGTTCAACGAGTAGCGCTGCCGCGTCCCGATGCTTTTTCTGAGCGATCAAGACTCGCACGCGTTCGGCCAGCAGCCGGTCAGAAAACTCGGCGGGCGGTTCCAGCTTTTCCAGCGCGTCAATTTCGCGAAACGCTTTTTCGTAATCGGCATGCAGCCGATTGCACTCGGCGACCGCGAGCCGGGTTTGCCAGATCAGCTCGCCGTCGTCGGCCGATTCGCCGACGGCTTTGAGGGCTTTTTGCGCTTCCGGGGCGAGCGGGATCTGATCGGGCGAGCCGGCCGGTTGTAGGCAGGCCAGGTCGAGGATCGCGCCTCACAGGCGGAGCCGCACGTGGCCCAGCAGAGGCCGCAGCTCGAACAGCCGCAGCGCGGCGCCCGAAGGAGCGCGCCCGCCGGGAGCCTTCCGCTGACTGGCGACAATACGTGCCTCGGCCTCGCGGAGGTTCTGGACGGCGGCGTGCAGGCTCGCGGCGGCGCGTTTCCCTGCGGCGGCGTCGTAGGGCTCGAGTTCTGCCAACAGCCGGCGGGAATGCCCCACGGTGGCCGGCAAGAGCGCCCGTTGCACCTCCAGCAGCAGGCGCCGGGGGTTGTCGGGTTCGGCTTTCAGCAGCTCCGACAGCGCGGCGTCCGACCGGGCCCATAATTCATCTTGCTCCGCGCTGCCGGCGAAATTCGCATGCTCGGCCAGCGTCCGCGCAAGCTCAAGGGTCAGCTCGGTGCGTTCGGCGGTTGATACCCCACTGTGCGAGAGACGTTCGAGACAGTAACTCTCGGCCAGCTTGAACAGCCCGCGGCGGCGCAGTTCGCGAAAGTACCGGGCCGTCGATTCCGAAGGCACAGGCTCGTCGCCGCAGACCGGTCCAGCCAGCCACACCACGCCGGCCACTGCCAGCAACAAGGCGCGT
>JACQFH010000370.1 GCA_016200145.1 Planctomycetia bacterium | reverse complement strand
GGGCGCGGTGAAGGGGGCGCCGCCCTGCACAATTACGGCGACGAATCGTGGGTCACGCACTGCTTCACCGCCGGCGGCACGATCCTGAAGGCCCTTGGCACCGAGCCGATTCCCTATATCAAGGCGCTGTATCTCGCCGCGAAGTAGCGCAGCATGTCGTGAGCAATTCGACGATTCTGAATATCGCCTCGACTCTGCCCGCGACGGCGGCGCAGCGGCCCGACCAGGCGGCGGTCGTCGAGCCGGGCGGCAGGCGCATCACGTTTCGAGAACTCGACGAACTGACCGACCGGCTGGCGCGGGGCCTCGCGCGCCTGGGAATCGAGCCGGGGCGACGCATTGTCCTGATGGTGCGGCCGGGGATTGAATTCATCGCCCTCACGTTCGGCTTGTTCAAAGCGGGCGCAGTGATCGTGTTGATCGACCCGGGGATGGGGCCGCGCCGCGTCTTTCGCTGCCTCGATCAGGTTGAACCTGACGGTTTCGCGGCGCTGCCCGTCGTGCACGCACTGCGCGTTCTGGCCGGGCGACGGTTCGCGAGCGCGCGCTTCAACGTCACCGTCGGACGGAGGTGGTTCTGGGGCGGCGCGACGTATGCGGGGCTTGTATACGGCACGGAAATGAACCAGGGCCGGCGGATGCACCCGGGGAGACCAATTCTCTTCGAATCGGTGCCCGTCCCCGGCTCGCCAGGAATCGCACAAACCAAAGCCACTGACCCGGCGGCGATCATCTTTACGAGCGGCAGTACGGGACCCGCTAAAGGAGTCGTTTATGAGCACGGCATGTTCGCGGCGCAGGTGAGCGCGCTCCGCGACTACTACGGCATCGAACCGGGCGGCGCCGATCTGCCCGGCCTGCCGCTGTTTGCATTGTTCAACGTCGCCATGGGCATGACGACCGTCGTCCCCGACATGGACCCCACGCGGCCGGCGCAGGTCGATCCGCAGAAAATCGTAAAAGCGATTCGCCGTGAGAACGTCACGCAGGGCTTTGGTTCCCCGGCAATCTGGAAGCGGGTCGGCCGCTACGGCGCGGCGCAGCAGATTTCGCTGCCAACCTTGCAGCGCGTGTTCTCGGCCGGCGCTCCGGTGCCGGTCGACGTGCTGTCGCACATGAAATCGATGCTCGTGGCGGAGGGGGCCGAGATGCACACCCCCTACGGCGCAACCGAGGCGCTGCCGGTTGCTTCGATCACGGCAACGGACGTCATTTCGCGGACGGCCGAGCAAACCTGCCGGGGCGCCGGCACGTGCGTCGGGCGGCACTTTCCCGCGATTCGTCTGAAAATCGTCGAGATTACCGACGGGCCGATCGGCGCGCTGTCAGGCGTGCGCGAACTTCCCCCCGGCGAGATCGGCGAGATCATTGTGCAGGGAGCCGTTGTGACGCGCGAGTATTTTCGACGCCCGGAAGCGACGGCCGCCGCCAAGATCCCCGATGGAAACGGATTCTGGCATCGGATGGGGGACGTGGGCTATCTCGACGCAGAAGGCGCACTCTGGTTCTGCGGTCGAAAATCGCAGATCGTCGAAACGAGCCGCGGCCGGATGTTCACCGATCGCGTAGAACCGATCTTCAACACGCACCCGCGCGTCGCGCGGTGTGGCCTCGTCGGCGTCGGTACGCGCCCCGATCAATTGCCTGTCATTGTCATCGAGCTGGAATCGGGTTTTCCTGCGGAGGAATTGACGCAAGAGCTCGCCAGCCTGGCGCTCGCTCACGAAACGACTCGTGGCATCGAACGGTTCTTGTACTACCGGGGCCCTCTGCCGGTCGACGTGCGGCACAACACGAAGATCAATCGCGAACTCCTTGCAGAATGGGCGGCCAGGCAATGATGCAGGCACTCGTTACCGGCGGAGGAGGCTTTCTCGGATTGTACATTGTCGAGCAGCTCGTAGCCCGCAGCGACAAAGTGCGCGTGCTGTGCCGGGGCGACTACCCGCGGCTGGGCGAACTGGGCGTCGAATGCGTCGCCGGCGACGTGCGCGATGCGCAGGCCGTCGCGCGGGCGTGCGCCGGAGTCGACACAGTGTTCCACGTCGCCGCCGTTTCGGGAATCTGGGGCCCGTGGAGCCATTACTACACCATCAACACACAGGGGACCGAAAACGTGATCGCCGGCTGCCGACAGCACGGCGTGCGCCGGCTC
Source organism: Planctomycetia bacterium (assembly GCA_016200145.1). Classification (GTDB taxonomy): domain Bacteria; phylum Planctomycetota; class Planctomycetia; order Planctomycetales; family Planctomycetaceae; genus JACQFH01. The sequence continues at coordinate 9,548 of JACQFH010000370.1, read as the reverse complement.
GTCTACACCAGCTCCCCCAGCGTGATCTACGACGGCCGCGACCAAAGGGGATCGAACGAATCACTCCCGTATCCGCAGAAGTATCTGTGCCATTACCCGCACAGCAAGGCTCTGGCGGAGCGGGCCGTGCTGGCGGCCAACGGCCAGGAGGGTCTGGCCACGACGGCGCTGCGGCCGCACCTGATCTGGGGGCCGCGCGACAATCACCTGATTCCGCGCCTCGTAGCGCGGGCTCGGTCGGGGCGGTTGCGGCGCGTGGGACGCGGTGACAATCGGGTCTCCATGTCGTACGTCGAAAATGCCGCGCATGCGCACCTGCTGGCGGCCGATCGGCTCGCGCCAGGCTCGCCGCCGGCCGGCCAGGCCTATTTCATCAATGAGCCGGAACCGGTGAACCTGTGGCGCTGGATCGACGAACTGCTGACCCTGTCGGGACTGCCCCCCGTCCGCAAGGTGATTTCTTCGCGGGCGGCATACGCCGCCGGCGCCGTGCTCGAAGCGGTGTACACAGCAGCGCGACTGCCCGGCGAGCCGCCGATGACTCGCTTTCTCGCGCAGCAGCTCGGCGGAACACACTTCTACGACACATCCAAAGCGATACGTGACTTCGGTTACGCGCCGCTTGTGTCGGTGGCCGAGGGAATGCACCGGCTCGAACCGGAATTGAAGCGTCTGGCGCAACAGCCCTGAATACCAACCCGAAACGACGACGCGTCAGTAACTGATCGTGTCGTCGGTACGGGTCACGCGCACTGCCGTGCCGCTCGCGAGCATCATCATCATCGGCAGACTGCGGGCTGAACTGATTTCGCTGCACGTGAGCTGGATGGCGACCACGGCATTCGCGCCGCATTTGTACGCCTCGCGTCGCAGGCCACGCAGACACGATTCGCGCAGCTTGCGGACTTCAGCCTCAACTTTGCCGGCCCGTCCGCTGACGACTTCTCCGGAACCCGCAACGAGATCTTTGAGGGCATTCACGACACAGACGCGTTCGACGGCCACCAACTGCAGCGTTTCGTCGACGTGGTGGCCATCCAGATGGTTCGAGGTGGTCAGCAGAACTTGAGCGGCTGCCGCATCGAGATCGGCGAGATCAGTTTCGCGAAGATCGGCAGTCGCTCCGCCGGCGAATGACTGTTCGCTGGGCACGCTGCGCTGCGCCGCAAGCGACTTCTCGCAGCTCGGGCAAACCGCGGGCGGCCGCACGCCGAGCTGTATCCGATATGGTCGGGCGCACTGCGGGCAGGTCCAGCGGCTGATGGCGCTCATACTATCATTGTGCCAACCTGGAGCGGCGAGTCAATCGAAAAGCGGATTTTCTAGGCCGTAGAGGGCGGTGTTCCCTGTTGAGCCGGCTCTGTTCGTCCGGTACGATGCGCTGGTGGTTGATCGATCGCAAGAGGTCCCGCCACCACTCCTTCCCGTCCAGCCTGGTGACGTTCATGCCGCGTCGTTGCAGGGTTATCGCCTCGCTGATCTGGCTGGCATGCGGCGTTGCGCCGCAGGTCGCTATCGCAGCCGACGGCGCCCCCACGGCGGCTGACATCGAGTTTTTCGAAAAGAAGATTCGTCCGCTGCTGGTCAACCGCTGCTTTGAATGCCACGCAGACCAGGGGAAGGGCGTCAAAGGCGGCCTGCACCTCGATTCTCGCTCTGGAATCCTAGCGGGTGGCGACAGCGGCCCGGCAATCGTTTCCGAAAACCCCGCAGAGAGTTCGCTCGTCGAGGCGATTAACTACGGGCAGGAGAGCGCCCAGATGCCGCCGCGCGGCAAGCTGCCCCAGTCCGAAATCGACCTCCTCACCGAGTGGGTGCGGCGCGGCGCGCCGTATCCCGATTCGAAGCGCCCGGCGATTGCCGAAAAAAACCGCAAGTGGATTGACTACGAAGCCGGCAAAAAGTTCTGGTCGTTTCAACCGCTCGCCTGGCATTCCCCGCCGGTCGTGAAAGACACCGGCTGGCCTGTCCAGACGATCGATACGTTTATTCTGTCGTCACTCGAACAGAACGGTCTGGCGCCGACGCCGGCGGCCGACCGCCGCACGTTGCTCCGCCGCCTGTCGTTCGACCTGACTGGACTTCCACCGACGATTGCCGAGCTGGAAGCGTTCGAGGCAGATTCCAGCGAAGGTGCATACGATCGACAGGTCGAGCGACTCCTGGCATCGCCTCACTATGGAGAAAAGTGGGGCCGCTTCTGGCTCGACGTCGTCCGCTATTGCGACCTGGCGGAACCGTGGTCGGTCGACAAGGCGGCGCGCGCCTGGCTCTATCGCGACTGGGTCGTCAACTCGCTGAACGACGATCTGCCGTTCAATCGGTTCCTCGAGCTGCAACTCGCCGCCGACCAGATGCCCGACGCGCAGCCCCACGACATCGCCGCGCTGGGCCTGCTCGGCTTGAGTCCCGTCTACTGGAAGGAATTGAAGCTCGATCAGTCGGTGATCAAATCGGTGGTGGCCGAGGAATGGGAAGAGCGGATCAACACGCTTTCGGGCGCCGTACTTGGGCTGACGGTGGCCTGCGCCCGCTGCCACGACCACAAGTACGATCCGATCAGCCAGGAAGACTACTACGCGCTGGCCGGCGTGCTCGCCAGCATCAGGTTGACCACCCGCCCGCTGCTCCCCGAAGCCGAGGCAAGGATTGTGACGACCGCCCGCGAGCAGGCGAAAGCCTGGCAAAAGGCCCGCGAAGAGCTGCTGGCAAGAAAACCGGAAACCGACGAATCCAAACAGCAGGCGGAAGAGCTCGCGAAACAGATCGCGCAGCTCGAGCAGTCGACGCCGCACTACCACGAGCCGCTGGCTTACGCCGTCGAAGACGCCAGCCTGCACGTGCTGCCCGATGGGCCGGATCGCACGAAACTCGATTATCGGATGGGCGAGGCGCAGAACGTGGCGCTGCAGGTTCGGGGCAACCCGGGCAATCCGGGAACGGTCGTGCCGCGGAGGTTTCTGGGAGTGCTGTCGCCCGGCTCGCCAACTCCTTATGCGCACGGAAGCGGCCGGCGCGAGCTGGCGCGAAATTTCGTCGCCGACGCCGCCCCGCTCACGGCCCGCGTGATCGTCAACCGGGTCTGGCAGCAGCATTTCGGGCGCGGCCTCGTCGACACGCCCAGCAATTTTGGATTGACCGGCGCCCTGCCTTCTCACCCGGAGCTGTTCGACGACCTCGTGGCCCGGTTCGTCGCCCACGGCTGGTCGCTCAAATGGCTGCACCGCGAAATCGTTCTGTCGGCGGCGTACCGGCAGTCGAGCCGGTTCGATGCGGCGCGGTTCGCCGTCGACCCCGACAACCGCCTGCTGTGGCGCGCCAGCCGCCGCCGGCTCGACGTCGAATCGTGGCGCGACGCGATGCTGGCCGCCACCGGCCGACTCGACCTGTCGCTGGGCGGCTCCGATCGCAGTCTCGACGACGCCGACAATCATCGCCGTACGCTTTATGGCACCGTCAAGCGCCGCGAGCTGCACGCGATGCTCCGCCTGAACGACTTTCCCGATCCGACGACGCACAATGCGTCGCGCGATCTCACGACAACTCCGCTCCAGCAGTTATTTGTCCTGAACAGCCCGTTCATGCAGCAGCAGGCGGCGGCACTGGCCGAACGGGTTCGCCGCGAATGCCCCGACGATTTCGAAGGCCAGATTCACCGTGCATACCAGTTGCTGTACGGACGCGAGCCAACCGACCGGCAATGGCAGCTTGCTCGTGATTTTTTCGCTCCGGCCGCGGCCAATCCTGCCGCGCTCGGCGAACTCTGGAAACAATACGCCCACGCGCTGCTGGGGAGCAACGAATCTGCGTATGTCGATTGATGAGAGCAGCAAAAGTGCCCCGGCCGCTCTGAAGCGGCCGGGGCACTGCACTTGCAGTTTGGGAGTCGCGAATGAACGTGGATGAACGCGAATACTGAAGTATGCAAGAGACTTATTCGCGTTGATTTGCGTTCATTCGCGGCTCCATAACTTTCATTCTAACTTGTGCGCAGCATGTCTGGACTTACAACTGATTTTGCTCTGTCCCGCCGCCAGTGGCTGACGGCCGCCGGCGGCGGCATGGCTTCGGTGGCGCTGGCAGGCGCCTTGCACGCGGCCGACGGTGCCGCGCGCGGCCCGATGTACGCGCCGCGCGCCCGGCGGGTGATTCAGCTCTTCATGAACGGCGGTCCGTTTCAGGCCGACTTCTTTGACCCCAAGCCGAAGATCAACGAGTACGCCGGTCAGCGTCCTGCCGAGGTCCAGTTCCGCACCGAAAACGCGACCGGCGCGCTGATGGCCGTGCCATACGCCTACGCGAAACACGGCGAGAGCGGCCTGGAAATCAGCAACCTGCTCCCCAGGCTCAGTCGGTTCGCTGATGACCTGTGCGTCATCCGTTCGATGTACACGGACAATCCGAATCACGGCCCGGCCCTGTTCATGATGAACAACGGCACGATCGCCCCGTTGCGCCCCAGCATGGGTTCGTGGTTCCTGTACGGCCTGGGAAGCGAGAACGAGAATCTACCCGGTTACGTCGTGCTGTGCCCCGGGCGGCCCGTACGATTCGCCGAGTTGTGGACGAACGCCTTTCTTCCGGGATCGCACCAGGGAACTTACATCAACCATTCCGACCTGACGCCGGCGAAGATGCTGCCGTACCTGCGAAACGCCGTACTCGACGAACCGGCCCAGCGCCGGCAGCTCGATCTGCTGCGGAAAATCAATGAAGATCACCTCGCCGAACGGGGCAGCGACCGGGGCCTCGAAGCGCGGATCCAGTCGATGGAGACTGCGTTTCGCATGCAGTTCGCCGCGACCGACGCCTTCGATCTCAGCCGCGAAACGCAGGAAACGCGCGACGAATACGGCAAGGGACATTTCGCCAATGCGTGCCTGCTGGCTCGGCGCCTGGCCGAGCGGGGCGTACGGTTCACTCAGGTCTACTACGGCGATGGCCAGCCGTGGGATACACACCGCAACCACGACGAACTGACGCGCAAACTGGCTGCCGACATCGACCAGCCAATCGCCGCGCTGCTGGCCGACCTCAAGCGCACGGGCCTCTTCGACGACACGCTGGTGGTCTGGGGAGGCGAGTTCGGGAGGACTCCCACGACCGAAAGCTCCGACGGCCGCGATCACAACCACCTGGGCTTCACGATGTGGCTGGCCGGCGGCGGCGTGCGCGGGGGCCTGGCGTACGGCGCATCGGATGATTTCGGTTTCCGCGCCGTGCAGGACAAAGTTCACGTGCACGACCTGCACGCCACGACCCTACACCTCTTGGGGATGGATCACGAGAAACTCACCTACCGCCACGCCGGCCGCGACTTCCGCCTCACCGACGTCTATGGCCGCGTCATGCGCGAGCTATTGGCGTGATTTGCCCGCTGCACCTCCTGCAGGTCTCTGACCTGCCAGTACGATTCCTGTCAGATCATCGGCGCGGTTTCGAATGAAGAATGTCAATTGACGAATCCCGGCGCGCCGAGAAAGAAATCCGAAATCCGAAATCCCAATTCCGGAATCGGTTCGCATTGACGCCTCTCAGGGCTCGCGCTAGACTGAGTTCCACACCGCGGGGCGTAGCTCAGCCTGGCTAGAGCGCTTGGTTTGGGACCAAGAGGTCGCAGGTTCAAATCCTGTCGCCCCGATTTGTCGTAACTTGTTTTGCCGAAAGCGTGAAACGCTTACCTGCCTGCGTAGGGCAGAGCGGCTTCAGAGTCCATGAAGAGTGGTAGCCTTACCACTTTTCGGGATTTCAGGAGAATCGCTCATGCCTCGCAAGAAATCGGCTGTCCCCTCGTACAAGCTCCACAAGGCATCGGGACAGGCCCGTGTCATCGTAAAGGGCCAGCATGTCTACCTCGGCCCGTTCGGTTCTGATGAGAGCCGAGAACGGTACGCCCGGCTGCTTGCCAAGTTCAGAGCTGACCCACAAGCATCAGTTCAGAATCTCGATTCGACAGTCCAGCTCACGCCCCAGGACTTCACCGTCAACGAGGTCATTCTTCGTTACTGGAAGCATGCGGAAGGCTACTACCGCACACGAGATGGGCGTCCCTCATCGGAACTCTGCTGTATCAAGGAGTCCGTCCGGCGCTTGCGAATGCTTTATGGCCGCACGAGGGCTGATGAATTCGGTCCCAAATCCCTGAAGGCCGTGCGACAGCACATGATCGATGAGGGACTATCACGGCGGGTCATCAATGGTTACGTCGGCAGGATTCGCCGGGTATTCAAATGGGCGGTCGCAGAAGAACTGATCCCTGCTAGTGTCTATCATGGCCTGCTTGCGGTGGACGGCCTTCGAGCCAATCGTAGCGAGGCACGGGAAACATGCCGGATCAAGCCGGTACCCGAATCGAGAGTGAACGCCGTTCTCGCCCGCGTCGCCCCGCAGATCGCCGCGATGATTCAATTCCAGTTATTGACAGGGTGCCGTCCAGGTGAAGTCTGCATCCTCCGGGGCTGCGATATCGACATGACCGGACGTGTCTGGGTATTCCGCCCAAGCCGGCACAAAACGGAACATCACGATCTCGAACGGTGGGTTTACATCGGGCCGAAAGCGCAGGCAGTGATCCGTCCCTGGCTCCGCACGGAACTTCAGGCGCACCTCTTCCAGCCATCCGAGGCGGAATCCATCCGCAACTCGAAACGGCGCCAAAACCGTCAGTCGCCAATGACTCCGTCGCAAGCGGCCCGAAAGCCCAAGAAAAAGCGCGAGAAGGCACCGCGTGATCACTACGACGTGGGCAGCTATCGCCGTGCCATTAAGCGCGGCTGCGAGCTGGCGTTCCAGATACCGGACGAGCTTCGGAAGATCTCAAAAAAAACGCCCGAGCCTGCCAGGTCGGAGCTTCGCAGGCAGGCGGCAGCCTGGCGGAAGGAGCACTGCTGGCACCCCAATCAGCTGCGGCACAGTGCGGCCACGCGTCTGCGAAAAGAACACGGCGTCGAAATGGCCAGGATCATCCTGGGACACACGACCGCGTTCACAACCGAGATTTACGCTGAAGTGGATCAGCAGCAGGCGATCGAAGTCATTGCCAAAGTCGGGTAGCGTCATCAGACACGTTGCGGCGGCGTCTGAGATCCTGGCGAATCTCTGATCCCGCCAATATCCTTGCGTACGCCGGTCGGGACGTGCTGGACTCCGTTCCAGAAGGCTGAAACATGCTTACCGTCCCTGCCGGCTTCGTCAGGCGATGTTGGCGAGCCGTTTTCTGTGATCGTCCAATTCCAACTGTGAACCTGCATCGGCGTCGGCCGGCAATTACATGATTTCGGCACGCGACGACGGTCGTCAGTTGAATCTGTCCAGGCCGGATGGGACTCTTACTTTTCGAAAAGTAAACGCGATGGGTGCGTTTCGAGTGCGAAATGGTTGGCCTCGCGGATCGGGGCAATTATGCTGAACTCCGAAAATCCTTCCTCTCCTTCGCAAGATCGTGTGCCAGCATGGCGAAAAAGAAAAATGGCGGGCCTGAAGATTCGGCTATTGATGACGCAGTCGATCGCATTACCGTTTATTACGATGAAGTGGGACGTGAAGCTGCTCCCGAGGAATTCTCTGGAATAGTTCGGCCGTTTTCACGCATTGCGAGCAAATATGAATGCTCGACGGCTGACGTCAGAAAGGCGGCCGAATTCAGGCAGCGATTTTCTCCGCAGGATGTGAAGGACATTTGCAAATTATGCAAGAAACACGCATTTCCAATTGACATTGAGCACGTATTTCGCGTCCTGAGCATCGAACCCCGCGAAAGGGCGCTGGCGCTCCTCCGGCAGGCCATCATCCACCAATGGGATCTTGAACGGCTCAATCGGAATGTCCTTGCTGCCGGTGGAGACGCGAAAAAGGCCGGTCGTCCGAAAGATCTTCCGACGGGAACTGACGCCGCAAAAGAAGAGATTATTAATCGCCTCTCTCCCGAATTGCTGTGGCTGCGCGACCTTTCGAAACACAAGAAAGGGGCACTTGTCGCGGGAATCGATGATGAAGTGGCTGCGGTGCTGAGTAGCCTTCAGAATCTGATGGATGCGGCGCTCGAAATCCCGTCCGCGAAGAAGCCTCGTGGCTCCTGAATTCAGGTTTATCTGCCCGGTACACCCGAGAGTACCATTCCGCATCCTCACCGTTCAGATCGCCTCGAAAATTGCATGGTTGATCGACACCAGATCGCGGCGGACTGGACGGCTCGCGGCTTCAGCTGCGAGGTCTGGATCGATCCGCCCGGTCAGAGGTGGGAGAATCTCACGCACGCCACAGACGAGCTGGTAATCGATCTGGAAGGGGAAATGGAATTCGAAATCGAAGGACAGACGCACCGTCCCCGGGCGGGAGAAGAACTTCTGATTCCCGCCAAGGCCGTACACTCTGCCCGAAATATCGGGTCGACGACGGCCCGCTGGCTGTTTGGCTACGGCCGCAGCTGACTGCGCTCCCGGCGCCGTCATCCCTGGTCCAATCCAACCCTCAGAATTCCGCCTGGACCGAATGATCTGCCCAGGCGCAGAGTGCCGGCCGAAACACCTCCTGGAATCATTTGCAAACTGGCCCTTCCTGCGAGCCGATATTTAGCCGGTCGAGATGCCAAGCTGGCTGCCCACGGGCGGCCGGCTCCCTTGGAGACAGAACCCGGCTCCGCGAGTGGCCGGGTTCTGTCGTTTGAACTGGTCTACGTGGCGAAAAGGTCAGGCGGTCTGCGAACGCATTTCCGGCGTTGCGGGCTGTCCGGTAAAATAAACCGAATACACCACCATCAGCCCATGAAGACTCATGACCGACCTATCCCTGCGCACTGCCGAGCAGGTCCGGCTGTCGTGTGCCCGTAAGATCGGGTCCGTCGACATCAGTCCGGCCCTCGCCGCGATTCTGGCCTTCCTGCTCGGCGATTTGCGAATCCGAATGCAAATCGGCGACATGCGGCTTACGCCCACTGGGGCCTTTCTGGTCCGATCGCCTGCCGTCACAGGCTTCACGGCGTTTCCGTCGGCCGAGCCGGTCCTCATCCGCGGAATCCTCGAAACTGCCCACGCAGCCGGCCTCGATGGCGATGAACTCGGCTACCTGCTCGGGCGACTGGCCCGGTTGAAAAGACCGCCGCGGGACCCGCTGCTGGCGCTGGCCCGGAGGCGGGAACAATCAACGACTGAAGCGCGGCCATTCCAGAATCTTGATTATCTCCCCATGGAGATACGCGCACGTTGGCGCTCGACTTCTTCGCAGCAGGTGTCCCCGCTGTGTGGCGGTGCTGAGACAGGGAAGTCGACAATATGCTAAAAATTCGCCTTGCTCGCGGTGAGTGGGAATATGATCCGGCGCAGTTGTTGGGACCTGCTGGAGGATTCGGTGAGGTCTTCGTCGGGCAGGGGCCTGGTCTCGGGGGAGTGGGAGTAGCAGTGAAAAGGCTGAAGATTTCTGCAAATGACGCCGCCCATCGAGAGATGCGAATCGCCGAAGAACTCGCAGGCCGCGAATTTCGCCACGTCATCAAGGTTTTCGACGCCGGACAGGACGCGGAATCGGACACCTACTTCGTGGTCATGGCGCGT
>JACQFH010000016.1 GCA_016200145.1 Planctomycetia bacterium | reverse complement strand
ATGCCGAGTGCTCGTGGCGTTCTTTCCAACACGTTTCCGATTTCAATTGTTTCCAGGTCTTGCCATCTTTCGAGTGCCAGACATCTCCCCAGTTCTTCGACGGGTTGTTCTGCCAGCCGCCGAGCACCCACAGGCGGTCGCGATGCGCGACCGATGAAAACCACAGGCGCGGCGCCCAGGGAGCGTGTTCGGTCTCGAGTGTCCAGTGTTCGCCGTCCTCAGACGACCACACGTCATTGACGGCGTGGTACTTCGGAACGTAATTCCCGCCCCCCAGCACCCACATTTTCCCGGCATGGACGACCGCCTGATGGTAGGCTCGCGGCGACCACGGGGCACTGCCGGTCACGAGCTTCCATTCTTTACCGTCTTCGGAGCTCCACACGTCATTCTTGATGCTCTTGTCGTCGCCGAAGTAGTAGTTCTCGGTGCCGCCCAGGATCCACATCTTGCCTTTGAACGCGACGGCGCCGGCGGCGATCCTCGGGGTGAAACCGGCACTGGCGCTCACCTGCTCCCATTTCACTCCGTCAGTTGTCGACCAGACTTCGTTGCTGGCCGAGTGGCCGGCGAGCCGCCCGTTGTACCAGCCTCCGATCATCCACATCCGGTCTTTGAAAACCAGCGTCATCGGCAGGTCGCTGTGCTTCCAGGGAGCGGTCTGTTCGACAAGGTTCCAGTTCTTACCGTCGGGTGAGCTCCACACGTCGCGCGGGGGCGCGGCGTAAGAATCAAACCAGCCTCCGAGAATCCATAACTGACCGCGAAAGACCGCTTCCCCCTGCGAATCGCGCGCCTGCCAGCCGGCTTTGTCGGTGACTTTGACCCAGTTCAGAACGGGTTCGTCGGCGCGGGCTGAGTCGACGGCCAGAATCAATACAAAGAGCAACAGAAAGCATCGCTTGGCAGGTCTAAAGATTGTCAATGGTGCTCGTCCGAAATGGCAATTGGTGAAGGAATATCGAATGGTGCTCCAAGTGCGCCGTCGCCGTTGGCTCCGGGTTAAACGATTCTGCACTCCCATGCCCGGGTTCGAAATCGACGGCTCCGGTGGATCGGCGTCGCCTCACGTCGCCGCCGGCTGCGGGCCGCGTTCCAGGATTTCCCAGACGATGCGGGCCGACTGGCCGTCGAGCAGGCTGCCCGTGCCGTTGGGCCGCGTGAAACTGAACTGCTGCGGGTCAAGGCCGAACAGGTGCATCAATGTGACGTGGTAATCGAAGTGATTGACCACGTCTTTGACTGCCTTGTGCCCCAGTTCGTCGGTTTCGCCGTGGATGCAGCCGTGCTTGACGCCGCCGCCGGCCAGCCACTGGCTGAAGCCCTGCGTGTTGTGGTCGCGGCCGATGTTCTTTTCGTTCTGAATGACCGGCAAGCGCCCCATTTCGCCCCCCCAGTGGACGAGCGTCGTCTCGAGGAGGCCCGTCTGCTTGAGGTCTTTGACGAGCGCGGCGGCGGGCTTGTCGGTCCGTTTGCACACGTCGGGCAGGGACTTCTCAATTCCGCCGTGGTGGTCCCACGTCTGATTGCCGGTGAAGATCTGCACGAACCGTACGCCCCGCTCGACAAGGCGCCGTGCGATCAGGCACCGCGATCCGTAATCGCGGGTGACAGGGTCGTCGATACCGTACAGCTTGTGAGTGGCTTCGCTCTCGCGTGAAATATCGAGGGCCTCTTTCGCGGCGACCTGCATGCGGGCGGCCAGTTCGTAGCTCTGGATGCGGGCCGACAGGTCGTGCTCTCGCGGATGCCGTTCGAAGTGTTCGCGGTTGATCGTCTGCAGGTAATCGAGAAACCTCTCCTGCGCGGCGCCGCGCAGTTGCGCGGGAGGATCGAGATTCAGGATTCGCGGTTCCGTCGGCCGCACCACCGTTCCCTGGTACAGCGACGGCAGCCACGCGTTCTGCCAGTTTTCGACGCCCAGGACCGGCAAACCGCCGGGGTCCGAAAGCACCACGAACGCCGGCAGGTTCTGGTTCTCGCTGCCGAGTGCGTACGTCATCCACGAACCCATCGACGGCCTGCCCGAAACGAAGCGCCCGGTGTTCATCGCGTTGATCGACTGGCCGTGGTTGTCGACCCCGGTATGCATCGAGCGAACGAGGCAGATGTCGTCGGCCACTTCTCCCAGATGGGGCAGCAGCTCGCTCAAATCCATTCCGCACTGGCCGTATTTCGAAAACTTCCAGGGAGTACCGAACAGCTTCGAACTGGCCTCGGCGGCGTTGTCGTATTTGATGTCGCCGGTGAAGTTCTGCAGGTGCCGTTTCGTGAGTTCGGGCTTGGGATCAAACAGGTCGATGT
>JACQFH010000369.1 GCA_016200145.1 Planctomycetia bacterium | reverse complement strand
TTGCCGTCAGGCTGGAAAGCCTGACCTACTGCGCTGACACGATATGCGACACGGACCACGACATGTTGAACGCCGCGCGATTTTCCGGGGATGCCCGCTTGCCAACCGAGATAGTTCCGGGTACGTCAATGGAAGTGCTTGCCGATTGTGGAACCAGTGGAGCAGAACGATGAGCAGCAGTCCCTCTCCAGAATCGAAGCCCGGAAACGTGAGCCTGGCGGGCGCGCTGGCCGAGATGGGCTGCGACATGAGAAGTGGCTGAAAGAACAAAGCGAAAATTGATTTTTCGTGGAGGACGCGCCCATGACGAAGGCATCCGTCGCCAAGAAACTGAAACAGTACGAAGTGAGAGGCTTCCGCTTCGCGAACGCGGGGGATCCCGACAACTACGACCGGCATCTGGTCTTCGATCACGCCGTTTCGCCGGAAAACGCCAGCCAGCGGGAGCGCTTCGAGGCGGTTTCCAGCACGCTGCGCGACCTGCTCACCCAGCGCTGGCTGCTGACCCGCGAGACACACGACCGCGAAAATCCCAAGCGGGTTTATTACCTCTCACTGGAATTCCTGATCGGCCGCACGCTCGTCAACAACATCATCAACCTGGGCGTCGAGGAATTCGTCCGAAGCGACTTGCAGTCGGATCCGCGCCAGGATTGGAAGGAAGTGCTTGAATCCGAACCGGATGCGGGCCTGGGGAACGGCGGCCTGGGGCGCCTCGCGGCCTGCTTCATCGACTCGCTGGCGACGCTGCAAATCCCGGCGATGGGTTACGGCCTGCGCTACGAATACGGGATTTTCCGTCAGACGATCGAAAACGGCTGGCAGGTCGAGCACCCCGATCCATGGCTGTCGCGGCCCGATCCGTGGGAAGTGGTGCGGCCCGCCGAAGCGGTCCGCGTGCCGATCGCCTGCTCGTTCCGGCTGGAAAACGGAGTCCTGCGCGCGGTCCCCGGCCGTGCATCGCATTTGCTGGGCGTGCCTTATGACCGGCCGGTCGTCGGTTTCGGCGGCCAGACGATCAACACGCTGCGCCTGTGGGGTGCGGCCTCGCCCGACGTGTTCAGTTTTGGCGAGTTCAGCTCCGGCGACTTCGTCGGGGCGATTGCCGACCGCGTTATCGCCGAGACGGTCACGCGCGTCCTGTATCCCAGCGACTCGACGATTGCCGGGCAGACGCTGCGATTCGTCCAGGAATATTTCCTGGTCTGCTGTTCGCTGGCCGACATCGTGGCCCGCTTCCGCCGCGCGAACAATGACTGGCGCCTGCTCCCCGACAAGGCCGCCATTCAGCTTAACGACACGCACCCGGCGATCGCCGTCCCGGAGCTGATGCGGATTCTGCTCGACGAGGCGCATCTCGGCTGGGACGACGCCTGGGACCTGACAGTTCAGACACTGGCTTACACCAATCACACGCTTCTTCCCGAAGCGCTCGAAAAGTGGTCGCTGCGTGTCTTTGAGCAAATCTGCCCCCGGCTGCTGGAGATCATCTATGAAATCAATCGGCGGTTCCTGGACGGCGTCCGCAGGCGCGGGGGCGATACCGAACGCGTCCGCTGCATGAGCCTGATCGAAGAAGAACCGAAGCGCCAGGTGCGCATGGCCCACCTGGCGATCGTCGGCTCGCACAGCACCAATGGCGTGGCCCGGATCCATTCCGACCTGGTGCGGACCAGTCTCGTCGCCGACTTCGCTGAGATGTTCCCGGAACGGTTCAACAACAAGACCAACGGCGTGACCCCGCGGCGCTGGCTTCTGATTGCCAATCCGGACCTGGCCCGGTTGATTACAGAAGTGATCGGTGACGCCTGGGTGACCGACCTCGGCCAGTTGCGACGCCTGCAGCCCCTTGCCGACGACGGCGGCTTTCGCCAGCGGTTTCTCCAGGCGCTGCTGGCGGCCAAAGAACGATTTGCCGCGTGGCTCAAGGCGACGACCGGCCAGATCGTGGAACCCACGAGCATTTTCGACTGTCAGATCAAGCGGATCCACGAGTACAAACGACAACTGCTGAACGCTCTGCACATCGTCGTGCTCTACAATCGCTTGCGGGCCAATCCTGGACTGTCGCTGCCGCCGCGCACGTTTTTCTTCGCCGGCAAGGCGGCCCCCGCGTACCGGCTGGCTAAACTCATCATCAAATTCATCAACAACGTCGCCGCGGTGATCGATGCCGATCCTGTCGTCCGCGGCCGCATCAAGGTTCTGTTCCTGCCCAATTACAACGTCTCGCTGGCCGAACGGCTGATCCCGGCCAGCGACGTCTCGGAACAGATCTCGACGGCCGGGTTCGAAGCCAGCGGCACCGGCAACATGAAGTTCATGATGAACGGCGCCCTCACCGTCGGCACGCGCGATGGGGCCACGATCGAAATGGCCGAAGAGGCCGGCGAAGAGAATTTCTTCCTGTTTGGCCTGACGGCCGAGCAGGTCGCCGGCAGCCGCGGCTGGTACAACCCCTGGTGGCACTACGAGAATGAACCCGAAACGCGGCAGGCGCTGGACCTGATTTTCGGCGACCATTTCAGCCGCGCTGAGCCGGGCATTTTTACGCCGCTCCGCGAGATGCTGCTGGAGCACGGGGATTATTACATGCATCTGGCCGACCTGACGTCGTACGCCCAGGCCCAGCAGCGTGTGAGCGACCTGTTCGGCAATCCCGACGCCTGGGCCCGCAAGGCGATTCTCAACGTCGCGGCCTCCGGCAAGTTTTCCAGCGACCGGACGATCGCCGAGTACGCGACGCAAATCTGGAATGCGGAGCCGTGCCCGATTCCCTGATCGTCAACTGCCGTGCCTCCAGCGAAATCGACGCACCCAAGGCCAATCATGCCGACCGTCGCGGCAGTCTGCAACGCAGGCCGAATCCGCTGGCCTGCAATCCGCCGTCCCCGACAACGGTCGATTGCGTCAGGCAGAGCCTGACCTACAAAACTTCTTTCCGCAAAGATACGAAGCATGTTCCTTTGTGGATGCGAGCGCGCGGAAGAAATTGTGGTGAATCTTTTCGACCGGGACGCGTTTGTCCTTGATCTTTCGACCTTGCCACGCGCATTGTGGAGTGGGCAACGCACTGTCGGGCCGGGCACACGTCTCGCAAAATGCGATACGAACTCGTCTGCTGCTGGCGACGGGGGCTGCTCGCGACGGGCAGGGGAAGGTTTGGCTATGACAAGCCCTTCGGCGCACCACCGGTGCCGAAGGGCTTTTTTGATTTTGGATGGGTTCCCATCAGGAGTCGAATCATGACGGAAAAATGCAAATTCCTGTGTGCTGTGCTGCTGGTCCTGGTGTTCTGCTCGGGAGCCCCCAGCGACGACAAGCAGCCCGACAAGAATGCGGAGACGGTCAACAAGGCGCTCAGCGCGCTGGCCAAAGCCTGCAATGCTCGCGAGCCGAAGGCGATTGCCGAGCTGTTCACGCCCAAGGGAGAATTCATCGACGCCGACGCCAATGTCTTCGACAGCCACGAAGCGATTGCCGGTGAATTCGCCGCGTTGTTTGAAGTCAATCCGAAGAAGAACTCGGTGACGATTGCCGCGGAAGAAATCCGCGAAATCAGTCCGGGCATCCTGTCGGTCGATTGCGTGGCGACATTTTCGGACGCCGAGGGGGCCGACGAAGACAAGGAAACGGTCGATGTGGATTTCTCGGCCCTGCTCGTCAGGCAGGCCAACGGAAGCTGGCTGTTCGCCAGCATCCGCAGCGAGGGGGAGGGGAATGTGCGCACCCCGCATGCGCGCCTCAAGCGGCTGGAATGGCTGATCGGCGAATGGGTCGATGAAAGCGACGATTCGACAATGCACACTACGACCCGCTGGTCGGAGGACGGCAATTTTATCGTTACCGAATTCACGATTCGTGTCGCGGGACGCAAGGCGATGA
>JACQFH010000378.1 GCA_016200145.1 Planctomycetia bacterium | reverse complement strand
TCGACCCCGGAGGGGTCGCAGAAGCCCGTTGGTTTTTTCGAGCGCGCGTCTTCGAAACCTAGCTGCCATATTTCGAGTGCGAACCGCAATTCACATTGAGCTGGCACCCCTCATCGGGGTGCTGCCTGTCCGAAATCCGCCGGACAACACAATCAAGAAATCACGCGCCGCCAGCGAAAATCAGGTGTTGACACATTCGTCCGATTGGCGTATGGTCCCGCCGCACTGGAGTTTCCAGTGATCGGATGGCAGGGATTGCAGGGGGATCACGGATGATCATCAGCAGGACGCCGTATCGCATTTCGTTTTTCGGTGGGGGCACCGATTATCCGTCGTGGTATCAGGTTCACGGCGGCGCGGTTCTGGCGGCGACGATCGACAAGTACTGTTACCTCACCTGCCGGCATCTCCCCCCGTTCTTCGAGCACCGTTCGCGGGTCGTCTATTCGAAGATCGAATCGTGCCAGTCCAACGAGGAAATCGCCCACCCCTCGGTGCGCGAAGTCTTAAGGCACCTGTCGATCACACGCGGGATCGAAATTCACCACGACGGCGACTTGCCGGCCCGCAGCGGAATGGGATCGAGCTCGGCTTTCACCGTGGGCCTCCTGCATGCGGCCTACGCGCTGCAGGGTCAGATGCCCAGCAAGCGCCAGCTCGCACTCGAGAGCATTCACGTCGAACAGAACATCCTCAAAGAAACTGTCGGCTCGCAGGACCAGGTGATGGCGGCTTACGGCGGGCTGCGGCATGTGCAGTTCCTGCCCAACGGCGAGATTGCCGTTCGCCCGCTGACGCTGCCTTCGCAGCGGCTGACCGAGCTCAACGACCACCTGATGCTGTTCTACACCGGCATCATCCGCACCGCCTCGGACGTGGCCAAGAGCTACGTCGACGACATCCACAGCAAGCGCCGGCAACTGCGGATCATGAAAGATCTTGTCGAGGAGAGCATGTCGATCCTGAACAGCGGGAACGACCTCACCCATTTCGGGCAATTGCTGCACGAAGCGTGGCTCGCCAAGCGTTCGCTCAGCGCCCAGGTGTCGAACTCGCAGGTCGACGAACTGTATACACGGGCGCAGGCCGGGGGAGCGATCGGCGGCAAGCTGACGGGGGCCGGCGGCGGCGGATTCCTGCTGCTGTTCGTGCCGCCCGACCGGCAGGAATCGGTCAAGCAGCAGCTCAACAACCTGATCAACGTGCCGTTCCGGTTCGAGCCCAGCGGCAGCCAGATCATTTTCTACGAACCGGGCGTGGATTACTCGGCCGAGGATGAAGCGCGGAGTTCGCGGCAGATCGAAAAATTCCGCGAACTGGCCGTGGTGAGGGCCGCCTGACAGGCAGGCCGCGCGTGCGTCGAGGCGGGGTGGCAAACAGGTGCGGGCGTCGAGAGACTTCAGGGGGAAGCCAGGGGATGGAAAAGCACGCCAGAATCTTTGTGCCCGGCGGTGACACGCTGATCGGCGCGGCACTGCGGCGGCGGCTGGCCTTTCAGCGGTTTACGGGCCTGGTGGGCACGCCTCCCGGGGAACCCGACCTGTGCTCGGCGCCTGAGGTCGACGATTTCTTCCGCCGGGCGCGGCCTGAATACGTCTTTCTGGCCGCCGGCAAGTCGGGCGGCATCCGCGCCAATCAACTCTTCCCCGCCGACCTGATGCTCGACAACCTGCTGTCGGAATGCCACGTCATCGACGCGGCCCACCGGCACGGCGTGAAGAAACTGCTGTACATCGCCAGTTCGTGCAGCTATCCGAAACACTGCCCGCAGCCCATGCGCGTCGAATCGCTGATGACCGGCCCCTTGGAGCCGACGAATGACGCGTACGCGACTGCCAAGATCGCCGGCATTACCCTGTGTCAGGCCTATGCCAGGCAGCACGGCGCGAATTTCATCAGCGGAATTCCGGCCAACGCTTTCGGACTGGAAGATGATTTCAGTCCTGAGGGAGGGCACGTCATTCCGGCGCTGCTGGCCAAGATCCACAAAGCCAAGGTCGAATCGCTGCCCTCGGTTCCGATCTGGGGAACCGGCGCCCCGCGACGCGAATTCATTTTTGCCGACGACCTGGCGGACGCGTGCCTCTTCGTCATGCAGGAATACGACGACGCGGCGACCCCGATCAACCTGGGCGCGGGCGAAGACCTGTCGATCCGCGAAACGGCAGAGCTGATCCGTGAGGTCGTGGGCTACACGGGAGAACTGGCATTTGACTCGACGAAGCCCGACGGCATGCCGCTCAAGTCGCTCGACTCGTCGCCTCTGATTCGCATGGGCTGGCGCGCCCAGACTTCGTTCGCCAAGGCGTTGTTGTTGACGTATGAGGCATTTCAAAACGAACTTCGAAAGTCGACACAGGAAGGGATTCATGTACGAGCCGCTGTATAAATCGCTCTATCGCATCCGGCGGGTCGAAGAGGAAGTCGCCCGCATCTACCCGACAGACAAACTCAAGAGCCCCGTGCACCTGTCGATCGGACAGGAGGCCGTTGCCGCCGCCATGTGCGCGCCGCTCGACCGCCACGACATCGTGTTCGGCACGTACCGCAGCCACGCGACGTACCTCGCCAAGGGGGGCGACCTCAAGGCCATGCTGGCCGAGATGTACGGCAAGGGAACCGGCTGCACCAAAGGCAAAGGCGGCTCGATGCACCTGATCGACATCGACGCGGGCGTGATGGGCGCCTCGGCGGTGGTCGGCACCACGATCGCCAACGCTGTGGGCTACGCGTACTCGGTCAAACTCAAGAAACAAAGCACGATCGTGATGAGCTTTTTCGGCGACGGGGCCTCGGAAGAAGGCGTCTTCGCCGAGAGCCTGAATTTTGCAGTCCTCAAAAAGCTGCCGATCATTTTCGTCTGCGAAAACAACGGGTATGCGATTCACACGCACCAGACGAAACGGCAGGGCCTGCCCGACATCTGCGGCAGGGCGCGGGCGGCGGGATTGCCGGCCGAGCTCATCGAAGACAACGACATCCTGACGATGCACGAGCGGGCCACGGCCGCCGTCAATGCGCTCCGCGAGGGAACGGCGACCGGCCCAGCATTTTTTGAATGCAAGACGTACCGCTGGAAAGAGCACGTCGGACCCGGCGAGGACTTCAAACTGGGATTCCGTTCGAAGAGCGAAGCCCAGCCCTGGATCGAAAACGACCAGGTGAAACGGGTGGCGGCACTCGTGCCGGCTGTGGCGCGAAAGCAGATCGAAGCCGCCGTCGAGGCCGAGATTCAGGAGGCCGTCGCGTTCGCCGAGAACAGCGAATTCCCCGACTTGTCCGAATTGACGACCGACGTGTTCCACACCGTCTCAACTCCCGCAGCAATTCAGAAGGCCGCCTGACATGGAAACGACCCTGTGCATTGACCAGTACACGCCGCACAAATCCGCTTCGAGCGGCGCGGCCGTCGCGTCGCCGAAGCCTGAGCGCACGCTGTCGTACGTCGACGCCGTCCGAGAAGCCACCGATCAGGAGATGGACCGCGATGCGTCGGTGATTCTGTTCGGGCTCGACGTGGACGATCCCAAGGCGATCCAGGGAACGACGCGCGGCCTGGTCGAGAAATACGGCCCGGAGCGCGTGTTTGGCACGCCCCTCTCGGAAGACGCGATGACCGGGGTTGCCATCGGCGCCGCGCTGGCGGGCCTGCGGCCGATCCACGTGCACATCCGCATGGACTTCCTGATGCTGTCCATGAACCAGCTCGTCAATGTTGCGGCGAAGAGCTCGTATATGTACGGCGGCAAGGTGAAGGTGCCGCTCGTCGTGCGATCGATGATCGGCAAGAGCTGGGGCCAGGGCGCGCAACATTCGCAGGGCTTGTACTCGTTCTTCATGCACGTACCGGGGCTCAAGGTCGTGGCGCCGACAACGCCCTACGACGCCAAGGGCTGTCTGATCGCTGCGATCCGCGACGATAACCCGGTGATGTACGTCGAGCACCGCATCCTGCACTTCCAGAAAGGGCCGGTCCCCGAAAAGCTGTACACCGTCAACCCCGGCAAGGCGCGGATCACATCGCCCGGCGACGACGTGACGCTGGTCGGCATCTCGTACATGCAGTTGGAATGCCTGCGAGCCCAGCGGTATCTCGATGACGTGGGCGTCAGCGCCGAAGTCATCGACCCGATCTGGCTCGCTCCGCTCGACATCGACACGATCGTCGAGTCGGTGCGCAAGACGGGGCGCCTGGTGGTCGTCGACAATGGCTGGACGTCGTGCGGCGCGAGCGCCGAAATCGTGGCCCAGGTGACCGAGCGATTGCAGGGCGTGCGCGACGTCCGCGTGCAGCGGCTGGGATTTGCCCCGGTCACATGCCCCACGTCGCCTCCGCTGGAAGCCGAGTTCTATCCCGACTCGCGCCGGATCGCCGCGGTCTGCAACGACCTCGTGCACGGCAAATCGCAAAACTGGTATCCCGACGAGCGACCGGAACTTAAGGACCTGGAATTCAAGGGACCGTTCTAGTTTGTCGTCCTCAACGTGGGTGGCCGGGGCTGGACCGAAGGGAAGCCCCGGTTGGTGAAAAGCACGAACGACTTCCGAATCAAATCGGCGGAACTTACTGAATGATCAGCTCGCACCGGGGCTTCCAGTTGGTCCAGCCCCGGCCACCCGAGCGTCAATAACTTGCGGAGAACACGCGATCCCATGACACCGACACTTCCGCTGCCGACGAGCAAGACGATGAACTGGCCGCTGATGAAGAACAACATCTCGCGGGCCGACCTCGATTCGCTGATCGAATTCCTCGAGCAGGACGACCCGATCCTGACGCAATCGCAGAACGTGCGCGCCTTCGAGCAGGAATGGGCCGACTGGGTGGGGGTCAAGCACTGCGTGTTCCTGAACTCGGGAGCATCGGCCAACCTGTTGACGATTACGGCCCTGCGCGAACATTTCGGCCTGGGTGAAGTCATCGTTCCCACGCTGACCTGGGTTTCGGACATTTCCTCGGTCTTGCAGTGCGGCATGACCCCGGTGTTCTGCGACATCGATCCACGAACTCTGGGGATGGCCGAGGACGAAATCCTGCGGAAGATTACGCCGCGGACGAAGGCGGTGTTTCTGACGCACGTCCTGGGGTACAACGCGCTCACGCCAAAGCTGGTGGCGGAGCTGGCGGCCCGCGAGATCCCGCTGATCGAAGACGTGTGCGAATCGCACGGCGCAACGATGAACGGCCGGCGGCTCGGTTCGTTCGGGCTGATTTCGAATTTCTCGTTTTACTACGCGCACCACCTCAGCACGGTCGAGGGGGGCATGGTCTGCACGAACGATTCGGACATCTACGAAACGGTGCGGATGCTCAGATCGCACGGCATGGTCCGCGAATCGACTTCGGCCGACGTCAAGAAGTCGTACGTCGAGAAATTCCCCGACCTGAATCCCGATTTCATTTTCGCGTTCCCGGCCTACAACATGCGGAGCACCGAACTGAACGCGGTGATCGGCCGGTCGCAGCTCAAACGGCTCGATGAAAATAACCGGCTGCGGACCCGCAACCTGAAATTGTTTCTCGACAATCTCGATTCGTGGAAATACCAGACCGATTTCGCCGTCGAAGGAAGCTGCAATTACGCGTTCACGCTGGCCCTCAAGGAGCCGAACCACGTTCTGTGCCAGAACGTGATGGCGGCACTCAAGGCGCATGGGGTGGAATTCCGCCGCGGCATGTCGGGCGGCGGGAACCAGGTGCGGCAGCCGTATCTGCGCAAGGTTGTGGGGGCCGACGCCTGGAAGGCATTCCCCAAATGCGACCACGTGCACTTCCACGGTTTCTACATCGGCAACTACCCGGGCCTTGAGACCGAGAAGATCCTGCAGTTATGCGGGCTTCTCAATTCGCTGCCGGCGACCCACGCACTGAAGGCCGCCGCGTAGGGACAGGCTGCCGCCAATTTGAAGTTTCCGCTGAATATCGCGCTGCGAATCGAGTCAGGAGATCAATCATGAGCAAGGTTAAGCCGGACGTTGTGCTGATCAACCCCCGCAGCCGGGCACAGGTCTATCAGGGCCTGGGGAACGAGCTGGCGGCGATCGAGAACCCGGTGTGGGCGGGCCTGATGGCCACATTCGTCCGCAAGCAGGGTTTGTCGGCGGAGATCATCGACGCCGAAGCCGAAGAACTGTCTCCGGACGAAGTCGCCCGGCGGATCATCGATTTCGACCCCGTGCTGTCGGTCGTGGTGGTGTACGGGCACCAGCCGTCAGCCTCGACGCAGATCATGCCCGCTTCGGGGGCGGTCGCGAAGGCGATTAAGGACGCGGCTCCGAACTGCAAAGTCCTGATGGTCGGCGGCCATGTCGCCGCGCTGCCCGGACGCACAATGGAAGAAGAAACCTGCGATTATGTCGGTTCTGGCGAGGGGCTGTTCACGATCGTGGAACTGGCCAAGGCCCTGAAGGCGTCACCGAACCACCCCGAGCTGAGCAAAGTTCGCGGGCTGTGGTATCGCAACGAGAGAAAGCTCGACTTCACCCCCAATGCGCCGCTGCTGCAAAACGTAGACGTCGAGATGCCGGGGATCG
>JACQFH010000377.1 GCA_016200145.1 Planctomycetia bacterium | reverse complement strand
CAGCTTGCCAGCCTTTTCCGGCTTACGGGCAGACTCCTGAACATCTGCTCTTCGCCGAACGGTATTGCGGTTAAACGATACGGGACCTACACGAGTGCGGCGGCGATGGCGTTCGAGGCGCGGGCCAGGTAGCTGCCGGCCGGCTCCTGGGGTTTTGTCGTCAGCAGGATCGCACAAGCGTCGAGATCGGGATCGACCCACATTAACGTGCCTGTCGCACCCCAGTGACCAAACGAGCGCGGGCCCAGCAGGTCTCCGAAATTCGCCGAGTGCGCCGCCCAGTTGAGCCGCCAGCCCAGGCCCCACGGGCGCGTGCGGCGGTCGTCGGCGTGCACCTCGCGCATCGCTTCGAGCTGATTGCGCGTCGCCGCCTCAATGCCAGCGCGGCTCACGATCTGCACGTCGCCCAGGCGTCCCTGCCCGAGCAGCATCTGGCCGAACCGGGCCAGATCGGCAGGTGTCGTTAAGAGTCCACCCCACGGCACACCCAGTTGCCGCCAGTAGCGGCTGTTCCAGTTCCAGTGCCGCGCGTCGTCCTGCGCCATTTCTGTTCCCTCGGGAATCAGCACTTCGGCAATGCGCTCGACCTTCGGCTTCGGACCGTTGAACCAGGCATCCGGCGCGCCCAGGGCCGTGTCGCGCATCCCCAGCGGCGAGAAGATCTCGTCGTGCAGAAACTGCGCGCACGATCTGCCGCTTACCTGCCGGATGATCTCCCCCAGCATGGCGAACCCCATGCTCTGATACTGAACGCCGCGGCCGGGGGGAAAATCGAGCGGGCAGGTGCACGCCCCGGCGACGAATTCCGAAAGGGGTGCGTTGGCTGCGCGCAGCTCGTTGTTGTTGGAGAGCATGTCGGGGAGCCCCGACGTGTGCGTGAGCAGATGGCGGATCGTGACGGCGTGCCTGCCTTCGCGTCGGAATGCGGGAACGTACTCTGCACCCCCTTTGATTTGCCGCCGCGCACCACGCAGATTCCAGCCGCCGGAAGCTCGCGCGCGTCGCACCACTTCTGAATCAGCCCAAGGGCCCGGTCCCAGCGCGCGGGGTCGAGACCCACGTTGTGCGGCGTGTCGCTTGCCTGCATGTTTCAACACCTGCCAGTTGACGCGGCTCCGGCGACCGACAGGCTGCGACAAAATGCGCTGCAGACCGACCGATCACATGACCAGGTCGTGAATCTTGAACAATCGGTCGAGGTGGGTGACTTCCAGCACCTCGCGCACGTCGCCCGAAGGGTTGTACAGGTGGACCTGAATGTTCAGTTTTCTCAGCGACGCGAGCAGGCCCAGCATACCGCTGGGAATGTAGCGGACGCCAGTCAGGTCGAAGGCCAGATCTTTGCAGTCGTGCAATTTGAGCAGCTCGAGGACTTCTTCCCGGCACTCGACGAGATCAATCTGTTCAGTCGACAGATCGGCGCCGAACCCAACGACGGTCAGGGGACCAGTTTCGTAAACGCGCAAGATTTCATGGCGAGTCGGCATGGCTGTAAAACTCCCTCCTGGTTGGCTGTGGTCTCGTGTGTGGCGTGAACTGTCAGGAATGTGAACGACACAGATTAAGAAAAACGGTTCATTCGACAAACACGGACTTACCACTCAATACGTCCAGTTCAGGCGATCGGATCAAAACAATCTGCCTGAAAAGGAACTCCAGGAATAACTTGCATCTTCCGAGCCAATCGTCGGCGACTCGTTGGGAAAGTCGCAAGTGATTATTGCGCCACCAGTTGTGCAACTCGGCCCGTTCAGTCGCCGATCCCCTGAATGTAAGATTTGGCCAAAAACTGGCTCATAATGCAGCAGGTGGCGTATGCGTAGGATGGCCTTCCAGGCCGTCTGTTCTTCGACACTTGGGATCTACGACGGCCTGGAAGGCCATCCTACTTCGCCGGCGGCTGGCACTCGCGCAGCGCGAGAATCGCGAAGCCCGTCCCGGAGTTGGAAAGCAGGTTCTGCTTTGTGTACGTGTTCAGCGACGGAGTGAACCACCGGCCGCTGGCGCGCTGATTCGATTTCAGCCACGCGATGCCGCGCGCAATCCTCGGATCGTCGGCCGGCACGCCCGCCTGCCGCGCCGTGAAAATTGCAAACCCGGTTCCGTACCCGTCGCTGGGAAGGTCGGCCGCGAACTTCCCCGATTTCCATTGCTCGGAATCCTGCAGCAGGCTGCGCAGGTTCCAGCCCCCGTCGGCGCGCTGCAGCGACAACAGCGAACTGGCGGCTGCCATTCGGCCGTTGTCGTCCAGCAGTCCGTCGATCTTCCGCGCGGTCCACAGTAGCATGCCTTTCTGGTACGGAGTCTGCGCGGCGTGCGACTTGAGATAGGCGCGCACGCGATCGAGGGCTCGTGCCGGGATCTCTTCTTTGAAATAGCCGTCTGGCGCGGCGGCAATTCCCAGCGCTGCCAGCAGGGTCTCTTCATATTCATTGATGAACGTGCGCTCGGCCCCTCAGATCGGGTTCCAGCCCCCGTCGGCGCGCTGATGCGTCAGCATGCGATCGAGGGCCTTGCGCGTCAGCGGGTGCAGCTTGCCTGTCGTGTGTGCGTCGTTGAATGCCAGGGGCACGGCGACGACCATCGCCTCCGACGGATAGCGCAGGCCCTGTTTTTCCCAGCGCTCGCCAACGAGCGATTCGTACATCTGCCGCACGTCGGGCGCCGGCGGCGTGGCGACAGCCGGGCGCGCAATCAGGCACATGAAGTTCGCATGGCACTGGCCGCACTGATTCACGTCCTGCCAGGCGATCGCCGCCGTCTCGAGCGACACGGCCGCCTTTTCCAGAGAAAACTCCGTGGCCAGCGGTTCGTCCTCGGTCGCCGGGACGTGCTCGGGCAGATCGTCTGCGGATGTGCGACTCGCACCCCAAAGGAGCAGTGCCGCGGCCAGAAAGAATTTAGACCCAGTGTTCATCGAGCGAGGTTCCCGTGTGCCTTCCTTATTTCAAATCCCTGGAACGTGTTCCCTGAAGTTACTCGGCCCGGGGAGTTCAGAGCGTCTGCGTCCTGCTTTGGTTTTCATTTCTTCTTTTGCTCTAGCCGGTAGAGATTCCCGGCCGTCCGCAGGAAGATCGCCTTGTCGGCGACGGCGGGCGAGGCCATCGTTTTTTCTTCGAGGTTGTTCTTTGCCACGATCTCGAACTCCTTGCCGGGCTTGATGACCGTCGTCGTTCCCGTGATGTCGAAGAAATAGATGCGCCCGTCGGCACTGAGGGGCGAGGCATAAAAGCCCCCACCCAGTCGTTCGCGCCAGTGCAGTTCGCCGGTCTTCGCGTCGAAACAACTGGCGATTCCCGCGTCGTTCACCAGGTACAGATGGTTGCCGACGAGCACGGG
>JACQFH010000015.1 GCA_016200145.1 Planctomycetia bacterium | reverse complement strand
TGCGCATCGAGACGCAGGACCTCACCGCCTCCGGTGCGCAGCTCGACGCGGACCCTTCGCAGGACAGGATGGTCATCGTGGGACCGCCCGACGTGACGGTCGTGCAGTCGGGAAGCAGCAGCGGCACCTGCGTGGCGGCGTCTTCCAGCTTCACGTACGCGCCCCCCGTTTCCGGGCGGGCCAGCGACCGCAGGAGCTGCTCGTTCTGCTCGGGATGGTCGAATTCCAGATTCGGCAGGCGCACTGACACCGAGCCTTTGAGCTGCTCGTTCGACTCGGGGATCGGCAATTCGAGTTTGTACGTGCCGGGGAGCGCGGCGACAAACGCGCCGCCGAAATGGCCGGGGCGGGTCTTGTCGGCCAAGAGCACCAAGGGGGGCGTCATGGGCTTGCCGGTGGGATCGTAGATTTCCAATGTCACCTTCTCCGCCTGGTACTCCTTGAACTGCGGATCGAGCAAACGCGTGCGAACCTGGATCGTGGCTCCCAATGGATACTGAGATTTTTCCAGGAGCAATACGCCGCGGTTGGTGCCGCGGAGCAGCCGTCCCTGCCCGATTTCGCGCAGCATCTTGATCCACAGGCGGTCGTAGTAATCTTCTTCGAGCGACCTCAAGCGCCACAGCTCGCCGCTTCCCAGGTACAGGACGCGCCCGGCCCCGAAGTACTGCGAGGCCAGCAGAATCGGCTGGTCGCGGCCGCCGCTGCGCGGATCGGCAAACCGGGCGTAGACGGTGGCGCCCGCTTTGGCCCCGTCGGTCGGGAAGCAGCGGTACACGCCCGGAAATTCCTTCCAGGCGGCGGCGCTGGTGGCGGCGTTTTCGGTGAGCTGCAGGAAGCCGGCTTCGATGCCGTCGCGGGTGAAGTCGACTGGCCACGGCTGCTGAAAGTCGTCGTCGTCGATCGGGCGGTGCGGATCGAGAATCACCGGATAGAGTTCCAGGAGCTTGGCCATTTCCTGCTTGACGGCATCGCTGGCCATCGCCAGTGGGGTCGTGTTGACCTCGGCGGCCACCAGCATCAGGCCGCCGGCCTGCGAAAAGACCCATTCCGACAACTGGTCAAAAGCCTTCTCCGACTCGCCGCGGATCTTCTTCCAGTCGGGATCGAAGGCCACAATGGCGTCGTAGGTAAACAGCTCTTCGCGGGTTTCGGGAAATTGAAAGATGACCTTGTCGGAATCCTGGCTGATGCCGGGCACGCCGGTCTGCAAGAGAACGTCGACATCAATCGTCGGATCGCGGTGCAGCAGGTTGCGCACGAGCTGGTAATCGCGCATCGGCCCACCCGCGACGAGCAGCACTTTCGTCTTGCGGTCGATGACTTCGATCGCCACGTCATCCTGAACGTGGTCGTCGGCCAGGTCGGCGATTTTATTGACGGGTCGGACGCGGACCCGGAAGATCCGGCGGCCCGCGTCCGTGGGGATGTAATCGAACGCCACGCTGATCGGCACGCCGTCTTCGCTGAGCTGCTCGTCGCGCGACTGGATGACGACGGGGTCTCCTTCGTCCTGCTCGGCCTTGCTGAGCAGCTCGACGATGATCGGCTGACGGGCCAGCCCTTGTCCCGTGACAAAGGCGTTGATTGTGAAGCCGTCGTTGATGTGCACATGCGTCGGGGCCTGGATCTCGGCCAGTTGCAGCGTCACCGGCTTTTTCGTGCTGCCGACGCCGACGGGAATCAGCCGCACTTTACCGGCGACAGCCAGCTCGGCAGCGGAGAGCGGATCGACGCCGGCGTTGTTGCCGCCGTCGGTGATGACGACGACCCCCGACAGGGTCTCGCCTGCCTGCTCGCGAATGACCGCCAGCAGCGCCTCGCCGAGCCTGGTTTCGACGCCGCGCGGCCGCAGGATTTCGGCCCAGTCGATCGGTTTGGCCGGCTCGGTGGCGCCTGTGGGCCGGGGCGCGGACTTCGCGCCCCTGGCGCTGGCGGCGGGGGGTGGCTCCAGCTTCCGCAGAACCTGCTGACGGACCACCTGCGAATCAAATGTCTCGACGCTCACTTCGTGTGTTTTGCGTAACGTGCCCAACAGCGGCGACTGACTCAGCAGCGTGCCGACGAGTGCCGCGCGCGACGGGACGGCGCCCGCAGGCGCCGCGCCGCCGGACGCGACCAGGTCTTTGTCCTGCCGACTCATTGACGCCGAGGTGTCGACGAGGATCACGACGCGCGAATGCTCGGGCTCGATCTGCGATTTGCGCTGCTGGGGCGCGAGGGCGATCAGGAGCAGCGCCCCGAGCACGGCGACGCGCAGGCCCCACAGCCAGATTTTCCAGATGGGGTGCAGAGCGCGCGCGTCTCGGCGGGCCAGCCAGCTCGCGGCCAGAAACAGGACGACGAACCCGGCAATCCACACGGCCTGCGACTCGCGGCCGAAATCGAGCGTGCCCCAGAACGAGCCCCAGGCATGCCAGTCGGGAAAGAGCTTGGAGAGGGATTCGGTCATGCCTGCACCTCCGCCGGCTTGGGATGATAGCTCAGCCTGAGGGCCATCGCCTGTTCGGCCAGCAGAATGATCAGCAGGATCGCCAGCACGTAATCATGAATTTCGCGGGTTGTTTCCTCGCCACGCACCCAGTTGAAATCGCCGACTTCCTGAATCTGCGCGGCGACGTCGGGTCCGAGCTTGCGCTTGATGGCGTCCGTCGTGGCCAGCGCCAGGCGGCTTTCGGCCTCGGAGGCGTTGTATGCATAGCGGCGAGTTTCTTCGCCGGCGTCCTGCCGCTTGACGACGAGGGCGTACACGCCCGGCTGGTCGGTATTCGCGTACGCTTCTTCATAAAGGAGCTTCTGATCTCCCGCGCCTTCGGGCGGAGTGGAAGTCGCCGGCTTCTTGAGCCCCACGGTCAGCGGCACACGCGTGCCATCGGGAGGATGGATTTCGACCTGTGGTGCGTAAGTGGCCGCATCGAGCGAAATCACGAGCGGCTCGCCGACCGTCTTCACGTCGAGTGGTTGGCGCCCTTCCGCCAGATACGTCGCGAGCTGCAGTTGAATGGGGACGAATGCGTCGGGAATACGCGGCCAGTTGGTCCACGCCGTGCCGCACGAAACGAAGAACGTCACCACGCGCCCCTTGCCGAAGCGGTGTTCGACGGCCAGCGGCGACCGGTTGCGCAGCGTTGCGATGACGCGCACGCCGTCGGGGGGCGCCCAGTCGCGGGCCGTCGCGACATAGTGCGTCACCCGCGTGTAATTGAGCAGCTCGTCGCCGTCGTCCTGGAAGACGTCGAACACCGGATGTTTCGTGACGCTGAAATCGGGACTGGGATCGGCGGCGTCGGCGTTCAAGTCGGCGACGCCCCCGAGCCGCGCGGGGAACAGGCCTGCGCCGTTTTTGTACAGCGTCTCGTTGTAAAACGCGGCCCGCACCTGGGGACCGAGGAACCAGGCGAGCCCGCCGCCTGCGGCCACGTACGATTCGAGGGCCCGCACTGCGTCAGGAGGCAATTCCGAGACGTTCAGCAGAAAGATGCTGCGAAATTTTTCGAGCGGCCGGCGTTTGAGGGAATCGACCCGGTCGAGCGTCGGTGAGAACCCGGTCTTCTCGGGAACCGCCCCCAGAGCATCAATCAGGTAAAACGCTTCGCTGTCGTCCGAGCTGCCGTCGATCACCAGCACCGGATTCGTATCGGGCACGTCGATTGACAGGAACCGCGAGTTGTCGGAATCGAGGGGATCGGCTGGCAGCGAGACCTGCACGTCGTGTGGCCCGGTTTTCGCGAACTGCTCGTCGAACTCGATCGTCCGCTCCTGTCCCGGGTCGATCTTCTCGATCGTCTCGATCGCCGGCCGTTTCTGTCCGTCGACCAGCACCGTCAGGCGCACGTCCTGGGCGACCTGCTCGCCGTAGTTCCGCACCGTCGCCGAGAGCCGCAAAGGCACGTTGACGGCGGCGGCCGAGACCGTGCCGGTGAGGCTCGTGATGCCAAGATTGGAGTGCGATTCGCCGGTCGTCCTGACGAGGTTGACGGTGACCTTGTCGAGGTACATCTCGCGGAGCGACGAGGCGAGGGCCGCGTTTTCGTCCCAGTCGTGGCGGCGAAAATCGGAGACCAGGTGAAACGTCCGGGCGGCGCCCGGCATGTCGGCAAGCAATTTACGACCCGCCTCGCACCCGGCCGACAGGTCCAGCGCCCGGTGCGAACAGCGCAGCGCCTTGAGGCCCGTCTCGAGACGCGCCAGGAATTCGCGGTTCAGGTTTTCCTGCGTGTACAGCGGTTGCGGGGGCTTCGACGCCAGGAGCAGCGTCAGGGTCTGCGTGTCGGGCCTGCGCTCTCCCAGGCCAGCGATCCGGCGGACGACGTTCAGGGCCGCGTCGAATGCCGTCGTTTCGTCGGACCGATCGCGCATCGATGCCGAGTCGTCGATGAGGACGACGTGATGCGATTTCTGCCGTTGGAAGAGCGAGAACTGATCGGGATCGACAAGGGGCCGGGCGACCAGCAGCACCAGACCAGCCACCGCCAGGATTCGCAGCAGAAGGAGCAGCAACTGTTCGAGGAGCAGCCGGCGGCGATTGCGCTGCTGGCTGGCCAGCAGAAACTCCATTGCCGCCCATTTCACCCGCCGGAACCGGAGCCGGTTGATGAAGTGAATGATGATCGGCGCCGCGATCAGCAGCGCCCCCGGAATCACCAGCTCCGGGTGGATGAATAGGCTGGACAGAGATTCAAGCATTGTGATGTCGCACTCTCCCTACGTCCTCCCACTCTTCCCCATGCCGACGCGATGATTCAGGTAGTGTGCCAACACGGCATCGAGGTGTTCGCTGGTGCGGATTGTCTGGAAGTCGATCGTGTTCTGCGAGCAGTGGCGGCGCAGTTCGTCGAGAAAGGCCCGCAGCGCGGCCAGGTAACCGTCGCGCAGGGCGCGCGGGTCGCACACCAGGTCGCCGGCCCCCTCCAGCCCCTCGAACCGCGTCGTACCCGCATAATTGAAGTCGAGCTCTTCGTCGTCGAGAATCTGAAACAACAGCACGTCGTGACCGCGGTGCCTGAGCAGTCGCAACCCTTTGAACAGCCCGTCGCGGGGGACGAACAGGTCGGAAATCAGCACGATCATGCCCCTCTGCGATTGCTGATCGGCGACCTGCTCCAAAATTGAATACAGGTCGGTCTTTTCGGCCGGGTCCTGGGCATCGAGCGCGGCCAGCACCGAGTGCAAGTGGTTGCGCTTGCTGCGGCCGGGCACAACCGAGCGCACGGCCGAGTCGAACGTCACCAGCCCCACCGAATCCTGCTGGCGCAGCAGAAGGTACGCGAGGCTCGCCGCGACGGCGCAGGCATATTCGTACTTGTTGAGGGAAGCGGTCTTTCTGCCGCGGCCCGCGGCGCCGGAACCGAACTGCATCGATTCGCTGACATCGACGAGCAGCGTGCAGCGGAGGTTCGTGTCTTCTTCGTACTGCTTGATGTAATACTTGTCGGTTTTCGACCAGGCCTTCCAGTCGATGCGGCGCGGGTCGTCGCCCGCGACGTATTCACGGTGCTGCACGAACTCGACCGACTGGCCGAAATACGGACTGCGGTGCAGGCCCGACAGAAACCCTTCGACGACGTTCCGTGCCTGAAGTTCCAGCCGCGAGATCCGCGAGATCGCCTCAGGCTGCAAAAATCTTCTGGAATCGCGGGTCACGGGTCAGCTCGCCTTCCTTCGAGGGAGTTTCCTGAATCAGCCGCTCGACGACCTTGTCGGCCGTAATGCCTTCGCTCTCGGCCGAGAAGTTCGTGACGATGCGGTGCCGCAAGACCGGGGCCGCCAGCCGGGCGATGTCTTCGGTCGACACGTAGCTGCGCCCGTGCAAAAGCGCCCGGGCCTTGCCTCCCAGCAGCAGGTATTGCACGGCACGGGGACCGGCGCCCCAGCTCAACCAGTCGTTGATGAACTGGGGAATGCCGTCCTGACCGAGTCGCGTCTGGCGCACCAGGGCCAGCGTGTATTCGACGACGTGATCGCTGGCGGGAACCTGCCGCACGATTTTCTGCAGGTCGAGCACTTCCTGGCCGGACAGCACCTGCTGCACTTCGTCAGTGGCAAGGGTCGTGGTCCGCCGCGCGATTTCGAATTCTTCGCGAAAGCTGGGATAGTTCACGAACACTTTGAACATGAAGCGATCCTGCTGCGCCTCGGGGAGGGCGTAGGTCCCTTCCTGTTCGATCGGGTTCTGGGTCGCCAGGACGAAAAACGGATCGGTCAGTGCGTGCCGCACACGCCCCACCGTCACCTGCCGTTCCTGCATGGCTTCGAGCAAGGCGGCCTGCGTCTTGGGAGGCGTACGATTGATTTCGTCGGCCAGGATCACGTTATAGAAGAGAGGCCCTTCCAGGAACCGGAACTCGCGCCGCCCCGTCG
This sequence comes from Planctomycetia bacterium, assembly GCA_016200145.1. GTDB lineage: Bacteria > Planctomycetota > Planctomycetia > Planctomycetales > Planctomycetaceae > JACQFH01. The sequence goes on along the minus strand of JACQFH010000015.1, from coordinate 2,107 downwards.
AGCGGTTCTCTTCGAGCACTTCGGTGCCCGTGATGTCGGCGGGCATCAGGTCGGGAGTGAACTGAATGCGGCTGAACGTCATCGACAGGCTGCGAGCCAGCGTGCTGATCATCAGCGTCTTCGCCAGACCCGGCACCCCTTCGAGGATGCAGTGGCCGCGGCTGAACAAGGCGATCAGCAACTGTTCGATGACGTCGTCCTGCCCGACGATCACCTGCGACATCTGCCGTTTGATGGCCGCGTAGGTCTGCTGGAGTTTTTCGATCGATTGCTGCGTGTCGGCCGCGAGAGACGTGTCGGGCATGATGGCCGCGAGGGCTTCCTCCGCCGTGAGGTTCGGTGCACTGGGGGGAACCAACGCATGGTTCACCGCTCCGTCATCTTAGCTGGCGCCCCGGAAACCGACAATCAGTCAGGGATGAAACCCAGCCCGGCCTACAGCCGGAATCGTTTCGCAAGTCGACTGCAGTTAGAATCGCGGCATGATCGAGTCAATTCTTGCCGTGCCGGCCGTGGCTTTGGGTGCGACATTCATCTGGCTGGTTGTGAGCATTGTCAACCGTCGTGAGCGATGGGCCGTGTGGATGGCGGTGACGATATTGGTCGGATTGGCCGCCGTCTGCCTGATCGTCGCCTCAATCGAGATCTGGCTCTGGGTGTCATGGTGGATTGGGAATGTGCGCGGGACCGCGCCGCCTCCGAAAGTCGCGACCATCCTTCAATCGCACCACGAGCGAATCGTCAGCAGTTCCATCATCGGCGGCATCTTGATGTTGTGGACCGTGTTGAATCTGTTAATCATCCGATCTGTTCGGAAATCAGGAATTCGATGAAGACGGAACCACGGAATCGCTGAGGGCAGCGTGATTCCTGATACAGCGAATTCGCGGATTCCTGCCGATTGAAGGGACGCGACAAGTCACGATAGGTCCGTGGACGCCGCTTGGCGCGCTGCAAATTGGAGGCGCGGATGGTCGTCTAACCGAACAGCTTGTCGACCGGTTTGCCGCCGTCGACGATTTTTAGGGGGCGGCCGATGGGGCTGACGTTTTCTTTCTGCGGGTCGACCTTCAGCGACTTGCAGATCGTGCAGAAGAGGTCGGGTGCGCTCACGGGGTCGTTCTTGACGGCGGTGCCGTCGTCGGTCGACGCGCCGATCACCTGGCCGCCGCGAATGCCGCCCCCCGCCAGTGCCGCGTTGAACACCCGCGGATAATGGTCGCGCCCCGAGTTGGGGTTGATCCGCGGCGTGCGCCCGAATTCCCCCATCCACACCACGAGCGTCTTGTCGAGCATGCCGCGCTCTTTGAGGTCGGCCACCAGCGCGGCGAACGCGGGATCGACGTCTTTGGCGTTCGCGGCAACCTGCGTGAAGTTGTCGCGGTGCGTGTCCCAGTTGCCGTTTGGCCCTGCACTGCGAACCTCGACGAACGTGACACCCGCTTCAACCAGCCGGCGCGCCAAGAGGCAGCCCTTTCCGAATTGGGAATTTCCGTAACGATCCTGAGTCGCCTGCGACTCGTCGCGGAACTCAAACGCCTTGACCTCGGGGCTGAGAACCAGCCGTTTGGTTTTCTCGTACAGCTTCTTGTGGTCAGCGACGGCGATCTCGCCGCCGCGCGCCGCGAAATCGTTTTCGAGATTCCCCAACAGGCCCAGCCGGCGCTCGAAGCGGGGGGTCTGCGTGGGCAGCGCCACGTCGCGGGGCAGGCTGCCCGGGTTGTCGACCACGAACGGATCGACTTCGACTCCCAGGAACCCCGAGCCAATGAGCTGGTTGCCGCCCCCCCGTCCGGCCCCGACCGATACAACAGCGGGCAAATCCTGATCGGCGGGCGCCAGCTCTTTCGCGAGGGAGCACCCGAGGCTGGGGTGACGTACGGCGCCGCTCGGGACGTATCCCGTGTGCATCTGATACGTGGCCCGGATGTGTTCGCCTTCCTTGTTCGTCATCGAGCTGATGAGGGCGATGTCGTGCATCTGGCGGGCGACATTCTCCCACCCCTTGGCGATGCGAATTCCCGGGACGGCCGTTTCGATCGCCTCGGTGGGGCCGCCGTTTTCCGTCCCCGGTTTGGGGTCGAACGTTTCGAACTGGCTGGGGCCC
>JACQFH010000376.1 GCA_016200145.1 Planctomycetia bacterium | reverse complement strand
TTCGCCAACGCAGCGCTGACCGGTTTTTTCGCCCTTGCGGCCCTGTTGAGCGCGTGGCATTGGTATTATTCCCGCCACAACAGAACGCTGCTGGCGTTCTCGATCCACTGTGCCCTCTGTACGGTAACGGCGACTTGCATCGCTGGTATTGCCACCGCGACGACGCCCGCCCAGAGTGAAACTTTCCTGCACTGGCGGGTGACGCTCGGGCTGGCTGGCCGTGCGACGACTGTGTGGCTACTGACCGGCCTGACCGGGCTCTCCGTGCGCTGGTATGTGAAACCCTTCATCGCCGGAGCGCTGCTGCTGGCCGCAATCAACACGCTGGTCGTTCCTTTGAACGCGTCCGTCACCGACGTCGCCCAGTTCAGTTTGCCCTGGGGAGAATCGATTTCGATGCCGGTGCGGGCGGCGGCCGCGTGGTGGGTCGCGCCGATTTACGCCGCACTGGCGACGGTGGACGTGTTCGGGCTGATCGGTGCCGTGTATCTCTCGAGGCGGGACCGGATCGCCGGAATCCTCGTCGGCCTTGCCAGCGTGGGCGCATTCCTGTCGTTCTCGATGTCTGTCCTCACCGATCTGGTGCGCGTCAAATTGCCCTATCTGGGTGTCTTGCCCTACGCTGTCTGGGTCGGGCCGATCGCCCTCTTGGTGCTGAGGGAAAACGCGAGATCTGGCGAGCGCCTGGCCGCCAGCGAGCGCCGCTTTCAGGCGATTTTCAACCAGACTTTCCAGTTCATTGGACTGCTCAAGGTCGACGGCACGCTGATTGAAGCCAATCGGACGGCCCTCGAATTCGCCGGGATCCGCCAGGAGGATGTCGTCGGGAAACCGTTCTGGGAAACCCCGTGGTGGACTCACTCGCCCGAACTGCAACAGCGGCTGCGCGAGGCCATCCGCCAGGCCGCCGTCGGAACGATGGTGCGGTTCGAGGCGACGCACCCGCAACCGAACGGGGAAATGGCTCACGTCGATTTCTCGCTCAAGCCGGTCCGCGACGAGCGCGGAATTGTCACGCTTCTGATTCCCGAGGGGCGAGACATAACCGACCGTGTCGTGCTGGAAGAACAGTTGAGACAGTCGCAGAAGATGCAGGCCATCGGGCAATTGGCGGGGGGAGTGGCACACGACTTCAATAATCTGCTGACGGTCATCATGGGATGCAGCGAGCTGCTGGCCGATCCCCTGACCGCCGACGACCCGCAGCGCGAAGTGGTCGACGCCATCCAGAACGCCAGCAGTCGGGCCGCACTGCTGACCCGCCAACTGCTCCTGTTCAGCCGCAAAGGGGTGCTCGAGCCGAAAATCATCGATATCAACGCCAGCATCCAGAACATCGCCGATATGCTGCGGCGCCTGATCGGCGAGAACGTGCTGCTGACAACCCGGCTCGCCCCGGGACTCGACCGCATCAGGTCCGACGCCGGCCAGATCGAACAGGTGATCATGAACCTGTCGCTGAACGCGCGCGACGCAATGCCGGCTGGCGGCCGATTGACTCTCGAAACCCGAAGCGTCGACGTGGACGAGCCGTTCTGCCGGGCCCATCCCGGCGCCATTCCAGGGCGGTTCGTCCTGCTGCAGGTGACCGATACCGGTTGCGGAATGACACCCGAGATCAAATCGCACCTGTTCGAGCCGTTCTTCACCACCAAGCCGCCCGGCGAAGGGACCGGGCTGGGGTTGGCGACTATTTATGGAATTGTCCAGCAGAACGCCGGATTCATCACGGTTTCGAGCGAAGTGGGCCGCGGTACAACGCTTGGCGTCTACCTGCCTGTGGCACAAACGGCGTCGCGGGCATCGCTCAATCAACCCGTGTAGCGGCACGCTGCCGGAATTCCATCACGGCCGTTCTTTCTGCCAGCCGGTCGCTTCGATCCGGTCGAGTTCTGTCTGAATTTCGGTCCCGTCGTAAAACGAGAGCCATCCCTGCAACCGCTCGGTCTTGCCGGGCGGACAATCCGGAAACTTCGGGTCCGAATGCAGGCACGGGCAGGGAGGATTGGCCCACGGCCTGTCGCACGGCGACCAGGCGGTGATGATCCAGCGGTTTCCTTCGGCGCTATGCACCGCCACGTAGGGCTTCGCGAACCGCTTGTTATCGTTCGTCTGCTGGTTGAATCCATCGGCCCCTTTGAGCATCACACAATTCTGAACCCGCAGGTCGCTCAAGGTCTCGTCGGTCCCATTCGTCAGTTGCAGTTCCATTCGCACGGCGTCGCGGCGCGGGACGATGCGGGCCTCGAACACGATGCCGTTCGGCAGTTTGCGCCGACATTCCAGGACTTCCCCCGGCTTACGGGTCCATTCGAGTCGTTCCAGCTCGGTCTTCTGTTTCGTCCAGATCGTCGGGACGTGCGTGTGTGCGAGGTACGTCAGCCCCAGGTTCGACCACAGCGCCTCGGGGATGTCGGCCACGACGTAACTCTTGTCGTCCCAGGGAGCGAACACGCTGAACTTCGTTTCGCGCTGCGGATCGACGGCCCCGTCGAGAAAGCCGATGCGCGGGTGCCGGCCGCCGGGGTAGGGGAGCACTAGCAGCGGGGCATCTGGCTTGCGCTGCGGCTTCGTCTCGGGACGGATGTCGAATTTTCTAAGGGCCGCGGCAATTTCCAGTTCCGTCAACCCCGTTGCCTCGCGCACCTCGGCCGTCGAGAATCGATGATGCCAGACCATGTTCTCGAGCCAGTATTTGAGGTCCGCGTCGCTGGCGGGTTTGCGGGAGTTCGCCGGCGAGTCTTCGGCTTCCGCAATGATCGGCAAACAGATGGAACTGATCAGAATCAAGAATCGTGTGGATCGCGAAATCCAGGATCGGCGGAAATTCATGTGATACTTGAAATCGGTGCCGGGTGGTCAGCATTTCCATAGCATAGTGGTCAGCATTTCCATAGCATAATTGTACCCGGTCGTGGGCCTGACAAGCACGCGCAATGATCCGTGTTTCATCCATGGCTCTCTTAAGCCGTCGTGATCGCGCACAAGAGTTCCAGCGCTGCTACACAATCCCGCTGCAGGGAGGTAGAATCCAGCCGGATCAGTTCCGGACCGGGTTTCTTCGGTCCGTTCAGGCAGCCCCGCCCATTCTGAAGGAGAACGAATCATGGCTACCGTCGCCGCCAAACCACCGCGCGCCAATGCCGCACCGAAAGTTCGCCAGACCAAAATGCTGATCGACGGCAAGTGGTGCGACGCTCGATCGGGCAAGACGTTCGGCACGTATAACCCCGCCACCGAACAAAAGATCGCCGACGTCGCTGAAGGGGACGCCGCCGACATCGACCGCGCCGCCAAGGCGGCCCGCAAGGCGTTCGAATCGGGGGATTGGCCGAAGATGGACGCCCGGGACCGCGGCCGCCTCCTCAACCGCCTCGCCGACCTCGCCGAGAGGCACCTCGATGAGCTGGCCGCGCTCGAAACGCTCGACAACGGCAAGCCCGTGCGCGACGCCCGCGCCGCCGACCTGCCGCTTGTCATCGACTGCCTGCGCTATTACGCCGGCTGGGCCGACAAGCTCACCGGCGACACGATTCCGATTCGTGGCGACTACTTCTGCTACACGCGGCGCGAGCCGGTCGGAGTGGCCGGGCAGATCATTCCCTGGAACTTCCCGCTGCTGATGGTGGCCTGGAAATGGGCCCCGGCCCTGTCCGCCGGCTGCACCGTGGTCATGAAACCCGCCGAGCAGACGCCCCTCTCGTGCCTGCGGTTTGGCGAACTGGCCCTGGAAGCCGGGTTCCCGAAGGGTGTGATCAACATCGTTCCCGGGTACGGGCCGACCGCCGGCGCCTCGCTCGTCAAGCATCCCGACGTCGACAAGATCGCCTTCACCGGCGAGCACCGCACGGCCCAGATCATTATGGCCGACGCGGCCCAGACGCTGAAGCGGCTCACCTTCGAGTTGGGGGGCAAAAGCCCCAACGTAATCTTCGCCGATGCCGATCTCGATGCCGCCGTCGCCGGGACGGAGTTCGGCCTGTTCTTCAACCAGGGTCAGTGCTGCTGCGCTGGCAGCCGCGTGTTCGTGGAAGAAAAAATCCACGACGAGTTCGTGGAGAAACTCGTGAAGCGCGCCAAAGCCCGCAAGCTTGGCGATCCATTCGATCTCAATACGGTCCAGGGCCCGCAGATCGACCAGGCCCAGTTCGACAAGATCCTGGGCTACATCGAGAAGGGACACGACGACGGCGCGAAGTGCGTGACCGGCGGTAAGCGCTGGGGCAAAAAAGGATTCTTCATTGAGCCTACGGTATTCGACGACGTCACCGACGACATGTCGATCGCCACCGATGAGATCTTTGGCCCGGTGCTGTCGGTCCTGCCGTTCAAGAAGGTCGATGAGGTCATCGAGCGCGCCAACAAGACGTTTTACGGACTCGCGGCGGCGGTCTGGACGCGCGACGTCGGCAAAGCTCATCGCCTGGCCAACAGCGTCCGCGCGGGAACTGTGTGGATCAACTGCTACGACGTGTTCGACGCCGCGGCCCCGTTCGGCGGTTTCAAGATGAGCGGCATCGGCCGCGAACTGGGTGCCGCCGCGCTGCACAACTACACCGAGCTCAAGACGGTGACGATGAGCCTGGCGTAAAGGGGATCATTCCAAATCAGATCGTTTAACCGCGACCCGGGCACCGCCGCGGATAGCGGTGGTCGGAGCGCGTATCGAACGTCGCAGAGATCTCGTGCAAATGACCTTGTGCCGAACGGCTCCGTTTGTCGCCGTTCGCGCTAAAATAGCGCCGTGACGGGCGTGCCTTCGACGACACGGTGCGGACGGCCGAGCGGATCGCGCAGCTCGGCATCGGGGTCGACTCCCAAGCTGTAGTAGATTGTCGCCAGCATGTCCTCGGGCGAGACCGGGTTCGACGCGGGGTAGGCGGCGTCTTTGTCGCTGCTGCCGTACACCCGGCCTCCCTGGATTCCGCCTCCCGCCAGTACGGCCGACTGCACCATCCCCCAGTGATCGCGCCCCTGCGTCGAATTGAGGAGCGGCGTGCGGCCGAATTCGCCGTACATCGCCACCAGAGTTTCGTCGAGCAGTCCGCGGTCTGAAAGATCGTCCATCAGCGCGGCGTATCCAGGATCGAGCGATTTGAGGCAATAGTCCTGGATCAGCATGCTCGTTCCGGCGTGATTGTCCCAGACGTTCATCACCCCGCCGCCCGGGCCGACGTACATCCACGAAATGGTCACGAGCCGCACGCCCGCCTCGACGAGCCGACGCGCCAGCAGAATTGATTCACCCCATTCGTTGCGGCCGTACTTGTCGCGCGTGCGCGGGTCTTCTTTCTCGAGGTCGAACGCATTCTGCGCCACCGTCGATGACAGCATGCGGACCGCCTGTTCGCGATAGTCGCCGATGCTTCGCGAAATCGCCAACTGGTCGTAGCGCCGATCAACCTGGTCGAGCGTGCGCACCAGCCCCTGCCGCGCGAGCAGCCGCACGTTGCTCAAATCGGCCGGCAGCGCCATGCTGTGCGTGGCCGACTCGGTGCTGCCGCCCGCTGCCGCGGCAATCTCCATCGGGTCGTATTTCGTTCCCAGCCAGCCGGCGTGCGTCCCCGAATAGGTCACCCCGCTATGGCCGATCGGGCGCGGAATGGTGACTGACGCGGGAAGCACTCCCGGCTCGATGAATGTCGAAACGATTGCTCCGAGGTTCGGCGCGTCCTGGCGGTTCCGCTGGTTGCGCGGCACGACCAGCGTGTTGTTGATGCGGCCCGTCAGCGTGCGATAAACGCTCGGTTCGTGGTTGTTGCTCTCGTGCGTCAGCGAGCGGACGATCGCCACCTTGTTCGTGTGTCGGGCGAATTTCGGCATGTGCTCGCAGACGTCGATCCCCGGCGTGGCGGTGGCGATCGGCTGGAACAGGCTGCGCATCGCCGACGGCGACTGCGGCTTCATGTCCCACAGGTCCTGCTGCGGCGGGCCGCCCCACAAGTAGATCAGGATGCACGACTTGGCGCGTCCGCCGCGGCGAACCGGCGCTTTCCCCGCTGCGCGGGCCCGATCGGCCTGCAGCACCTGCGGCAACGTAAGTGCCCCGAGGCCAAACTGGCCCAGCCGAAGCATCGCATCCCGACGGTGCAGCATGGAGGATTCCGGTCGTGGGACTTGGAAAATGGCCGCCGTCTGTGCTCGAAATTATATCAACGATCGTCGATGTGAACAAGATGGCGAATCCGCTCTTCGCCGTGATACCGCCGGAATCAATCCGGCGGCTCGCTGACGTCAGTCATAAGACTGCAAGTAGTGATTGTGGCGGATGCGGGGTTCGAACGAGTACAGCTTCGCGTTCTTCAGGTGAAAGCGCAGCCGGATTGGGCGGGCTTGCAGCAGGTGGCAGTCGGCGTCGTTCTTCCACGTCACGACGTGCCGCACGCTGTCTGTCGAAATCGTCTGGCAGTCGGGGGCAGTGAAACCGTCGATTGGCTTGCCCTCGACATCAAGCGCCTCGACCGACAGCGCGCCGCCGGCAGCGTTCGCATTCACGACCAGCGTATCGCCGAAGAACACGATCGGCTTTGTCGTCAGCGATGCGGTCTCGTCCCCCGCGTTCACCGAAACGAATCCATCCAGCCGCAGAGTCGCCAGGCCCACGCCGAAATCGGGAGAGTCCTTATGGTACGAGGTCCAGTGCCGCGCCGAGATCCCGGTGTAATAGAACCGGATTTCATCCCCCACGACGAGCGGAGGATGGTGCGGATAGATCTGTCCCCAGTCCCAGTCTTTGCGAAACTGCCCGTAGGGCAGGAACGTCGCCTGTTCGGCCTCGCGCTTCCAGTCGCGTTTGGCCCGCAGTCCCTCGGCCGAGATCGCCCCGTCTTGCAGCACCCGCTGCCAGGCGACTCCATTGCGGCTGAAGACCAGTTGATTGTCGACCCGGTCCATCCACGGCTGGTCGTCGGGAATCGGCTTGATCGTTTCGCCGTGATACGTGTTGAGCACTCCGATGTAAACGCCCTCGTACGGCAGTGCACCCATCGTATAGAGTTCTGTCGAGAACGGTGCATCGAGCTTTGACTTCTTAACGACGGTGACTTTAGGCGACCAGTGGAAAAAATCTTCGCTTTCGACGCGGCTGATGATCCGGACGTTGGGCGGGCCGAACCGGAGATAGGCCACGAAGCGCTCCAATCTTCTGTCCCAAAACGGCACGATTTGAGTATCGCTGTAGGGAA
>JACQFH010000375.1 GCA_016200145.1 Planctomycetia bacterium | reverse complement strand
TGGCGAGATCGTTCGCCAGGTCGAGCCGGCCCTCGCGGTAGACGAGGCGGGCGCTGATCTCAATCGCCTGCTCGTACGAGCTGAGGGCCTCGCGATCGTCACCCAGGTACTGCAGGGCGGTCGCCCTGTTGGTGAAGTCGCGGGCCAGGTCGTTCGCCAACTCCAGGCGTTGCTCCGCCTGCACAAGCCTCCGTCGGATGAGGATGGCCCGGTCGAACCAGGTCAGAGCGTCGCGGAATTCGCCCGCCATTGTCAGGATCGTCGCCTTGTTCAGACAGGCGTGGGCCAGGTCGTTTTCCACCTGCTGCCGCGTGGGGCCGTCGGGCAGACTCTCGAAGCCCTGGATTGCGCTGTCTACCAGGCGCCGCGCTCCTGTCAAGTCCCCGAGGGCAGCCAGCGCAGTGGCGCTCAACGCCCGGGCCAGCGCCAGGTCTGCCGTCAAGGCCTCTCCGCCCACATGGCGAAGCTGTTCTTCCAGGACGACGATCGCCCGCTCGTAGCACGGCAGGGCTGCGCGGGAGTTGCCCTGCTGAAAGAGGCCGCTCCCCTTGTTCGTGTACGCGGTGGCCAGCGTCTCGGTCAGCCCGGACCCGCCGTCTTCGTCTGTGTGACCCTCGAGAATCTCAATGGCCCGCTCGTCCGACGCCAGGGCAGCCTGCCGGTCGCCCGCGGCGTTCATTGCCGCAGCATAGTTGAGACACGCCCGGCCCAGGGAAACTGCCAGGTCCCCGCGCGCCCCCGGGCCGACCAGCCGCTCGTACAACTCGACACCCCGCCGGCAAGACGAGAGCGCACCAGGAACGTCGGCCGCCACCAGGTGGACAAGCCCCTTGTCGCACCACAACTGGGCGAGCGCCGGTTCCAGGTGCTTGCCGCCGTCCTCGATGAGCCGCTCCAGGATCGACTGAGCCTCCTCGTAGACGATGAGATCGCTGACGGCCAGCGCGCGGCGGGAACCTGTGCTGGACGGCCGAATCGGATTGGCCTCGGTGGGGTCTCGACCTGCCGCCAGGAGTGCTCTGGCGAGCCAGCGTCTCGGGTCCACCCATTCGCTGCGCTGGCCGGTCCACCGATCCTGGGCCGCGGACGGACTGCCTTCCAACGGAAAAGGAGGTGGGGCCGCGCGCGGAAACTCCATCCCGGTCGCCTCGCGATAGACCGCCCGTACAGCGTCGGCTGCCTCGGCCAGCGTCGGCCAGCGTTCGGCCGGGTCCTCGCGGAAGCATCTCCGCAACACGTCTGCCAAGCCATCGGGCATGGCGGGGAGCATCGGATCACGTGGCCCGTTCCGCAGGTAATCTTGCAGAATCCAGTGAGCCCGCGGCCCAGCCAGCCACGTCAGCCCGCCCACAAAAATCTGCAGGACGGCAAGGCCCCAACTCCAGATGTCCGTCTTCGGGGTCAGGGGTCGGCCGCAGGCTTGCTCAGGCGAGAAATATTCCCGCGTGCCCTGGCACCTTTGGAGCGAGACGCTCGGCGGGTCGCCAGTTGGGGAGGCCGGCGCCAAAAGCGCGCGGGTCCTGGCGAGCCCAAAATCGCTGACCTTGACCTGCCCGCTCTCCGTCAGCAGCAGGTTGCCAGGTTTGACGTCCTGATGGATGAGCCCCAGGTGGTGGACCGCGTCCAGGCCCCACGCGGCCTGGATGGCTACGTCCAGCGCCTGCTCCAACCGTGTCAGCCGGTGGCTGGCGATCCATTGCTCCAGGGATCCGCCGTCCACAAATTCTGCGAAAACCGCCACCTCATCGTCCACGGTACGGAAGAATCGGCAGGCCGCGATGTGCGGGTGTTCGGGCATGTCGATCCATGTTCGCAGCTCGTTGAGAAAGTCGAGCCGACCCGCCACGTTGCGGAACAGGGCCTTTTTCATTGCGAAGCATTCGTCCGTCAATATATTTCGCACGAGGGAGACGACGCCCATTCCACCATGGCCAAGCGTGCGCTCAGTCATGAGGTCCTCCACCAGCAGGCGCTGCGCGGCCGGCATCGCCCCCTCGGCCGCCTGGTCCCGCAGATCGGTGACGGTCATTTGTCCGATGCCCGCAGGCATGCTGGCCCGCAGCAACGCTCCGCACGCTCGACAGCGCGGCTCCTGGCCGGCCGGCTCCGCAACGGTCAAAGGGGGCGCCCAACAGTTCGGGCAGCACCATTCTCTGGGGGACATGTCTCTCGCTTTGATTCCTGCCGACCTGCTGAGAGAGAGCGTGAAGAGCGAAATCCTACCTTAACGACAGGAGCGGCAATAGGCGCGGCTTGAAGCCCGCTCACACCGCCGAGAAGGAAGAATTTTTGCGAGCGCGTCGTCGCAAAGAGAGACGTTCTCATGAGTGGCCGGGCCTGGACCGACCGGAAGGGAAAGCCCGGGTCCCCCCCAACAGCGGCTTTTTTTCTTTCCCCCTTTCTTTTCGCACGGAAGCCCGGGAGCGGGTACATTAATGGGTTGATGTGGCGGAATCGGCCGGTTCAGAACGATGAGGTGACTCATGGAATCACCGCTTGCAGACCGCGAAAAATACCGACCAAGCGGCCACGTCAGCCCCGAGTTTTTCATCCTGGCAATGCCCCTGGCAGTCGTCGCCTCCCTGCTGGCGGGGGGGATCATGTTCGGGATCTTCAGGTTCGGCTTTTACTTTTTCCTGATCATCCCGCTGCTGGCCGCGATGATTCCTGCGGGGGCGTTCGTTTTTGCCGTCCGGGTGGGCCGCTGCCGGAATCGGGTGATCGCGGCGGTGTTTGGTGTCTTCGCGGGCCTATTGGCGTATGGGAGCTACTACTACTTCGACATGCTCGACATGCGCGGTGTCGACCAGGTGCTGCGGATCGACGCCGTCCCGTCCCACATCTGGTTCCGGCTGCAAACCGACCGGGTCGAGGCGCATCCGGGGATCAACCATCGGAACGACCCGCCCACCCCGTGGGCCAATTACATCTTCTTCACGATCGACGGCCTGCTGATCTGCGGGCTCATCGCCGGCGTTGCCGGCGAGCGCGCGGGACGGATTTACTGCGAGCATTCCGACTGGTGGGCAACCTATCACATGCGCTCGCTGGCGCCCGAAGCGGGAGCGCAAATTGTGAGCGCTCTGGCGGCCGGACGGCTGGATGAGTGCCTGGCCGGTCTGCACGTTCTGCCGCCCCGCATCGACCAGCATCAGCAGCCACATTGCCAGTTGATCCTCGAGGTCTGCGCAGAAACTGACAAAGCCGAATCCCAGGAAGTCGCAGGGTGCTGCGCGTTTCTGTCATTGCGGGAAATGCTGTTCCAGAGCAAACAGAAGCGGAGCAAATTCAGCCTGGGCCTCGAGAAACTGCTCTCGCAGGTCCCGCTGACGGCCGACGAATACCGGAAATTTCAGAGCAAATTTCTTGTGGCCGACCCAATCGCCGACAAAGCCCGGGTTCGGACCATCTGGTTACGAGTGCTCATCGCGGTCCTGGCGATCGCCATTCTTGGCGTGGTGGTTTATCTCCACAACGCCTTCCTGGGGTGAGCGCCCGGTGAATCAAGTGGCCTGTTCCGAGAAATCTGATGTGGAACACGCATCCTGAATCGTTGGAGCCTCGGCGAATCAACGCGCGGGTGCCTCTGCGCCGACTGCGGATGCTCGCGGTGGCTGTCGCGCTCATCGTTGTGGGCGTGTTCGTCATCGATCGTCCGGGAGTGGTGATCCGCACCCAGGTGAAGATCGTGAACGGGCAGGCGGACCTTCCGCCTCAGCTCGTGAGGCTGAACAACTGGTGTTTCGTGCGCTGGAAGCCGTTCAGTTCGGTTTGCCTGTGGTCGGGAATCGGCATGTCGGTTCTGGGCGCTCTTGCGCTTAAGGTCATCTTGTCGCACGCCGTCGCGGATTTCGCGAGGCCCCCGCAGACAGGCGACGAGGTGAGGTGATTCTTTGATTACGAAGTCATTTCGCTTGTGGCTGAACAACGTCGCCATCGCGACCCCTGCCGGCTTGCCCGGCAGGTGAAGAAGATTGGTCGGCTAAAAACTGACGTTGAGGCGCGTTCAAGACCCCTGCCACCTCGGGTGGCAGGTGAATGAGATTGTTCAGCTATTGGCGACGTCGCGATCTGTCCACGTGCAGAAGACGATAGCTCATCAATCTGATTCACCTGCCGGATGAACCGGCAGGGGTCTCGCCGGTGATGATGTCAGCGCGGGAGGATTGAACTTGCGATCGTCCCCTCGGCCAACAACATTTGACGCTTTGTCGCATGGATGAAACCCAGATCAGAGAGCTCGTACGACGCCTCGACACACGCGATGGCTCCCAGGAAGAGGCTGCCTGGGCACTGCTGCGTCCTCTCGGCGCAGGCGTTGTTCCGTACCTTGCCGAGTTTTACCCCAACGCCAAGAAATTGGAGGGCCGGCGAGCCATCGTCTTTCACGCCACCAGGCACGCGCGCACGACCGAGGCGGCATTCCAGCTGGGTGTTGCCGCACTGAATGACCGGGCTTCAATTGTTCGCTATCGGGCCTGCTGCATTCTTGCGTACTCGCTGCGCCGGGATGCGATTCCATATTTGGAGAAAATGCTCGAGCACAAGGACTCGAAGACGGCGGCCGACGCTTTGGCCGCGATTGACGCGATCAAATCCCAAAACCACCACTATTTCATCGATCGCGACCACTCGGGCCGTCAGTTCTGGAGTGTCAACGACGACGATTCGCCGATCGGCCAAACAGGCGACGAATTGCGTTCCGACGGCACGATCAGTCCGCAGAAGAAGCGCCCCTGGTGGCGATTCTGGTCGTGAGTCATCGCACCGTTCTGTTGCGGTGAGCCGGGTCGCCATCTGCGGCTGTTTGGCGATCGGCTCGCGGAGGTAAACGACCGGATCGTTTCTCAACTGGGCATGTCGAGCCGGGCCGTCGTGGAATTCGGGAACATCGGCGCCGATTATGCCGCGGGCGTGACGTTTCGGT
>JACQFH010000390.1 GCA_016200145.1 Planctomycetia bacterium | reverse complement strand
GCCGGCCGCCAGACGGTCGCCACGATGCATGCCAAGTTCACCGCCGGCGCCCCGGCGATGCCGGCCGTGGTCGCCGGCACGTTCGGCAAGGGGCGCGTCGTCTATTTCGCCGCCGGACTCGATGCCGCGTATTACTCGTACGCCTATCCGTATCAACGGCTGGCGCTGAAGCATGCCGCCGAATGGGCGGCTGCGTCGCCGCCGCCGGTCTTCGTCAAGGCGCCGATGTGCGTGCATGCGACGGTGATGCGCCAGTCGAAACGCACCGCCGCAGGAGCCGAGCGCCTGGTCGTGCATTTGTTCAACGACCTCAACACGACGGCCCACCACGCCCTGCCGGCCGACGACGTGCCGCTGCGCGAAGAAACCGTCCCGATTCGCGACATCCGCATCACGTTCGGCCCCCAGTACAAATTCCGCCGCGTGCACCTCGAACCCGAAGGCCGCGAGATCGAGATGCAATTTGGCCCCGACGGAACAACAATCGTTGTCCCCCAGCTCGACATCCACACCCTCGTCGTAGCCGAGTTGTAGCGTTTCCGGCCGTGGGGCAGGTCTCTGACCTGCCTTTGTGGCTGTTGCACAATTGCGCTGCCAACCGACTATTTCGTCGGCTTCTGCAGCGCGCCGACCAGCGCATCCCCCAGTCTGTAACCCGCCAGCACGATGCGCTGCTGCGCCACCTTGTCGGCTCGCTTTTGGTACTGCTCCGACAGCACAGGGGCCTTCAGATTGTCGAGCATCGTCTTCGGGTAACGGTCGGGCAGCGCCTCGACCTGCAGGAACTTTCCCTCGTCCATGTAGACAACTTCTTTTGCCACCGCCTGGCTTTCCTCGGCCCATTCCAGCGCGTCCGCTTTTTTCAATGCATCGCCGAACTTGTTCCGCTGGAACTCCGCGCCGTTCAACATGGCCAGAATGCGGGCCTGCACTGCCAGATACGGTTCATCGGCGAAAACCAGCGCGTCCCAGTAGAAGTGCAGCGATGTCGCGCCGGGCAGATCGGCACTGGTCCGGACCGCCAGGCGATTGCCTCCCTGGTCGCCGGAGGGGGGCAACAGGTCTTCCTTGCCGATCGCCTCTTTCTTTCCGATCAATCCCACGGCGTGCAGCGGCTGGTGCAGATCGCCAATCAGGTGCAGTACCCAACACAGCGCGACAGCACGGTCTGCGGGCGAAGTGCTCGGCTCGCCGAGAAGTATCAGATTGTGTTTGATTGCCGCGACGACATGCCGCGGAGCGCCGTTCGCGTCCAACTCGGGTTTGAGAATCGAATTCTTCAGCGCGGCTTCGTCGAAGTGACCTTTTTCATCGGGGTGAATGTACGGCAAATTGATGTAGTGCCAGACCGGCCTGTTGAATTCCTCAGCCAGGGTCTTCGCCGCCTGGTCGTCGAGCCCGCGAGCGAACGGCCGGCGGACCCAGTCGGGCCAGGTCGCGGCCTGCACGAACATCCATTCGTTGGGTTCGACGTCCTCGGGGCGCCCCGCGAGCAGGAATATGTCGCGGTGCGGATGCGCGTTCAGAATCTCGATCGCCGGGCGATCGAGTCCGGCCTCGACCAGTTTGCTCCAGGCCACCCGCGCCACCGCGTTGTGCCCGCGATTGTGCCAGGCCCGTACCGGGGCGGCCATCGCCAGCGTCAGTGCCGTGACCGCGACAATGCAAAGATGTTTCACGATGTTCAGCTCCTGTTGACGCGATACGGCCGTCTGCTGAAGATCGAGCGACGCACTCAGGAAGTCAACGTGGATCATGAAGAATCGATGCAGGCAATTCATCGAGAGTTTCCCGACAGCTTGCCTGACCTCCGATGAGTCGTGCGCCAGCGCGGCGACCCCTGCCGGCTTGTCCGGCAGGTGAAGAAGATTGGTTGGCTAAACACGGAACTGAAGCGTCGTTAAGACCCCTGCTACCTTATGAACCGGCAGGGGTCTTGCCGACTCGAACAGTGTATGATCGGCCGGCAAGAATCCGCCTGTCAGCAAGGAGCCATCCCATTCAACCACTCATCGAATACGAACACAGCAGCGGGCTGGTGCGGGAAGTCTTCGACGACATCCGCGCGACCCGCAAGACCGACGACATCAACAATTTCTGGAAGGCCATCGCGAATCATCCCCCCACGCTGCAGCGCACCTGGCAGGCCACCAAACAGGTCATGACCGGGCCTGGGGAGCTGGACCCGCTCGTCCGCGAGTTGATCTATCTCGCCGTCAGCGTGAGCAACGGCTGCGACTACTGCATCGCGTCGCACCGGGCCGCCGCGGTTTCGAAAGGAATGACGGATGCCATGTTCGGCGAACTGATGAGCATCGTCGGCGTCGCCAACATGAACAATCGACTGGCCAACGGGTTCCAGGTCCCGCTGGACGACAAATTCAAATGATGCGCTCCACTTTTTCACAGCAGGCCGTGCTCGTTGGGTGAGTCCTTCGGGATCGCCTGTCCTACGTCCCAAAGCTCGGCGATCCGATCGTTTTCAAATCGAAAGATGTGCACGACGACGGCGCCCAGATCCTCCGGATTCGGCCTGACGCGAGAATGCACCGCCACCAGATTGCCGTCTTCCAGCGCACGGAGGCTGACAAACTGCTCGTACGCCTCGCGAACTTTTCCCGAGGCGACGGTTCGCAGAAACGAAATCGCGGATTCCTTGTGCGATCTGATCATTTACTACTACTTCTTGCGCTTCAACTGAAAGACGGCCTTCCCCGCTTCCTTGCCATCGTTGTAGTTCGTCCATTCCGTCGTCAGGGTGTCTTTGTCGACGAACGTGAAGGTCACATTGCGCATGTACATGTCCTTGTCTGACTTCAGATTCGTCGCCTTGACGAACTCGAACGCAACCTTCTTGTCGCCGGCTTTGGGCTTCGCCTTCATCTGCGGCTGATTGCCGAGCATGCAGTAATGGGTCAGGAGCAGCGAATCGCCGTCCTGATGAATGACCGTGATCATTTCGTGTTCCCCGCCCGGATCAATTGTCTCGACGACGACGCTGCCCCCGGAGGTGACCTTGTAGACCACCCGGGCTTCATGTTCCGCGTCGCCGTGAATGCCCTTTCCGACCCATTCGCCCGCCAGTTGGGCGAATTT
>JACQFH010000389.1 GCA_016200145.1 Planctomycetia bacterium | reverse complement strand
TTGAGGAACGCGTCGACCTCCTCAGGACTGGGGGGCAGGCCCGTGAGATCAAAAGTCACGCGACGGATGAGGGTCGATTTATCCGCAGCGGGCGCCGGGTGCAGGCCGTTTTGTTCCATCCGGCTGAGAACAAACTGATCGATCGGAGTGGCGATCCAATCCGACTGTTTAACGGGCGGCGGCGCCGCGACCTTCAGGGGCTGGTAAGCCCAGAAGGCTCGTTCCTCGGCGGTAAATCGAGCTCGCGTCGATTCAACCTGCGCCTCGAGCGGAATCGCGTACTGATCTCCCAGATGGTCTTCGATTCCCTTGCGCTCGGCGTCGCTGAGCACGCGGTTGAAGACGATTGCCTCCGCGACGTCCCCACGGAAGCTGCCGGCCCATCCGAGGGCTTTGCCCATATAGGCTCCGATATCGGAGCGGTGCTGAATGTCGGGGACCGTATCACGGCCTTCGAGCTCTCCTTCAGAAGATTTGCCCGCACGCCGGCCGTTCACGAAGATGCGAGTCGACGTGCGCATGGGACCTGCCGTTTTGGTGACGATGAGCAGGACGGGCCGGCCGTAGAAGGGTTTGAACGATCCTGCTCCCAAAGATGCGTCATGGTTCCATCCTCCGGCGAAGTGCAGTGCGTGATCTTCGCCCCGATTGATCTGCACAAGGGCGGCGAGCGGCCGGCCGGGATCGCCCGGCGAATGGGCCGGATTGCCGATTCCCAGGATGCCGTCAAAAGGCGGCGGCGCGTCGTGTTGCAGCAAATTCATCACCAGCACGATCGTCAGCTCGGCATCTCCCCGAATCGGGATCGGATTTCCGGCGGAAGCAGCCAGTCCCGTTGCCGGTTCGAAGTGAACCGTCGGGCGGCGGTGCACGGAGCTTTCTTTGACAAATGTACCTGGCATCCCGACGCCGTCCGGCCGAATTCCTGTTGTTGACGAAAGGTCGCGTCCGTGGCCGCTCTGGTCGGGCCATACCATAACCGGGTCCCCGTCTTTGAGCGTGAAACTTTCGGCTTTGAGCCACAGTTGGAGGTTTGCGGACAACTTCGAATCGTTTGGGCGCAGCGGAGGTGTCGCTGCCGGTGCTGGGGCGGCGGCGCCTGCAACAGGTTCCGCGTCAGGCCAGACCGCTCCCGATTTCACCCATGCGACGAGGTCAGCGATCTGTGCTTCGGCCAGCTTGCCGTCGGGCGGCATCTTCAGACCGCCCTCGTGACGCACGGCCTGGATCAGCAGGCTCTCATCCGGCTTTCCAGGTAGCACGACAGCCCCCGTCTCGCCTCCCTTTCGCAGCCCCCCGGCCGAGTCGAGACGCAGGCCCCCCTTGATCTTCTCGCCTGCGTGACACTTGTGGCAGCGCTCGATCAGGAGCGGGCGGATTCGCTTTTCAAAGTGATCGCGCGCTGCCGCTTCGTCGGCCTGCACGCGGGACGGGCGGCAGGCGAATCCCATGACGACGAGCGCGGCAACCGCCGCACAGCGGCACGTTGGCCAGGTCGTTGCGCGTGGAGTTTTCGGCCGGTTCACCATGCGAAGCATCAGGCGGGAGGATCCAGGCGAGACGTATACCAACAGTTTACAGCAGTCTACCGGCCCGGTGAACCCCAGGCGGCGTTTCCGCTCCTTCGTAAGGGAAGAAGGCGGGGCGTTCGCGGGGGGCGTGGCGCGCTCTGACTGAAAAGGAAGAACGTGGCGAGCGTCTCTGGGCGTCGGCTCCCGATCGGCCCGATTTTTATCGCTGAACGAAATCTCCCACGCCGTTCGTTCGTGCCTCACTCAGGGCGTGCCACACGACCGCACGACTCCAGCATCGTGAACCCCAGACAACTTCGCTCGTCAATCATGCCCACGTCGCGCGCACAGCGAAGCCTTACGGCCCCCCTCGATCCCCCCGTGAACGGGGGGAGGCAGGTTGCTGCCACTGCGTTGACCGTCGCGCAGCGCGGGTCAATAATCGCTCGGGATTGAGCACCCGGACGCCGTGCAGAATCTCATTCCAGTAACCAGTCGCGGGGATCGTCGCCATGTCGCACAACCTGTCTCGCCGCGAGTTTCTTTCGACCACGACAACGCTGGCAGTAGCCGCCGCGGCACTGTCCGGCGGTTCCGGCGCGCAAGCCGCGGACCCCGCCGGCGCGGTTGCAATCGGCTCGCGGCGAGAGCTGTTTGTCGATGGATTATTGATCGACAAACTGTCGGGCGGCGCGACTTTGCGCCTGGCGCGGCCGAATGACGAAGGCGTGGCCATTCCGTTCGACCGCCCCTGGGAAGGAGCGTTTTGCGCCTACGTCACCGTGCTCAAGGATGGTGAGATCTACCGCGCCTATTACCGCGGGTCGCCTCTCGCGCGGGCTGACGGCAGCCCCACCGAGTCCACCTGTTATGCCGAATCGAAGGATGGCATCCGCTGGACCAAGCCGAATCTCAGCCTGTTCGAAATGGAAGGAAACCGCGACAACAATGTGATTCTCGCCGGCTTGCCGCCATTCTCGCACAACTTCAGCCCATTCGTCGACACGCGGCCGGGGGTCGAGGCCGACGAGCGTTACAAGGCGCTGGCGGGTTCGAGGACGACCGGGCTTGTGGCGTTCGTCTCGGCGGACGGCGTGCGCTGGCGCAAGCTCCGCGAGCAGCCGGTGATCACGGGCGGCGCGTTCGATTCACAGAACGTCGCCTTCTGGTCCGAAAGTGAGCAATGCTACGTGTCGTTTTTCCGCACCTTCAAGGACAACATCCGGCGGATTTCGCGGACTACGTCCGCCGAATTTCTAACCTGGACTGAACCGGTGCTGATGGAGTACGGCGACCGGCCCATCGAGCACCTGTACACGAACCAGACGCATCCGTATTTTCGCGCTCCGCAGGTGTACGTCTCGGTGGCCGCGCGGTTTCTGCCCGGACGGCGCGTGATTAGAGCCGAGCAGGCCAAGGCCATCAATGTCGACCCGGGGTATTTCGGTGATTGCTCCGACGGCATCTTCATGTCGAGCCGAGGCGGCAATCGCTACGATCGCATGTTCATGGACGGTTTCATCCGTCCGGGGGTCGGGCTCGAGAACTGGGTCTCGCGTACGAACTACCCGGCCCTTGGAATTGTGCCCACCGGAAACGCGGAAATGTCGGTGTACGCCAACCAGAATTACGGGCAACCGACGGCTCACCTGCGCCGCTACTCGCTACGCAGCGATGGGTTCGTGGCGGTCAATGCGCCTTACGACGGAGGCGAGTTCCTGACGAAACCACTGACGTTCAGCGGAAAACATCTCACACTGAATTTCGCCACGTCCGCCGCCGGGTCAATTCGCGTTGAAATCCAAGACGCCGCCGGCCGTCCGCTGGCCGGTTTCGCGCTCGCCGACTCGGTCGAAACCATCGGCAACGAGCTCGACCGCCCGGTATTCTGGAACGCCGGGAGCGACGTGAGCAAGCTGGCCGGCCAACCCGTGCGGTTGCGACTGGTACTGAAGGATGCCGACGTCTATTCGCTGCGTTTCGTTTGATCGCTGAATCTTCGTGGAGACTTTGATGCGCTCGATCGTACCGATCAATACAATTCTGGTGCTGGTTTTGGCGACGACCGTTCTGGCGACCGATGACGCCGGCTGGAAGCCGCTCTTCGACGGCAAAACGCTTTCGGGCTGGACTCAACGGGGCGGCAGGGCGAAGTATGCCGTCGACGGGGACTCCATCGTCGGCACCAGCGTTCCCAAAACCGGCAATTCATTCCTGTGCACCGAACAGGATTACGGCGACTTCATCCTGGAGCTTGAATTCAAAGTGCATCCCGAGCTCAATTCGGGAGTCCAGATTCGCAGCCAGTGCTTCGACGAAGACAAAGAAATCGAACACAACGGCAAGACGATCAAGATTGCGAAGGGGCGCGTCCATGGTTACCAGGTGGAAATCGACCCGAAAGAACGGGCCTGGAGCGGCGGCATCTACGACGAGGGCCGGCGGGGGTGGCTCAATGACCTGAAGGACAACGAGCCAGCCCGCAAGGCCTTCCGGCAAAACGAGTGGAACAAGTTCCGCATCGAATGCCGGGGTGACTCTATCAAGACGTGGATTAACGACGTCCCCGCCGCGGACCTCAAAGACGGAATGACTCCCAAAGGCTTCATTGCTCTGCAGGTCCACGGCGTGGGCGAGAATGCCGAACCGCTGGAAGTCCGCTGGCGAAACATTCGGATCAAGGTCATCGAGTAGAAAGCATGCGCCACTGGCGAGAACTATGCCGCTGCTCCGCAGTACGTCAGATTCGAACAACCTGCGCACGGCGTGGCTCATTGTTGCGCTGCTCGTCCCTGTCGCGCTGCTCAATTACCTCGACCGGCAGATGATGGCGGCGATGAAGTCGTCGATGATGGGCGACATCCCCGACATCGAGACCAGAGCCAACTGGGGCATTGCGCTGGCGGCGTTCAAGTGGGTCTATGCGCTGATGAGTCCGGTGGGCGGGTACGTCGCCGACCGGTACAGCCGCCGGCACGTCATCGCGGCCAGCCTGTTGATCTGGTCGGTTGTCACCTGGGCCACCGGACACGTCGCCTCGTTCCAGCAGCTTGTCGCCGCGCGGGCCGTGATGGGCATCAGCGAGGCGTTTTACATCCCGGCAGCGCTAGCGCTGATCGCCGATTTTCATATCGGCCCAACACGCTCGAGGGCGGTCGGGCTGCACCAGATGGGGATGTACGCCGGAATCATCCTCGGCGGATTCTCCGGGCACGTGGCCGACAGTCCGAGCTTCGGCTGGCGATGGGCCTTCAGCGAGTGCGGCCTCGTGGGGGTGCTCTACGCGATTCCACTCTTTGCGCTGCTTCGGAATCCGCCCCGGCCGGAAGAAAGTCGTGAAAATCCATCGCCGCTGAGCGCGATCGGTGAACTGTTTGGCAACCTGGGATTCGTGCTGCTCGTCCTGTATTTCACGCTGCCGGCGCTCGCCGGGTGGGTCGTGAAGGACTGGATGCCGGACATCTTGAAGGAGCAATTCCACCTCGGTCAGGGACAGGCGGGAGTTTCTGCAGTAGTGTACGTGCAACTGGCGTCGCTGGTGGGAGTCGGAATCGGAGGGTGGCTCGCCGACGCGTGGATGCACAGGTCGGAGCGCGGCCGGATTTTCGTGAGCGCGATCGGCATGTCGTTTTTCCTGCCCGCGCTGTTCGGCGTGGGGAACGCGGGGACGCTGGCCGTCGCGATCGGCTTCCTGATTCTGTTCGGGCTCGGCTGGGGGTTCTTCGACTGCAACAACATGCCGATTCTGTGCCAGATCGTGCGGCCCGACTTGCGCGCCACTGGTTACGGATTCATGAACCTGGTCAGTATCAGTTGCGGCGGGGTGGCCGACTGGGCCTTCGGCGCCCTCCGCGACCGCCACGTTCCGCTCAACGTCATTTTCGGCGTCTTCGCCGCCACCGCCCTGCTCTCGGTGGCGATCGTCCTGTGCATCCGCCCGCGAATAGGCAGTCGCCACGAATGAAATCCAGTCCTGCCTTTGGAATGAACCCACGGATGGTGTGGCAATCCCACGGATAAAACACAGATTTTTCAATATCGATTGATCCGTGTTTCATCCGTGTTTCATCTGTGGCTAAGATACCCGTTCGGAGGATTCTCATGATTCGAACTCGCTGCTGGCTTGGTCTCGTGTTCTCATTGTGCGTCACGACAGTATCGCTCGCCGATGGACCGGGGTTGTTGAAGTCGGAGTTCGTCTACGAGACGGCGCCGTTCCCGAGCTGCCATGCGTCGACGATCGTCGAGACGACGAACGGCAAGCTGGTCTCGGCGTTCTTCGCGGGAACCGACGAACGCGATCCCGACGTGGGGATCTGGGTTTGCCGGCTCGTCGACGGCAAATGGACGCTGCCGGTCGAAGTGGCCAACGGCGTACAGGCCGACGGCAAGCGGCATCCGTGCTGGAACCCGGTCTTGTTTCAGCCGCGCCCTGCGGGTGACGCGGCCCGATCGAAATTGCCGCTGTTGCTCTTTTACAAGGTCGGCCCGTCCCCCAGCACCTGGTGGGGAATGCTGCGGACGAGCGACGACGACGGCCAGACGTGGAGCGAAGCCCGGCGCCTCCCCGACGGAATCTGGGGCCCGATCAAAAACAAACCGGTGCAGCTTGCCAGCGGCGATATCCTGTGCCCGACCAGCTCGGAGCATGACGGCTGGCGGGTGC
Organism: Planctomycetia bacterium; assembly: GCA_016200145.1. Classification (GTDB taxonomy): domain Bacteria; phylum Planctomycetota; class Planctomycetia; order Planctomycetales; family Planctomycetaceae; genus JACQFH01. The sequence continues at coordinate 7,916 of JACQFH010000389.1, read as the reverse complement.
ACTTCGAGCGCACCAGCGACCTCGGCAAGACCTGGACGCGAACGGAACCGCTTAACGACGGTAAGAAAATCGGCGCGATTCAGCCCAGCGTGCTCTTCCTGGGTGGCGACAAGCTGCTCGCGCTCGGCCGGACTCAACAGAAGAAGATTTACCGGATCGCGTCGAATGACGCCGGAAAAACGTGGGGCGAATTGACGCTGACTTCGCTTCCCAATCCGAATTCGGGGACCGACGCCGTCACCTTGAAAGACGGCACCCACCTGCTCGTTTACAACCACACCCCGCGAGGCCGCACACCGCTCAATATGGCCGTGTCGCGCGACGGCGCCGAATGGGGCGCCGCCCTGGTGCTGGAAAGCGAACCGGGTGAATACAGTTACCCGGCGGTCATTCAGACTTCAGACGGGCTGGTGCACGTGACTTACACCTGGAAGCGGCAGCGCGTACGGCACGCCGTGATCGACCCGGCGAAATTGCAGATGAAGCCCATCGTCGATGGCGCGTGGCCGAAGGACCTTTCTGCGGCCGACCTTTTGAAGGAATCCATGCGAATCGTGTTTCTCGGCGACAGCATCACGGCAGCAGGGGTCTACGTGGCCTGCTTCGACGCCTGGCTGGCGGCGAAAAACGACGGCACGTCACACCACGTGATCGATGCGGGCCTCCCCAGCGAGACCGTGTCGGGACTTTCCGAAGAAGGGCACGCCGGCGGAAAATTCCCGCGTCCCGATCTGGCCGAGCGCCTTGAACGCGTACTGGGTCTGACGAAACCTGATCTCGTGATTGCCTGCTACGGGATCAATTGCGGAATTTACGAACCATTCGACGCCGGACGATTCGAACGCTACCAGCGCGGGATAAGAAGCCTGAAGCAGGCGGTCGAAAAGCGCGGCGCCCGGTTCGTCGTCGTCACTCCACCTTTGTACGACGACAAACGGGGGCCGAAGCCTTTCTCGTATAACGAAGTACTCGACCGCTACAGCGACTGGCTGCTCGAACGGCGGACGGATGGCTGGAACGTCGTCGACCTGCACGGACCAATGACGCGTGAAGTGGCCCGGCGCCGGGCGACCGATCCCGACTTCACGTTTCAACCCGATGGAGTGCATCCGAACGAGGCCGGGCAGTGGTTTGTCGCCCGGCAGCTCATCCGCTGGTTCGGCGACGAAAGATCGGCAGCCGCCGAAACGCCCGGCGAGATGCTGAAATCGCTGGGCGCCCCCGCCGAGCTGTTGCCGACCGTCGTGCAGCGTGTCAATCTGCTGCGCGACTCCTACGTCGGCGCGGCGGGACACAAGCGGCCGGGCATTGCCCCCGGACTGCCGGTGTCCGAGGCCGAGAAAAAGGCGGAGGAGCTGTCGGCCCAGATCCGTGCGCTGCTTCAGAAATAGCTCGCACGACCAGGCTTCATCGGCACAGCGCGCAGGGCATCCTTATTTCGAGGCGCCTTCGAATTTCAGCGGGGCGATCATGCCGTCGAGGGTGGCTTCGAAGATCTGCTTCGCGTGCGGGTCGGCGATCAGCAGCCGGTCGCCGGCGAAGACAATGCCCACGGGCTTCACGAGGGGCTTGTCGGCGAGCCACTTCTGCTGCTTGCCGTTGGGGCCGACCTTCCAAACCGTAGCGCCGTAGTTGTCGCAGATGTATGCGTTCTGGTCTTTGTCGAGTGCGATGTTGTGCGGGAAAGACTGCACCTTCGGATCCTGCTGCAGCTTCCCGGCCACGACGGCCTCCGTCTTCCCGTTAGGCAGGATGCGAATCACCTGGTCTTTGCCGCTCGAATCGACGACCCAGATGCGGTCCTGCGCATCGACGGCAATGCCGCTCGGCCGCGCCGCATCGGCAATTTTGACGGGCGCTCCTCCCGCTTCGGCGACCTTGACGATCTGGTGCAGCTCGAGGTCGCATACCAGGATGTCCCCCTTGCTGTCGAACGCCAGCGCCATGGGCATTCCGATGCCGCCGTTCGTCAGGGGTTCAGGCTTGCCATCGGCACTGAAGCGGTAGACTTCGCGAGTCGCCGTATCCCCAGCCAGCAATCGCCCCTTCGCATCTACGGCCACGCAGCGCACGGCGTTCAGCGGTGTGCGAAACTTGCTGGTTCCCATCGAAAACGGCGTCAGCTTGCCGTCGGCGATCTTCCACACGCCATGCGCATCTTTGTCGGCGACGTAAATCGCCCCGTCGGGACCGGTCGCGACCGAAAGTGGATATTGCAGATCGGCGGCCCGGGCGTTCGAGACGATCAGAAAGGTCAGAAAGGAAGTGACGCCAAGAGTTCTTTTCATTGAATGGCTGCTGTCGAAAGCGGAATTTCAGTCGGACGCCCTGTACGTCTGCGTTTGCCGCCAGAACGAAACAGGCTGTTGCGTGCGGGTCTGGTATTTTTTCAGATACGCGCGATGCCGCTCGGTCTGCGGATACTGTTCGTCGGCCCGATAAGGGTAACCGCTCATGCCGTGGAACGGCAACGGTTCCACTCCTTGGCTGGTCACTACGTTGAGGTCATTGTCTTTGTCCCAACCCACGTTGTGCAGCAGAAAGTCCCGCTTCCAGCCGGGGGGCGGACCTTTTTCAGGCACGTCGAAGGTAACGGTCAATTCGTCACCCGAGCCAAAGATCACCTGCATGTCGTCGTCAGCCTGCAGCAGTTCGGTGACGTCGCCATAGCGCGTGAACAGGCCGGCCATGGGCGCCCATTTGGGGAGGGTGCTGACGCGGTTGTAGTCGTAGCCGTCGGGGGCGAACCCGGGGCGGGGGAAGATCGCCGAGAATCCGCGGTAGTGCAGATCGGCTGACGCAACCGGCAATCGTACGACTTCCAGCGGCGCAGGGTCTTCATCCACCGTGAAAAAGGCGGCGTCCCACAGAAACTCCAGATTGGTCGCAATCCGCAAACGGTAGTCGTCTGTCAGAAACGCGCCCGTGAGATCGACGGCAATCGTCTTCGTCCTGCCGCCGGGGAAGCCCATGAATGGCCGCACGACCTGCCACTGGCCGTGCGCGTCGGGCACTTCCAGCGCCGGGGGCCGCAGCGGCGCCATGGATTTGTCTTGCGACAGGCCGACGCGCAGCGACGTCGTGGCGGGATAGAGCCAGCCTGTCAGGAACAGCGTGATGCGGTTGGGACGTTCGAGCAGCCCCAGATCGAGCTCGAGATAATGCTCGTCGGTCACGCCGTGTCGCGGATCGGCATCGAACCCTTTCATGAAGTTTCCGTCTTCATGGCTGACGACGTCGAGCACGTCGCGGCCGTGCTTGTCGCGCGCGGCCACGGGCAGGCGCCTCTCGCGCACCGTGTGGATCTTGAACTCGGCCAGCTCGGCGGGCCCGACTTTTTCATTCGAGAAAATATCCACGTCGGCCGGATGGTCGACCACGAGCAGCTCCATGCGGTCGAGATACGTCGCCTCCCACAGTTCTTCCGTCATCTGGATCAGGTACTTGCCGTGCTTCGGGGCCAGGCGGCCGGGGGGAATCGTCAGATATTCCCACGCGCGGGGCTCGGCGAAAACTCCCTCGGCAAGCTGCAAACCGAGTGGCGCATTCCAGCAGGCGTCGGTGCAGAACTCGAACCGGTTGCCATTCCACGTGTAGAAGTAAGGGCACGACGTCCCAATGATGTGCAACCTGCACAATTCGACGTCGGCTTCGGGCTTCGGCGTTGTCTGGGAGATTCCAGTAGTCCAGATCGCCCGCAGGACGTCGGCGGACTTATTCTTGCCGAGGCCGAAATGCGTGACCTGTCCAGTGATGACCTGAGCCTGGTATTTGCGGCCAACCTTGATCTCCAGAACGCTTCCGATTCCGAGGTGATTGACGTCGCCGCGGTTCTGATTGTCTCCGCTGTCCCCCTTCGATCTCACGGCCAGCCAATGGTTCTTGTTGCCTCCCTGGTTGTCGTACAGGATCAACCGGCCGGATTCGGCGACAACCAGGTCGAGGTCGCCGTCGCCATCCATGTCGGCCGCGGCCACGGCCACCACGCTTTGCGGAGGCGGCTCGATCACCGCGGCTGCCGCTTCGAATCTTGACGCGGGCAAGCCCCAGTACAGTTTCAGCCCCGTTTCGCCCCAGGCGAGCAGATCGGGATTGGTGTCGTTGTCGAAATCACCAACGATCGACCGTGAGCTGGTGTCTCCGGAAATCTGCTTGACGTCCCGAGATTTGACGATGCCCCCCGGCTCGGTGGTCGTCCGCGCCAGGTGCAGGCCTGCGGAACCGGCACCGACGACATCCCATGAAGGGTGACCGTCCGCCTCGAGGATGTTCAAACATTGCGAACCCGAGAGCTTCGCAAGCTGTGGTTCGAATGCGCGCCACCGCAGGGAGCCGTGACGCAGGTTTTCGAGCCAGCCGGCCGTTTGCCCGGTGATGAGGATGTCCAGGTCGAGATCGCGGTCCCAGTCGACGGCAACCAGCGACGTCGCCGCCAGATCGACCGGGGGCAGTCCTGAGCGCTTCGAGATATTGGTGAACTTCAACTGTCCGATGTTGGACCAGATGGAAACTCCCGAGCGGGCCGAGAGGACGAGATCGAGATCGCCGTCGTGGTCGACATCGGCCAGTACGCCTGCCAGCACGTCGCGCAGCGCATCGAGCTCCTCGTTCTGTTCGACAGGTACGAACACGCGCCGGCCGTCGTCTCCCAAATCGTTGCGAAACACCTGGACGCCTGCCGGTCCAAAAACGACCACGTCGACGTCGGCAATCTGGCACGACGGCTTGGCCGGCGGCGCGTTCTTGGTTTCCACGGGATTCTTTTCGGTGGCCGCCACGGGCTTGAGTTTGGCGATGATGTCGCGATCAAGATCGGCGACGAGTAAGCCGCTCATGGGATCGCGAACGGTGACGGCCATTGATTTCTGCCACGGTTCGCGGGGCGCCTTCCGCGAGAAGACCGCCAGCTCGGCGGAGGTAATCGCAATCACGTCGGGGAGTCCGTCCTGATCGACATCAGACAGATCAATGTCCGTCACGCTGGCCAGTTCAGGCAGTCTGCCCTCGGCGTTCGATTCCCGGAATCGAATGTCGATGCGCGGCTCGAGCGACCCGGTGAACGGCAGCGCGCCGGCGCACACCGCGGGGCTGAATTCGGGCGCTACGAACGCCAGCGGATGCCGTTTTTGTACGCGGCGCAGATCGCTTTTGACCCACTCGTCGGGCGTGATCCAGATATTGATCTGTCGGGCGCAGAACAGCACGACCTGCCAGTTGTTCGCCTCGACCGCGTCAGTCAATCGCTTCGCCATTTCATTGACGTCGACTTGCATGGCCTGCTGGATAGCCGGCAGGATCGGCTCGATATATTTCAGCAACGTCTCGAGCGTTTCGACGACCGCTTTCTCTTTGTTCTCTGCCTGGTGCAGCATGCGCTGTTTGAGCAGGCTGCTGTTTGTCGGATCGGCTTCCACAGCCGAGATGATTGCCCCGAATTCCTGGTTTCGGATTTCGACGTCGGCGGCGCCAGTCGCCAGGAAATAGATTTCATACCAGTTGGCGGCGTCTTTTGGCGCGAACCGGGCGGCCTCCTGCAATTCGGAGACGGCTTTCAAATCATCGTGCATCCATTGGGCGACGCGCGCTGCCAGGATGTGGGGAACGGGCGAATTCGGTTCGAGCGCCCGCGCGGCGTCAATCGCAGGCAGCGCCGTCGCCGGATCCACGGGAGGCACTCCGGAGGAGGGATTGTGATTAAGCGGATCGACCTGCATCACCTTGCAAATCGCCAGGTTGCGCACGGCCGCCGGCTCTTTCGGAAACTCGCGGGACAACTCGGTCAACAGGCGTTCGGCCTCGGCCAGCGCATTCTTCGGAGCGCTTTCCGGTGTGCTTTCGAGAAAGCCCAGCGCCTCGTTCAGCAGCGTTTTCCACTTTTCGCAGTCGGACGTTGCTTTGGCGGTCGCCGCACGACGCTGCTCGACGACAACATACGATGCCACGCCGACGGCGGCGACAACGAGCAGCCAGACGATTTTCCGGGTACGCTGGCGGCCGGTTGGGTCTGGTGCGGCGGACATGACGAACCCCGATAAACCTTGGAGGGTGGCGGACAGGGACTGTTAAGGAGTGACTAAGATTACGCAAATCCGAGGCAATTCGGGAAGCAATTCGCTCGGAATATTTTTCCCGTCAGGTCGATCGGCCAAACGTGGCGAAACGGCAACATGCTGCGGCAATGAATCATTTTCGCAGCCGGCGAATTCGAGTCCCAAAACTTGCAACAATCGCTCACGTAAGAGGTTCGGGCGTTGCCACTGCCGGCCGCCGCCGCTGGCATTCCGTTTGCAACCTTCAGGCCCCGGCGTCGTTTCGGCCGCCTTTCAACAAGTTCCGCACTCTCTTCGGTGGAAATCAAGGACGCATCCTGGTGAATCTCGGCCAACTGATCGAGTTTGCAGCGATTATCTCGGTTCACAGTCCGAATCTGATCGAGAGCACAGATTCTGTGCCGGAGGCCGCGCTCGAGCGCTACCTGTACTGGTCGGAATTACGCGCCGCCGATTGGATTACGGCGCTCGATGCGCTGCCCACAGAAATCGCCGATGCGCCGGGACCGCAGCGCCCGTCTATCTGGAACCAGGCCGAGCCGACCGTTGTCGACGTCTTTGCCGGGGGCCTTACGTCTCGAGTGTGGGGTGCGGTGCTCACGGCCTGCGACCGCACTCGCAAGTCGTTTACCTACGAACGAACAGCGCGGCGCGTGCTCTAGCGGCACGATCTGGCGCAGCAGCGCCTGATGCGGCTGATGGTGGACGGTCCGAACCTGACGCTGGAACGGGCCGTCTCCTACGACCGCCTCCGCCGCAAGATCGAACGCTGGTCGGATCTGCTCGTCGGCCACGTTGTTCGACGCTTCGGACTGGCGGATTTTGCCTACGACGCGGATCGGGCGCTGGAATTTGGCGACGAGCAGGATCGCGAGGCTCGGGGAACTCGGCAGGACCAGATCTGGGACCTGTACTTCCTGTGCCTGCGGAGCTCATTTCCGGAATTCATTCTGCCCGGCGGCGTGCATGGCGAGCGTCGTACGGAAGTCTGCCGGTCGATTCTCAGTTCGTTCCCGGAAAGCCTGTTCCTGGGCGATGGAACGATGATTTCGACAGGACTGATGCGGATTCTTGCCGGGGACAGTGTGGCCGAAGGTCCCCCCGCCGGCAACGGCGCCGGTGCGGACGTCATCAAATGGCCGAAGCCGGCTCGCCGGTTCGACGGCTTGACCGAACGCCGCGGTTGGAATTGACGGTCGCAGGGGTTTTGCGGTCCTGCGGACGGTCGCGACGACGCCTGGCGCGGGTGGTATCCGCCGTTGAGCGTGCAGTGGCCTCCCGGCGCGCCGGGATTGGAGCGGCCCGGGCACACGCGCGATTCCAGGCTCAAATCGCGACACAAATCCACCGCTTTCCAGTTGACGAGTCCGTACCGCAAATTATAGGATGAACTTGCTACGGTGCTGTGCACAGACGTGGGCACAGCAGGACAAGTCAAGCCGGCAGTAGGCGCGGTTGGTCGTGCCGAACCCGGGTGGTCCCCGTTGGAAAGGAGGTGGTTCAGTATATGTTATCTCGTACCAACCGGAGGTGGACTGCCTGACCGCAGTTGACGGGCTGCACGTTGATTGCCGGACAAATCGTCCTAACCAATCAGGCAGGCAGTCAAAAACCGTTTCTGGAGCGAACTGAACCTCTCTCCAGGACTTGTTTCAGTGGTCTCGGCGTGTTGCCGAGTATCTACGGCAGCAGGGACCGAGTTGCTTTGGTAGTGAGCTGTTTCGTGACTGCATCGTTCCTCACCAATGAAACGCGCGCTCATCAATCCGCAACGGGCGGTTGGTGGCGGCAGTTTTATTTCTGGTTCTCCTACCGGGGATCAAAGGGCCCGATGCAGACGGCGGAAGTCTAAAACTCCTGCCAAAC
>JACQFH010000388.1 GCA_016200145.1 Planctomycetia bacterium | reverse complement strand
CGGATTCGCGTGTGGCGTCGGCGGAATCGAACAGACACAGCTCGACTCGCGTCGCATTTTCCGAATACAGGGCGATGTTTACTCCACGCCCATCCCAGGTGGCCCCCAGCGGGTTGGAACGGCCCGGCCAAACTCGCATTTTCAACTTCTCCTCACGCGTTGTTCATTTCTTGGGGAGGCAACGATATAGAAAGTCAGGCTTGAGAGGCAAGCGATCCACAGATCAATCCCCGTTGATATTGCACACCGGAGTTTCAGCCGCAATACTATAAACGAGGCAGCGATCCCTCCTCGAATTTCCCGCCTGCGAGCCCTCCATGCTGCGACTGCTGTTCGCGTTCGTCGTTTTCGCTGCGCCTCTGCCGCTGCTCGCGGCCGATCGCGCCGCGGAACCGGTGACGTTCGAGGCGCATGTGCGCCCGATTTTGAAGGCGCATTGCTGGCAGTGCCACGGCGAAGAAGATGAGCTGAAGGGACATCTGGATACGCGGTTGGCGCGTTTACTGCTGACTGGGGGAGACACTGGCCCGGCGATCGTACCGGGCAAACACGCAGAAAGCTTGTTGTATGAACGAGTCGCTGCAAACGAGATGCCCCCCGGCAAGAAAAAACTGTCGGCGCGCGAGACCGAAGTGCTCGCCCGCTGGATCGATTCCGGCGCGAAAACGGCCCGGCCCGAGCCCGAGTCGCTGGCGGCCGGTGACACCTTCACCGATGAAGAACGATCGCACTGGTCATTTCAGCCGATTCGTCGTCCGCCGATGCCCGCAGTGCAGAATGGCGAGTCGGTGCGCACGCCCATCGACGCGTTCCTGCTGGCGCGACTGGAATCCGATACGGCGAGCGGTGGGGGCGGCACTGGCTCGACGCTGCGGGCTACGCCGACAGCGACGGGTACAGCGAGAAGGACTTCGAGCGGAAATGGGCATGGCGCTACCGCGACTACGTGATTCGCGCCTTCAACTGCGACAAGCCGTGGAATGAGTTCGTCGTCGAACAGCTCGCGGGAGACGAGTTGCTGACTCCTCCCTACGCGAACCTGACCTCTGATCAGGCCGACCGGCTGATTGCTACGGGATTCCTGCGGATGGGGCCCGACGGCACCGGGGATGGAGGCGTCAATCAAGACGTGGCCCGCAACGAAACGATTGCCGAGACGGTCAAGATCGTGTCGACCTCGCTGCTGGGCCTGACGGTGGGCTGCGCGCAGTGTCACTCGCATCGTTACGATCCGATTTCGCAGACCGACTATTTCCGAATTCGCGCACTGTTCGAGCCGGCTTACGACTGGAAGAGCTGGCGCGCGCCGAACGCTCGCCTCGTGTCGCTGTGGTCGGACGAAACCCGGCAGCAGGCCGCCGCGGCCGAAAAGGAACTGCAGGAGGTCTCAAAGCAGCGACTCGAAGAGCTCGACAAGATCGTAGCCGAGACGTTCGAGCGCGAGCTGGCCAAGCTGCCGGCCGATATTCAGCCCAAAGCCAAAGAAGTCCGCGAGACGCCGGCTGCCAAGCGCACCGACGAGCAGAAACAGCTCATCAAGGAATATCCGTTCCTGAACGTTGATCGCGGTTCGGTGTACCTGTATCTGGTCGACCGGCTCACAGGCTTCAACAAGAAATGGGACGAGCTGACGGCCGAGACGCGCAAAAAACGCCCGGCCGACGACTACGTGCAGTGCCTGACCGAAGTCCCGGGGCAGATTCCGTCCACGAAGCTCTTTTTCCGCGGCGATTTCAATCAGCCGCGACAGGATGTCGCCCCGGGAGAGCTGGCGGTGATCAACACGAATGCACTCTCGATTCCGGCCGACGATCCTCAGATTCCCACCAGCGGCAGGCGGCTGGCGTACGCGCGGCACCTGACGAACGGCAAGCACCCGCTCGTGGCTCGCGTCCTCGTGAACCGGTTCTGGCATCATCATTTTGGCCGGGGGATGGTGCCCACCGCCGGCGATTTCGGAGTTCTCGGGCAGCGGCCGTCGCATCCGGAGCTGCTCGACTGGCTCGCCGAGGATTTCGTCGTCGGAGGCTGGAAGCTCAAGCGATTGCAGCGGCTGATCGTGACGTCGACCGCCTATCGGCAGGACTCGCGACGCCGCGACGAGCTCGAGGCGGTCGACCCCGAGAACCGGCTGCTGGGGCGGATGCCGGTCCGCCGGCTGGAGGCCGAGACGATCCGCGACGCCGTGCTGGCGCTCAGCGGAAGCCTGTCGCAGAAGCCCTATGGTCCGCCGGTCCCCGTGAGTCCGGACGACGTGGGTCAGATCGTGGTGGGGGTCGACACGCGCGACAGTGCCGGCCGGCCGACGGGCAAGGTCGTGCCATTGGGTGAAGACGAATTCCGCCGCAGCCTATACGTGCAGTTCCGCCGGACGATGCCGCTGGGAGTACTCGAGCCGTTCGACGAGCCGGTCATGTCACCCAACTGCCAGCAGCGTTCGACGTCGACAGTGGCACCGCAGTCGCTGCTGCTGATGAACAGCCCGTTCGTCGCGCAGCAGGCCGATGCGATGGCGGCTCGCATCTCCGCGTCGGCCGGCGCCGATCCGGCGGCCCAGTTCCAGCGCGCCTGGAGACTGGTTTTCGGGCGACACCCTTCCGCATTTCAGACGGCGACCGGGGCGGCTTTCCTGATGGAGCAGACTGCAGCGGCTGCCGCGATTCCCCCCGCCGATCCCAAGGCGCCCAAGCCCGATCCGGCTCGGATGGCCCTCGCCAACCTGTGCCAGGCGCTCGTCAGCTCGAATGGGTTTCTGTATGTGGATTAATCGCATGTCGCACTTCACCCGCCGACATTTCCTGACGCAGCAAGCCTTCGGCCTGGGCGGCCTGGCGCTGGCCTGGCTCATGCAACGCGATGGGCTGCACGCCGCCCCCGCCAAGCCGCCGCTGGAGTCGGTCGCGTACGATCTGCTTCCCAAGCTCCCTGCGCGCGAGCCGCAGGCGCGGGCCATGATCTCGATGTTCATGCAGGGGGGGCCCAGCCACATCGACCTGTTTGATCCCAAG
>JACQFH010000387.1 GCA_016200145.1 Planctomycetia bacterium | reverse complement strand
CGGTACATGTCGGCGATCCACAGCGCGCCGTCGGGCCCCGTCTGCACCGTCGTCGGGCGGAACCAGTTGTCGCTGGAGGCCAGGAATTCCGATTGCTCTTCATCCGGGGCGCGGCGGCTGGTGAACGTCACCCCCTGCGGCGACACCACCTCGCGGTGGACGAGATTGTGCACAGGCTCACAGATGAACGAATTACCCGCGAAGTGCGGGCCGAACAATTCGTCGCGGTAGATCATTGCGCTGCAGGCCGACGTGAACCGGTTGGCCGTGTGGTAATCGTTAAAACGCTCCAGCAGCGGACTGATCGGAAAGACCGGCGCATTGCCGGCCGCCTCGGGCACGTCGATGCGCGGCGACGTGCCGGCGAAATGCGGATTGCGGCGCTGGTACGCATCGTCGAGGACGAACTGGTACATCGGGTTCGAGTTGTTGCAGCCGAACCAGTTCCCCCAGTCGTCACGATTGCGGCCGAATTGCGTCTGGCCGGTGACGGCGTCGAGATCGCCCGTGCGGGGATCAATCCGCAGATCGCGGCCGCTGATGTTCACCTTCTTGCCGGTCTTTTTCGACTCGATCGTGCCGCCGCTGTCGCCATTGGCAACGTGAATCCAGTTGTCGAGGCCATACACGAGACCATTCGCGCGGTGCTGTTGGTTCCCTTCGACGAAGCCTGTGTACAGCAACTCGCGCTTGTCGGCCTTGCCGTCGCCATCGGTGTCTTCGGCGTAGAACAGGTCCGGCGGCGCCATCACGAGCGCTCCCCTGCCCCACGGCAGCACACCCGTCGGGAACGGGACCTCGAGAAACACCGTCGCCCTGTCATATTTCCCGTCCCCGTTATCGTCCTGCAATACGCGAATCTCCCCCCCTCCCCGTTTCGCCGCCGGGTTCGCCCGGCGCGTTTCCTTCTCGCCTTCGTCCGGCACCCCCAGCGGGTAATCCCCCATCTCCACAACCCACAACCTGCCGTCCGGCCCGAAGGCAAATGAAATTGGATCGAAGACGAGCGGCTCGCACGCCATCAGCTCGACGGTGAATCCGGGGCGCACACGGATCGTGCTGAGCGCCGCCTCCGGCGACTTAGCCCGCGGCGCCAGATCAGGCGCCTGCGCTAGAATCTCATTGAACGACCGGCGATCGACAAGATCGGGGAGCTTCGCCGTATCTTCGTTCTGCCAGAACAGGTGCCTGGCATGCACTAAGAATCCATTATCGGTCCCGTCCGCCCGCACGATCGCTGGAATTTCAAATCGCTTCGCGTCTCGCCCCCTTCGTAAGGGAGGGCCAGGGGGGGTGTCGCTGCTTTGTTTTGCTGGCACAGCCTTTGATGACTCGGTGCCACCGTCGGACTGACGTCCGACGCTCACCAACGGCGCGCCGCGTGTCCCCTCCAACACCACCCGACTCCACCCCGTCTTCATATCATCAAACAAATACACCCCAAACCGCTCGGCGTTCGAAAACACGATGTCATCATGCCCGTCTTCATCGATGTCGACGAAGCGCAGACCATCATCGACAAAGATTTCCATGTCGGGAATCTGCTTTGTGTCGCGCACCAGATGCGTCTGACTGGGAAGCGAGAATGGCAACGCATGCCAACTTCTCTGTTCCACGTTCCATTGATAGGCCCCTGCGTCCCGGGGAGTGCCAATGATCAACTCACAGATTCCGTCGCGATCGAGATCTCGCAACAAGACTCCATCGCAAGTCCGGGGCACAACAAGTTCTTTGCTTTTCGGCGCTTTGTTCTTTCCAATCAAACCGTCTGTGTTCTTCTCGTCGTACTCCCAGCGATTCCGATTGAACATCCAAAACGCAGCAGTCGGAAGCACGTAGTCGCGAAAGCGATTGCGGTCAATCCATTCCGTATCGACGAGGTAGGCGACGTTCCGATCGACGCCGAAGGACCCGAATCTGGTCTTCAATTCCGCGACACCCCCGTGGGCCCCACTCAATGCCAGCGCCGTCGGAAAGGGAGACTCGTTCCAGCCCTGCCGTTCCGCAGACCAAGTCCAGGTCCGCGCCTTTGGATTATTTGTGTGGCCTGAAGCCAGCACGTTCCCCCCATACAAAACGTCCATAAACCCATCGTCGTTGACGTCGACGAGTCGAACGCCTCCTGGACTTCCGCCGTGCCCTCTTAGCGAAGAATTCCCCAGCAGATTCTTGTTCAATCTCTCCAGCGCCTCCCGGAACGTCAGAAACTTCACCGTCTTCCCGTGCTTCGTCACCGCGTGATCGATGATCTCGACGACCTGCTCCGGTTTGATCCAGTTGTGCGGATGAAACACGAGGTTGTAGACCCCCTGCTTCAGGACGGTGATGTCGAGCGCCGCCTTCAGGTCGCGGACGGTGTCGGGGTTGAAAGGCTTCTGCAGATGCTGGGCCGACCAGTCGCTGGGAACGACGCACGGGAATTCCCAGCACAGCCGGTTGACGACGTAGGGATACGGATAGTCTTCGATGTAGTTCGTGAACGTGTTGAATACCTGCCCTTCGCGCACGAGGCCCTTCGGCAGGTACTTGCGGAACTTATCGCGGCCGTCGGGGTCGATCACCAGCTCGCGCGGAATTGCCGGGTCGTTCGGCGTGAACAGGTTGAACACCGACGAACTGATCGCCAGGTGGTTTCCCTTCGGCGTCGCCTTATTGAAAATCTCGGCATAGAATCGCGGGCTGAGCGTATTCAGCGAATCGCAACACGGCATGCGGAACGCCACCGGTTTGTTGCCGGGAATTTCGTTCAGAAGATCGACGCAGCGGTCATACGTCGACCTGGCTTTGACAAAGTCGCCTCCCTGCAGCAGGGGACAGGGATGGTCCACGGTATGCACTTCGAGGCTTAAGCCTTCGGCGAGCCAGGCGGCGAGCTGCGGATCGTCGGGTTTGACGTTGCACGTCATGATGCTCACCGGCGCGCGGCCGTCGATCTGCTTCAGCCGGTTGAGGATCGGCCGCAGAAATGCCTCGTATTTGGCTGGCTCGCGCATGTCGTCGATCGCCAGCACGACGACGCATTCAACCCCATCTTCGCCCACCCATTGCGGCGTAATCAGCCTGGGGAAGTCGCGATGTGGATACCAGGGGTTGTTCTCGTCGAGATACGTCAACCGATTGCCGTCGCGGCGTTTATCGATCGACCGAGCCGCCGGTTCGGCGCATTGCGTCGTGGAAACAACGGCAGCCAGGAACGCCACGATGGAAACGCGCAGCGCGATTTGCGGAACGAATTGCATGTGGGTGCCTCAGTGTTGGCGGCTGGCGAACTCCCATGTTGGCCCCCGCGCCGTGAACCTGTCAAGTTGCCGTAGGTCAGGCTTTCCAGCCTGACAGCAGTGTGTGTCTGACCAAAATTGTTGATCGCCAGCCCGACGAACGACGCTCGGAGTGCCGCCGGGCTTTTGCAGCCGGAGCAGTACGCGTTGGCCCGGCCACCTTTGTTTCCGACGAAAGCACAGCGCTGTCAGACTGGAATGTCTGACCTAGCTGACGTGCCCGGCTCGCGGTACTGGAATCCCATTCCCGAGCCCGCTATTATCTTCCGCGGCGGCCAGGCCGGGCACGAATTGGCACAACACGCGAGCTTCGAAACACCATGAAAATCCACGAATATCAGGCCAAGCAGCTCTTTGCAGCGGCCGGCGTGCCGGTCCCCAAAGGCATCGTGGCCCGCACGCCGGAAGAAGCTGCGGCCGCGTTCAAGCAGCTCGGCGGACCGATCGCCGTCGTTAAGTCGCAGATTCACGCCGGTGGCCGCGGCAAGGGAACATTCAAAGAGCAGTCGCAGCAGCGGGGCGTGGTCCTGGTGAAATCCGCTCAGGACGCCAAAGACAACGCCGCGCGGATGCTGGGCAATACGCTCGTCACCAAGCAGACCGGTCCTGAGGGGAAACAGGTCAACGTGCTGTACGTCGAGCAGGGGCTCGACATCGCGCGTGAGCTGTACCTGGGCATCGTCGTCGACCGCGGCATGGGGGGCGCGTGCCTGATCATGTCGTCGGAAGGGGGCATGGAGATCGAAGAAGTCGCCGCGCACACGCCCGAAAAAATTCTGAAGGAGCCGATCGACGTCGACTACGGCATCTTTCCGTACCAGGCACGGAACATGGCGTTCCGGCTGGGGCTGGAAGGGCCGGCGCTGAAATCGACCGAGGCGTTCCTCAAGAAACTCGGCCGGTTCTTTCTCGATTCCGACTGCAGTATGACGGAAATCAATCCGCTGGTCGTCACGAAGCAGGGGGAGATGCTGGCCCTCGACGCCAAGGTGTCGTTCGACGACAACGCCATGTTCCGCCACGAAAAGTTCAAAGAGCTGCGCGACCTGGCGGAAGAGAACCCGATGGAAGTCCGCGCAGGCGAGGCGGGCCTGTCGTTCGTCAAGCTGGAAGGCAACATCGGCTGCCTGGTCAATGGGGCCGGGCTCGCCATGAGTACGATGGACCTGATCAAGCTGCACGGCGGACAGCCGGCCAATTTCCTCGACGTGGGGGGCGGCGCGAACGTCGATCAGGTCACTGAAGCGTTCCGCATTCTGCTCGCCGACAAGAACGTCAGGGGCGTGCTGGTGAACATCTTCGGCGGCATCATGAAATGCGACACGATCGTCGAAGCGCTGCTCGGCGCGTATGAGAAAGTCGGCTTCAACGTCCCCCTGGTCGTCCGCCTGGAAGGCACCAACGTCGAAAAGGCGCGCGAAATGCTCGCCGCCAGCGGTCGGCCGATCACTTCGGCGAATGGTCTCACTGATGCGGCAAAGAAAATTGTGGCAGCGATCTGAAAGATAATAATGAGCATCCTCGTCAATCGACATACCCGCGTCATCTGTCAGGGCATCACAGGCAAGGCCGGGCTGTTTCACAGCCAGAAGTGCCGTGAATACGGAACGCAAATGGTCGGCGGCGTCACCCCCGGGAAGGGAGGCACCGCGATCGACGGCTTTCCCGTGTTCAATACGGTGGAAGAGGCGGTCCGCAAAACCGGAGCAAACGCCTCGATGATATTTGTTCCGCCGCCGTTCTGCGGCGACGCCATTCTCGAGGCCGAGGCGGCCGGCATCGCCGTGATTATCGCCATCACCGAGGGGACCCCGGTGCTCGACATGGTCCGCGTCCATCGCCGCATTGCCAACAGCCAGAGTCGGCTCGTGGGACCGAACTGTCCGGGAGTCATTACGCCCGGCGAGTGCAAGATCGGCATCATGCCCGGCTACATTCACAAAGCAGGCGGTGTGGGCCTGATGAGCCGCAGCGGCACGCTCACGTATGAGGCAGTCTGGCAACTGACGAACCTGGGACTCGGGCAATCGACGTGCGTGGGCCTGGGGGGCGACCCCATCGTGGGAACCAGCTTCATCGACTGCCTGCGGCTGTTTCAGGCCGATCCGCAGACCGACGCAATCCTGATGATGGGCGAAATCGGCGGAAACGCGGAAGAACAGGCCGCCGCCTATATCAAGCAAAACGTCACGAAGCCCGTGGCGGCCTTCATCGCCGGCCGCACGGCCCCGCCGGGAAAGCGCATGGGGCACGCTGGGGCGATCATCTCGGGCGGCAGCGGCACGGCGACCGAGAAGGTTGCCGCGCTGGAAGCGGCCGGCGTGGTCGTCGCCGAAAGTCCGGCCGACATGGGAACCGCGATGCAGCGCGCGATTGCCGCCCGGCGCAACGCGTGACCGGCAGACAGCCGCCAGGGAACAGAGTCCCCGTCATGTCGCCGCGGAAGCTGCTGGTGTCCTCATCTGGCGAAGTTGTGGTGCGGCCGTCTCGGCTGCACCGCGGCAGGCGAGACGCCTGCACGACAAATGAGGACACCACCCGGAATTCTCACGACTTCCGCTACGAAAGTGATTCAGCCAGCTTGAGTGCGGCGGTGATCGCGTCGATCCGGTCCGCCGGGTCGGCCAGCGGATCGTCGAGGTCGATGACCGGGGCATCCAGCAGGGTCCCCATCGACGGGGAATAATTGCTGCAGATGCTGCGGACCTCGTCGCGAATCGCGAAATACGCGTCCACGACGCCGGGGTCCCACTGCACGCCGGCCCCCTCGCGGAGGATTTCCTCCAGCCGCTCGAGCGACAGGCCCGCACGATACGAGCGATCGCTCGTCATAGCATCGTAACTGTCGGCAACGGCGATGATCCGGGCCATCAGAGGGATCGCCTCCCCCTGCAAGGCATCGGGATAGCCCTGCCCGCGGTACGCTTCGTGGTGGTGACGAACGCCCGGCAGCACCGACTGCAGGTTCTTGAGCCCGGCCAGAATGTTGTAGCCGATCACCGGGTGCCGCTTAATCTGATCGAGCTCTTCCCGCGTCAGCGGCCCCACCTTGCGGAGAATCTGGTCGTCGACGCCGATTTTGCCGATATCGTGCAGCAACCCCGACACGTAGATATCGTGCAGGTCTCCGGCCGGCAGGCCCAGTTGCAGACCCAGGCTGCGGGCGATGAGCGCCACTCGTTCGCTGTGACCGCGGGTGTAAGCGTCTTTGGCGTCGAGCGTCGACACCAGCGATCGCACGAAAGCCAGCAAGAGTCCCTCGCGCTGCTGAAACAGCTCGAGGTTCCGCTGGTGCGTTCCCAGGATCGACGCCACCGATGCCAAAAGGCTCGCTTGCACTGTGCCGAAATCGTCGTCACGTCGATTGCAACTGCAGATCCAGCCGAACCGCCGGTTGCGATCGGCAATCGGGACCAGGACGAAATTGCGCAGCCCGGGAAAGTCGCCCCCCAGCAAAGTTCCCGCGACGCGGTTGCGCAGCAGCGGCAGCGGCCAATCGTGTCCATCGAACCGCGCCACCAGCCGCGCCATGCCGATCTCGTCGAACGGCAGATGACCCTGGATCAGGAACAACCGCCCGTCGCGGTCGTCGTCGAGCCACACGGCATGCCCTTCGGCCTGAATCACCGTGGCCAGCCGCGACAGGCTCAATTCGGCGATTTCGCGAGGCGAATGCGAGACGTGCATGTGCTGCGTCAGCGTGTGCAGCAGGTTGATTTCTTCGTAGGTGCATTCCAGTTGCCGGGCGATCCGATTGCGGTCGGCGGCTTCGGTCGCTTCCGCGACGCGGCGCTGCGTTGCGGCCGCCGCCAGCGCTGCGTGCCGCCGGAAGATCTCGGGGTCGCAGCAGGCCAGATTTCGCAGATGCCCGTCGAGCTCGGCCGCCGCCCAACCCTGCTCGGCCGCCGCCAGCACCAGTTCCTGAGGCCTGGCGTCGCGTCGCGACAACAGGTATCCCACCGCGACCTGAGACCCCGTCTCGGCGGCGGCGAACGGCAAAGAGAAACAGATCAGGCCCGATTCGTCGGCTTGCACCCGGCTTTCGCCCGACTGCACGCAATGCCACATCAGCTCCGGGGGAATGACGGGCAGCCGGCGGTCGGCCGTGCTCGCCACGGCGCATCCGTACCGCAGGTCGTAACAGGTGACGGGAACGCCCAGCAGTTCGGCCAGTGCGTTCAATTCAGGAGACGACTGGGTCGCCTCGTTCGATCGCTCCGCCACACGCGTCGCCGTCGTGGGCCCGCGCGGGCATTCATTCAGTTCGGCCGTCATATCTGAGACACCAGCAGGGTCGGCAAAAAACTTCTCCACTAACTTTATGTCACGCCTCTCGGCGTGGCCTTGCAGCGGGACCGCAATGGATCAGGTGAGGTGAATTCGGTGCGGTCAGCGGGGTCGCGCCGATTCTGAGGATCAACCCGCGCCTGTGGATTTCACGGCGCGTAAGGATGGTTCCGGCAATTGCTAAAGTGTCCCGGTCCGCTATTTCGGCGGCCGGGGCACGGGGTTCATCACCGCCGGCAAACGGAGGCCCTCGAACGGGCTTGACGCGCCGGGCGCAGCGCACTGCAAGGATACCTTCGCAGCATGCAGCAATTGATCGATGCCATCGCGTCGCGCGACGCTACGCATCGATGCTGATCGGATGGTCCGAGAGGTTCTCGTAACCCGTCGCGGTGAGCAGGTAATTCCGCTCGTAGCGCATCCCCCCTGTTCCGGGGATGTACAACCCCGGCTCCAGCGTCACCACGTCGCCAGCGAGCAGGGTTTCCGAGCTTTCCGGGACGAGGTACGGGGCCTCGGGGTGCCCCAGGCCGACGCCGTGGCCGGCGTGATGCGGGAAATACTCGGCCAGGCGCCGCTCGGCCAGCGCCCCGCGGACCGCTTCGAAGACGCGCCGGCACAATGCGCCAGCTCGCAGTTCGCGCTCGCCGGCCTGCATGCCCGCGAGGCACGCCTCGAACATCTCCCGCTGTCGGGCGCCCGCGCGGCCGCCGCACACAAACGTGTTGCAGAAGTCTCCGCGATAGCCGTCGATGACAGCCGAGAAATCGAGCAGCACGAGTTCTCCGCTCTGAATGACGCGCTCTGAGGGAACCCCGCCAATCTGCTCGCAGCGCGGACCACTGACAAAATCGCCATAGACGAGCACCTGCCGCCCTGCCGCTTCGCCGGCGACGCGCTGCACATGGCGGTACACATCGAGCTCGGTCGCGCCGGGCCGGATGTCTTGCATGGCGGCGCGCAAACCGGACGTCGCCGCCGCGAGCGAATTTTTAATCAGTTGGACTTCATCGGCCTCTTTCGTGCGCCGCAACGACAGCAGCACAGAATCCACATCGACGAGTTTCACGCCCGGTCGGGATGAGCGCAGTCCGTCAGCCAGCGCCGCCGGGCAGGCCGTGGCTTCGTAGCCGATCACCTGGCCCGGGCACTTTTTCAGCCGTTCGAGCACGCTTCGCACCACGAGCTCCGCCCGATGGCTGGCCGATTCCACGCAACGATACCAGACCGGCATTACCCGCTCGCCCGCAAACGCCGCGTTCAAAAAGGGTTCCTGCACGTTGTCGGCAACCAGAATGGCCGTGCCGTCACGCCCCAGGATGAGCGCGCCCGACGCGTTCTGTGAATTGAACACGAACGGCGAAGGTGCGAACGCCGAGAGATAATTGAGGTGCCGCGGCTCGGTGACGACGATCCATTCGACATCGCCGGCGACAAGCCGCCACAACTTGCCGCGCCGCGCGCGACAGCCCTGTTCGGTGAGCATTTAAGATTCTCCGGAAGTGTGCCCCGCGCGCGATCCGCGGATGCACGCCTTTTTAGCCGAATCGCCGCCCTGAGTCGAACCGAGACTGGAAGCCCGCCGCGTGAGCAAGAGAATCTGAAATCCGACGCAATGGACGGACGATGCGAAAATGGCGGAGAAAAAATGGAGGATGGCGACAGACGAGTTTCGCAACTCGCCATCCTCCTGATTTCTCCCTGTCTCCCCCTCTCCTTGTCTCCCCCTCTGCAATCCAGTCCGAAACGGATTCCGCGGCGCGCAGAGCACCCCGGCATATCGGCTGGAACGGCAAACTACGCCGCCGGAACTTCCGCTTCCTGCATCCACTCGGGGACCAGGACCCGTTCGGAGGGGGGAACCAGCGCCTGCCGGCCCAGTGTTGTGAGCTGGTATTGCACGCCGTCAGTGCGGCTGCTGATTTCGAATTTCAGCATTCCCAGGGCGATCAGCTTGCCATGAATCGCTGAAATCTGATCGGCGGGCACTCCCTCGACATCGACGACGCGTCGCGACCATTCCACGGGGCCTGCGGCCAGGGACCGCTGATACGCGGCCAGAAGCAGGCCCCAGTCGGGGTTGGCGTCGTATTGCTCGAGTTCGAGGTTGGTCATGCTCGAATGGTATCGGCCGCGCCACGCGGCGTTTGCAGACCAGACGCAACCCGCGGCAGCACCGCTACAACTGTCACATCGCGGCCCGCGCGCCGTGCCGGCCATACCAATCAATCCGCCTGAACCGCCCGTACCAACCGCGCCGATGAATCGGATTGTAAGGGGTCGAAGTGCTGCACAACGCACGCACCCGGGGGCGACCAATTCTAATCGAATCGGTGCCCGTCCCCCGGCTCACCCGCGCTTCACATATTCGTCTTCGCGTCCCCCGCGTCTCCCAGCACCGACATAAGCGCTTTCTGAATCGGCCCGTCGTGGGTGTGGTCGCGGGCGTAGATGCGGCAGATCGAGAAGCTTAAGGGCAGCTCGCGGAACAGCTCGTAGTCAGACAGCTCCCGGGGCGCGCCCTCGGCCGAGTCGAACACGAAGTTCTGGCCTCCGGCCGGCAGCTTCGTGCTGGGCCGATGATAGTGCCGGGCGATGTCGACTTTCAGCTCGAGTTCGCGGATCTCTTTCGGCAGCTTCCGTCGCAACCGCTTTTCGATGACATCAGGTTCCGAGAAAATCGTCGTCTGCTCGGACTGGCCCGACTGAAAGTACAGTGCCCGCTCGGCGCTCATCTTCCACAGGACCTTGCGCGACAAGAGATCGCTCCAGCGCTTGCCGAGCTGCACAAGCTGTGCGTCGCCGCTGTGCGCGAACCGCTGCACGTCGACGAGAAACGACGATTCGGTGAACCGCTGGTACTCGCTAAGCTTGTTGAGCGGATTTCCGAAAAAGAGGTGCGGCATCGTGTCCGGGAAGACTTCGGCCAGGGCCACGTCGAGCCCGCGCACCGTACGATGAAAGTAAATCGTGCGAAACAGATTGGCGCGAACTTCGATGAAGTTGATCAGGGCCTGCAGGCCCCTCGCGTGAATCGTCAGCCCCTGGGGCGTGAAAAAACTGTAGTGCAGCAACCGGAACAGGTCGAACGCCTTGACGTTATAGCCCGACATGTACGAATCGCGGAGCACGAAGTCCATGTTATCGACGGTGTAGATGCCGCTGAACAGCGAACGCAGCTTGACGAGCCAGTCGGGATGCCCCTGCTCGGGCCCGTCTTTGGCCGACGGGCGACGGATCAGCCAGCCGATCTGCGCCGGGTCCAGCTCTTCCAGCGGCCCCAGCTTGCCGTTCGGATTGCGGCGGACGCGGCGCAAGAGGTCGCCCAGTTCGCCGTTGATGATCGCCGCCCCCAGGTCTTCGTGCGTGAGGCCAAACTGGTCGAGGTAATGGTCGTCGAAGAAATGGCCGAACGGCCCGTGCCCCACGTCGTGCAGGAGGCCCGCCATCCGCACCAGGCTCTCGACGTACGGTCGCGAAGGAACGTTGCGGCACGATTCGCACAGCGACTCGTACCAGTGGTCGATGGCCAGAGAGGCCAGGTGCATGACGCCCACGACATGCTGGAACCGCGTGTGCTCGGCCGTGGGGAAAACCCACCAGGCCGTCTGTAACTGGTGAATCTGCCGCATCCGCTGGACCCACGGATGGTCGATGATCTCCTGTTCCGAGACCTCGCCCGCCGCCAGCCCCGAGCGGGAAATGAAGGGAATGTATCCGTGGATCGGGTCGTGAGACAGGCTCTCGGTCGTGTAATCGCGGACCATGTTCGTCAGGCGCTGGAAAGAACGGCTTTCTGCCGTGCCATCATACGCTACGTCCGCCGCGAACGCGACCGGCCCTAATTGCCGGCGGCCGGCTGGACCCGCCTGTTATTGGTGGCGCCGGCCGTTGCGGGCTGGTCGCCTTCGGCGAGTTGCGTGCGGATCGTGCGCTTCAGGGCGATCCGCTGGTCTTCAGATCGCCCCGAGATGAGCGTTACGTCGTCGACGACGAACTGGCCGCGCTCGCGGACCAGTTCGAATCGCGCGCCGAACCGGTCGTCGCCGAACTGGACCGAGGCCCGGTCTTCCATGCGCTCGATGCGCGTCAGTGGCACCTTGAAATATTCTTCCGGCTGGACGTCGAATTTCGGCGCTTCGTCGAAATGCTTCCAGGCGTACTGCAAGAATTCGCGGCTCGACTGGGCCCGCACCCCGTCCATCTGCGATTGCCGCAGCGCCACACGGAAGTTCAAAACAGGTAACAGCGCCTCCGACGCCGCCTTCGCCGATTCGGGCCAGCCCGACGCCGGGGTCACCAGATCGTCGACGAGAATCCGGCCCCCTTCGTCGCGCAGCCGATAGGTGACGGGCGTCTCGCCGTGTTCAACCATCATTTCGGTGAGCGATCCCTCGAACCGGGTGTGCAACAGCCGGGGCGGGATGTGCGCGAACGCCGCCGTGGGCAAACTGCCCAGCAGTTCGCCCGCAGCCTGCTCCCAGACGCGCTCGTTGAAATCGTGTGTCGCAGACTGCCTGATCGACTTGAGGTCTCGCCGGGCCAGCGCCGCGCAGAATGTCTCGAGCGTCGCCCGGGCCGTGAACAGGGCGCTCAACCGCTTGTCCTGCGTCTGGTCGTAGATCGTGACTTCGTCGACGAGGTACCGCGGCGCGGCGTGCAGCCGTTCGACGGGCTGCAGAGCCAGACTGATCTTGAGCCACTCGTTGCCCGACGGAACGATAAACGTCGCCATCTTTTCTTCGAGCTTGATGTCAAACCCCGCCAGGCCCGGTTCCGATTGCGGCAGGCTCACGGTGGCCAGGTCGGCCGAGGCCAGGCAACCGTTGTAGAACCGCGCCGTGCACACCTCTTGCAGCGTGCGTTTGTCGGCGTGGCTGTAAGCGTGTTCGAACTTCAGAGCGCTTGACATAGCCCCCGCCACCAGCCGCGCCGAGGCGATGCCGTCGCCCGTGCGTCGCGCTTTCACCGCCAGGTCGTCGAGCCGCCAGCGCGAGCCGTCGCGGCGGAACGCCATCACGAGATCGGCTTCGGGGCGGGCGATCGCCAGCTCGGCGGTTTCGTCCCCGATCCGTTCGTCTCCCAGGATTCTCGTCGTGTCCGCCAGGTCTCCGGTGATCTTGCGCGCAAACTGCTCGACTTGCAGCGGAGACAGCTCGGCCAGCGACTGCGCGAACTCGGGAGTGGCCGCCGCCAGAATCTGGTCACGCGAACCGGCCTTCCAGGCATCCAGCGATTCCTGCAGCGAGAGCAGCACGGCCAGGCGCTGCGCCACCGATCGGTTGTTGTCGAGATCGGCCTTGCTGAGATAAATGTCGTCGACCACCCACTTCCCCGACTTGCCGTCGGGCTTCAGCATGAACGCCACCCGGCGCTTGTCCTTGCCGACGGTCGTCCAGACCTTCTTCTGAACGACCTTTTTCTTGTCGTCCTTGATGTCCCTGACGCTGACGACTTTGGGCATGCCCTCCGGCAGCTCGATCAGTTTGAGCGCGCGGAACGTGTCGTAGCCCTTGACCGCCCTGTCTTCAAAGTCGCTCGAGGCGCCGGCCTTCATCTGCGCCAGGTCGTGTTCGCGAATGCTCTCGGCAAAGCGGTGGACGACCCGGCTCTCGGCCATGTGCTCGCAACCGACCACGAGACAGACGGCGTAACCGCAGAGCAGAAACGGCAAGGTTCTGTACATCAGACAGGCCTTCCTTGGCAGTCAGACGGGCCGGGCGACGATTGCCGCCGACGGTAGGGAATGGGTGGTGGTGAATTCTGGAGAGGTTGAGAGAGGCGGGGGTTGTCGCAAAAACCGCAAAACGAGTCAAGCCGGGTTTGCGCCCTGAGCGCCCAACTGCGGTCTATCCCGGGCTATGGCTCACAGGAACCGGAGGCCAGGAACGGAGAAAAGGAGACGGGGAGAGGGGGAGACGGCGAGAAATCGACAGATTGCGCAGCTTGCTCTCGTTTCTCGGTGTCTCCCCCTCTCGTTGTCTTCGCTCCCAACTGGCGGCATTCGCAGCAATGCAGACCATCCACCGCACCCTACAGCGTCATTTGCAAGCGCTGCTGGTGGTGCTGCAGGGCCGCTTCGATGAACCCCGAAAACAGGGGGTGGGCCCGGTTCGGCTTCGACTTGAATTCCGGATGATACTGCACCGCCACGAACCAGGGGTGGTCGGCCAGTTCGACGATTTCCACCAGCCGCCCGTCGGGGCTGGCGCCCGAGGGGTGCATCCCCTCCGCGATGAACTGGCTGCGGTACTCGGGGTTGAATTCGTAGCGGTGCCGGTGCCGCTCGGAAATCCGTTCGGCGTCGTAACATTCCGCGGCGCGGGTTCCCGGCTCGAGCAGGCAGTCGTGCGCCCCCAGTCGCATGGTGGCCCCTTTGTCGACGATCTTCCGCTGGTCGTTCAACAGGCAGATCACGGGGTGATCGGTCTCGGCGGCGAATTCGGTGCTGTTGGCGTTTTCGAGGTGCAGCACGTTCCGCGCGAATTCGATGACGGCGCACTGCATCCCCAGGCAGATGCCGAAGAAAGGCAATTCGCACTCGCGGGCGTAGCGGATGGCGTCGATCTTGCCTTCGATGCCCCGCATGCCGAAGCCCCCGGGAACGAGGATCCCGTCGACTCCGCCCAGAATCACCTCCGGCCCCTGCCGCTCGAGCTCTTCGGATTCGACCCGCTTCACGATCACCCGCGAGGAGTGCGCGATACCGGCGTGGTCGAGCGCCTCGTAGATCGACTTGTAGGCGTCTTTGTGCTGAATGTACTTGCCGACGACGGCGATCGTGACCTCGTGCTCGGGATTCCGCACCTTGTGCAGCAGGTGCTGCCATTCGCTCATGTCGATGGCGCGGGCCGGCAGCGCGAGTTTATCCACGATGAGCTGGTCTAGACCGTTCTCGACGAGTCCCAGGGGGACCTCGTAGATCGAGAATTCTTTGTCGGGCTCTTCGATGACGGCGTTCTTTTCGACGTTGCAGAACAGGGCGATTTTCTCGGCGTTGTCGCGCCCCAGCTCGCGCTCGGTGCGCACCACGAGAATGTCGGGCTGAATGCCGATCTGCCTGAGCTGCCCCACGCTGTGCTGCGTGGGTTTGGTCTTGGCCTCGCCGGCCGCCTTCAGGAACGGGACCAGCGTCAGGTGGATGAACAGGCAGTTCTGGCGACCGATATCGAGCGGAATCTGCCGGATCGCCTCCAGGAACGGCAACCCCTCGATGTCGCCCACCGTGCCCCCCAGCTCGGTGATCACGACGTCCACGTCGGGGGCGGCCAGCTTGCGGACGGATGCCTTGATTTCGTTGGTGATGTGCGGCACGACCTGTACAGTGTTCCCCAAGTATTCGCCGCGCCGCTCTTTGTTGATGACGCTCAGGTAAATGCGCCCCGTCGTGAAATTGGAATCGCGCGACAAGAGGCTGTTGGTGAACCGTTCGTAGTGCCCCAGGTCGAGATCGGTTTCGGCGCCGTCGTCGAGCACGTAGACTTCGCCGTGCTGGTACGGGCTCATGGTGCCCGGATCGACGTTGATGTACGGGTCGAGCTTCTGCATTCGCACCCGCAACCCGCGCTTCTCGAGCAGCAGGCCGATGGCCGCCGAGGTCAGTCCTTTGCCCAGTGAGCTCACGACGCCGCCGGTGACGAAAATGTGCTTGGTCATGAATCCTGTGATTCAGAACGGTGATCAGGGGAGGTTAATGATCGGAGGCCAGGTCTGCATGCCCGGTTCAGGAGGCGTTTCGTCGCCGCGCTGCCGGGCCACAAATCGAGCATAATCTTCGGGAGTATCAATTCCAACGGCAGACCGCTCGATGATTCCGACGCGAATCGTCGCGCCAGCTTCCAGGGCCCGCAATTGTTCGAGCTTTTCCAGCCGCTCCAGACGGCTGACCGGCAGTTTCGTCAGATTCATCAGAAATTCGCGGCGGTAGGCGTACAGCCCCACGTGCAGCAACCAGGGGGTATCGCCCGCCAACAGCGAATCCGGCGTTTCGTCGCGGCAGAACGGAATCAGGCTGCGGCTGAAATAAAGCGCCCGGCCATCCGCCGCGCACACGACTTTGACGCACGACGGGCTGTCGCGCACGTCCCGCGTGCGAATCGGAGTCGCCAGCGTGGCCATCTGCGAATCGGGACGGTCCAGCAGCAAGCCCACCAAAAGGTCGAGCGCCGCAGGGTCGATCTCGGGTTCGTCCCCCTGAATATTGACGATAATGTCGGCATCGGCGAACGACCGTCCGACGACTTCGGCGATCCGATCGGTGCCGCTGGGGTGATCGCCCGTCAGCTCGCACCGACCGCCGAATTTCCGTACGGCGGAAGCGATTTCCTCGCTGTCGGCTGCTACGACAACGTCGGCCAGAAACCGGCTCTGGCGTGCCGTTTCCCACGTGTGTTGAATCAGCGGCTTGCCGGTCCCCGACAGCAGCAGCTTGCGAGGCAATCTCGTGGAAGCCAGCCGCGCCGGGATCAATCCGTACACCCTCGCGCCCACTGCCGAAACCCTCCGTGAAAACCGCGTCCAGACCGCCGGCCATGTTGTACCGCGGCGGGCGCGCGCCTGCAACCAATCTGGCGATCCGGCGGGGAGATCTCATCCGGCCGCACGCAGTCTTTGCGCCCGGGCGGGCACGCCCGTTTTTCCGGAAAATACGTTGCATTTTTAAGCTTGCGAGTATAGTATGCACCGATGATTATGGATGAGTGCGTAGTGTAGTGAATCCAGTGACTTGATCTTTGGTCGAATCCGCAAGCAGTTCCGACTCCCTGGAGACGTGGGCATGGCCGCACTAAAAGCGCGAACCTGGTGGCTCGGTGTAATCACAGCGATTGCCGTATCGTTCCTGCTCGTTCGAGATGGATCTGCGGAAATCAAGAAGAAGACGCCAACGGGAACTTCAGCGACGAAGCCCGCTCCGGGGTCAGGCACCGCAAAGTCGGACCCGAAGAAATCCGACGACGATCTGGCCGACAAGGATCCTCCGAAGGATTCCGATCCAAAAGACGCCAACAAGTCTGACAAGGACAGTAAAGACAAAAAGAAAAAGAAGAAGAAAACCGATTCGAAGGACCCGACAATCGACGTGCCTGGTCGAACGGCGCCGGGAGTCGGCGTGGGTGTGCCAGGCAGCGAGCGTAATGGACGCAATCGCAACGGAGCCGGCGGCGCGGGTGGCTCGGCGGATGGAAATTCCTCGTCTCCAAATAGCGCCCCCGGCGGAACGGGATCCGGCGCCGGATCGCTGCCGCCTCCAGGCGCTGGCAATCCGGGCGATCCTGCCCCAGGGAGTCCGGGAAGTCCGGGATCGCCCCCGGGCGGCGGCATTCCGGGTGCTCCGCCGGGAACAGGTGGTGGACCTCCGAGTGGACCTCCGAGTGGTCCTCCGGGCGGAATCCCAGGAGCGCCTCCAGGAGTAGGTAATCCTCCGGGTGGCGGCGGCGGGGGAGTTCCAGGAGCGCCTGGTGGCGGCGGCAGCGGAATCGCTCCTCCGGGAACTCCCGGTGGTGGCGTTGGCGGCGGTGTGCCGGGAGCTCCGGGCGGCGGTGGCCCTGGCGGTATTGCTCCTCCCGCGCCTCCGGGTGGTGGT
>JACQFH010000374.1 GCA_016200145.1 Planctomycetia bacterium | reverse complement strand
GACCGCGCAGCGAAGTTTCTGTCCTCGCGGAAATCGGCCGCAGAGTGCTGGGGGACGACGGTCCCGTGAACTGGAGTGATCTCGAAAGCCACCAGCGCGTCCGCGCGCTGATTGCCGAACTGATTCCCGGCTTCGAGCCGCTGGCCGACATCGACCGCACGCGAGGCGAGTTTCACATCGCCGGGCGGCGCCTGAATGTGGCGGGCTTTCCGACCCCCTCAGGACGAGCGCGCTTTCACGCGGTCAGAATTCCCTCGTTGTCGGAAATCAATGGGTCCCATCTGCGGCTGATGACCGTCCGTTCGGAGGGACAGTTCAATACGGTGGTCTATGAAGAAGAAGACATCTACCGCGCGCAAGAACGGCGCGACGTGATCCTGATCAGTGCAGACGACATGCGGCGGTTGGGGCTCGTGGCCGACCAGCGCGTCACGGTGCGCAGCGCCGTGGGCGAAATGCGCAGGCAACTCGTACGCCCGTACGACATCCGGCCGGGCAATGCGCTCATGTATTATCCGGAAGCCAACGTGCTCGTTCCACGCGACGTCGATCCGCAGTCAAAAACCCCGGCATTCAAGTCGGTTCTCGTGGAGTTGGTCGCCGAGTCGCAGTCCGCCGAACCGCAATTGCCGCTTGTCGCGCTTAACGTGGGATAGGCTTCCAGCCTGTCATCGTTGGGCGAGGATTCCGAATTGTCCAACTCCCAAACCATCACCGACGTCGCCTGCACCCAGTGCGGCTGCGTGTGCGACGATCTGACGATCACCGTTGACGGTAGTCGTATCGTGAAGGCCGAGCGGGCATGCTCCCTCGCCGAACCGTGGTATCTGGCGCTGGGGTCAGAATCTCCGCCGCCGGCCTCGATTGGCGATGAACCGGTTCCCGTCGAAACGGCCGTGGCTCGCGCGATCGAGATCCTGGCGAGGTCTCGCTCGCCTCTCGTGTATGGTCTGTCGCGGAGCAGCACCGAGGGCCAGCGCGCCGCGGTCGCTCTCGCCGATCATCTCGGCGCGACGATCGACACGACGGCGTCGCTCTGTCACGCCCCTTCGATCATGGCCTTTCAACAGACGGGGGAATCGACCAGTTCGCTGGGCGAGGTGCGCAACCGATCCGACCTCGTCATCTTCTGGGGGGCCGATCCCGTTGTGTCTCACCCCCGGCACGCCGAGCGTTATTCGGTTGATCCCGTGGGAGAATTCCTCCCCGGAGGACGCGCCGATCGAACGGTCATCGTGATCGACCGCCGGCCCACGGCCAGCAGCGCGCTGGCGGACGTGTTCATCCAGATCGAGGCCGATTGCGACTTTGATGCACTGTGGACGTTGCGCGGCCTGCTGCGCGGGATACACCCTCGCGAGGGAGCACGCACCGGCGCACCGCTGAGCGCGCTCGAAGACCTGGTGCAGCGGATGAAGGCGTGCCGGTCGGGGGTGGCGTTCTTCGGCTTAGGGTTAAGCCGCCGCGGATTGGGACATCACAACGTCGCCGCGCTTCTGTCCCTGGTCGACGAGCTGAATGATTACACGCGGTTTTACGCCCGGCGGCTGCGGCTCTACGGCGACGTCACGGGGGCCGACTGTGTGCTCTGCTGGCAGACGGGGTATCCGTTCAGCGTCAATCTGGCACGGGGCTACCCGCGGTTCAATCCGGGTGAATTCTCGGTCGACGGCGTCCTGCAGCGCCGTGAAACCGACGCCTGCGTGATCGTGGGCAGCGAAACGCTCGATCAGCTTTCGCCGGCGGCGCTGGAACACTTGCTAACAATTCCCGTGATCCTGCTGGACTATCCCGGCGTGCGTTCCATCGTGCGGCCGGCGGTTCGATTTACGACGGCAGTGTATGGAGTTCACCGCGCCGGGACGGCGTATCGAATGGATGAAATCCCGATCCCGCTGAAGGGGTTTTTGCCTTCCGCGTATGCGAGCGATGATGCAATTTTGCAACAAGTCCTGGCACAATTGCGCAGCAGGGCATAACCGTCACTTCTGCCGGTAGCGGAATTCGCGAGAATGCCGCCTGGCCTCCCCTGCAGGCTAATTCGCGAGAGTTTCGCCTCCCTGCCACAGACGAATTCGGACTACACTTTTGCATGCAGGCGATTCGACCGGTCTATGGAAATCGACGCACCCTGATGCAGGGATTGCCGAATATTCTCCTGCGCCGGACGGCGATCGACTTCGAACGCAGCCGGCGGCTGCTTGGCCCCCAGTTGAAGTTCAACGAACGCCTGAAGGTCTTTCGCGACGCTGCACATTACATCCAGTCCGGTTCGATTTTCGACGCGCTGCAATAACTCACTCGTATGCGCCATATTCGTCCCATCTCGGCCAGTCGAATGCGCGTCCAGCGCCCGGTGCAGAAGATCATCCTTCCGAAGCGGATCAAAGCCTTAGGCCACGATCCGCTGATGACCCCCCTGCGCCTCCCCTACGGAGTCAGCCCTTCCCCGTTCGCCACCAAAGACATCCACTTTGGGAAGGGCGCCCGCCTCGACGTGAAGTCGGAATAGGTCGCGCCTCGCGTAGAGTGGCCTTCCGAGGCCGCTCGTCCAATTCAAGACTGTCCCGTCGAGAGCAACAGACGAGCAGGTCAGCGACCTGCTCCACGTGGGGCGGGTCGCTGACCTGCCAGGACCACAGACGAAACAGGAATGGGCCTCACGCCAAGCCGCTGAGGCGCAAAGAGAGTTCCTGCAGGAGTCGTCGCCGGACATCTTAATCCGTGGGATTGCCACGCTATCCGTCGGCTCAACCGCATTCTCTGCCGACCGAAGTCAGTTCAGAGCCGGGCCAACACGCCACGGTGCGAAGTTGTGCATGAGTATCCGATCTCCTGTGGGGCCGGCTATACTGCGGTCTCGATGAGCCGGCGTCATCCGGCGACGTGTGTCGACGCCGCGCCATTCGCCCGACGATCTTCCGCCTGGAATCACCGCATGCAACGCGCAAACTGCTTCGTAATCGCCGTTCTTATCGCCGCATCGCAATTCTGCGCGCCGGCGCGCCCCGTCTTCGCGCAGCCAGCCGGACCCGAGGAGACGAAGGCGATCGAGGCCGAGCTCGCGCAGCTTCGCGCAGCCATGGATGGCGTGAAACAGAATCCGAACGCCGAGATTTACCTGCCCGATATTGCCGTCTACGCCAAGGCGACCGACTGGATCCTGCGCCACAATGAGTTCTACAAGCCCGACTACGTCAAACAGACGCGGAATGTCCTGAAGACGGGAATGGAACGCACCGCCCGGATCTTGCTCGCCAAGGGAGCGCCCGACTGGAACACGGCCCACGGCAAGAAAATTCTGGGATATCAGTCGGCGATCGACGATTCATTTCAGCCCTACGCACTGACATTGCCGGACGCATTCGGCAAAGAGCCCGAACGCCGCTGGCCGCTGCACATCGTGCTGCACGGACGGGGCGCGACGCTCAATGAAGTCAGCTTCATCCACGCTCACGACGGCAAACCAGCCGCACCAGGCGCGGGCTGGATCCAGCTCGACGTGTTCGGCCGCACGAATAATGCCTACCGATACGCCGGCGAGGCCGATGTGTTCGAGGCGCTCGCCGACGTCAAACGCCGCTATCGGATCGACGACCGCCGGATTGTTCTGCACGGCTTCTCGATGGGGGGCGCGGGGAGCTGGCACCTGGGCCTGCACTACCCGGCGCTGTGGTGTTCGGTCGGTCCCGGTGCCGGCTTCGTCGATTTCTACAAGTACCAGAAGGTCGCCGAGCCACTGCCATTCTATCAGGACAAGGCGCTGTCGATTTACAACCCGGTCGATTACACGCTCAACGCCTTCGACGTGCCAATCTGCACGTATGGCGGCGAAAAAGACGAGCAGCTTGTCGCCAGCACCGAGATGGTCGAGCGGGCCTCGAAGCTGGGGCTCGAAATCAAACTGCTGATCGGCCCCGGCGTGGGGCACGCGTTTCACCCCGAGGCGCAGAAAGAATTCATGGCGTTTCACGCCGAGCGGCAGAAAACCGGCCGGCCGGTGTATCCCGGCACGCGGCAGATCAAATTCACGACGCACACGCTCAAGTACAATTCGTGCGACTGGATCACGATTGAGGAAATGATCGAGCCCTACGCCGAAACGCTGGTTGCAGCCGAGGCCGACGACGACGGCAAGGTCCTCACAGTGAAAACGAAAAACGTTGCTGTTCTCGAGCTGGGGCGCGACCTGGCCCAGAAGGTCGTCATCGATGGCGACGAGCTGCCGCTCGCGTCAGCCGCAGAAGGGCTGCTGCCGGGCGTCCATTACGAGCAGGCCGGCGGACACTGGATCGCCCTCAACTACAATCAGTCGCTGTCATTCCCCAAGAACATCGAAGTCCACAAGCGGCACAACCTGCAGGGGCCGATCGACGACGCCTTCATGCAGCCGTTCGTGTGCGTGCGCGGCACGGGCGCCGCCTGGAACGAAGCCCACGCGGCCTGGGCATCGTGGACGCTCGAACGCTTTGCCGCCGAATTCGACAAATGGCTGCGCGGGAAAGTCGTGGTCGTCAACGACACTGACGTCACCGACGAGATGCTGCTCGGCAAGAACCTGATTCTGTTCGGCGACCCCGGATCAAATTCAATGCTGGCCAAAGTCGCTCCTCGGTTGCCCCTCAAATGGACGAAGACGGCGATCGAAGTCTTCGGCGAGAAGTACGAGCCGGCGACACACGGCTTGTCGCTGATCTATCCGAATCCGTTAAGCCCGCGCAAGTACGTGGTCATCAATTCGGGGCACACGTTTCACGCCGAAGATTTTGCGAAATCCAACGCCTGGCTGTTCCCCCGCCTGGGGGACATCGCCGTGCAGAAATTCGAAAAACTGGAAGCCGGCGGCTACAACGAGACCGTCGAGAAGGCCGATTTCTTCAACAGCTACTGGAAGCTGCCTTCGGGGCTCGCGCCGAAGAATTGACTCAGCGAGCCGGGGGAACGGGCACCGATTCGAATAGAATTGGTCGCCCCCCGGGTGCATCCGCCTGCCCACAAACGAGCGCTTTCAAAACGTCTTCAGTCGCGGGAAACAGCGCGACAGCGACGTGCGGTGCCACCGGCAGACTTACGTCCGCCGCTCGCCAGGGTGAATTAGGCGCGAGGCCGCGACGATCTCCATGGCTTCGGTGCAGAGCCGCCGGGCTGAGGTCACATCGGGCGCTTCGGCGATAACCCGCGCGATCGGCTCGGTATTGCTGGCCCGCAATTGCACCCAGCGGTCGGACCAGTCCAGCCGCAGGCCGTCGCCGGCGGTCGCCTTGGCGTCGTGAAAGTGCTCCTGCAGAGCCGTGCACGCCGGCGCGACTTCATCGCGCGTGCAATCGAGCTTGTCTTTGACGATCGAGTATTGCGGCAGCGAATCGACCCACGCCGCCAGCGATCGCGTCCCTGTCGCCAGCCCGGCGAGTACGTAGGCCATGGCCGCGAAGCTGTCGCGCACGTATCCCACCCGCGGCTCGATCAGGCCGCCATTGCCCTCCCCGCCGATGACGGCCCCGACGGCCCGCATTTTCGCAGCGACGTGCGCTTCGCCGACGTACGATCGGTGGAACTGGCACCCGTACTTCGCGGCGACGTCGGCCGTCGTGCGGCTGGTCGAACCGTTGACGACGACCGGGCCGGGATTTCGAGCGAGCACGTAATCGGCGCACAGTGCCAGAGTCAGCTCTTCACCGATGTAGCGGCCGGTGTTGTCGACGATCGCCAGCCGGTCTGCGTCGGGGTCCTGGGCGAAACCCACGTCGGCGCCGCGGCGTTTGACTTCCCCGGCCAGCCCGGTCAGGTTATGTTCCAGCGGTTCGGGGGGATGCGAGAATTGTCCGTCGGCGGTGCCCCCCAGAATTTCGACCTGGCACCCCAGCTCTTCCAGCAGGCGCGGGCTAAGGATCGAACCCGAGCCGTGATTGCAATCGAGCACAACCTTGAACCGCTTCGCGGCGATTGCGGAACCGTCGACCAGCGCGAGCACTCGTGCCAAGTGCGGTGCCCCCGGATCGGCGATTGATTCGCACGTCCCCAGATTCTTCCACGACGCCCAGCGAAACGACTTCTTCGACAGGATTTCGAGCAGGTTCTCTCCCAGGCCCTGATCGAAAACCGAGCCGGCCGAGCTGAACGGTTTGAGGCCGTTCCATTCGACCGGATTATGGCTGGCGGTAATCATCAGGCCCCCCGTGGCCTTGTGCTCCTGCACGAGAACACCGCAGGTGGGGGTCGCCGTGATGTCGGCATCGAGGACTCGGCAGCCGGTCGCCAGCAACCCGCTGATGACAGCGTGCTTAAGCATTTCGCCGGTCGCCCGCCCGTCGCGGGCCAAAACGACCGAGCCGCCCGAGAACATCGTTCCCAGTGCGGAACTGAAGTCCACGAGGTAACCCGGGTCGAGACCGTCGCCGATCACGCCTCGCAGGCCGGAAATGCTCAAAATCCGCTGGGGCACAGGGGCGGTCCGGGGAAAGGGGGTCGAAGTGGTCGAAAAGTCGAAGCGTCAAAGAGTCAAAGAGTCAACGGGATCGGAAGGGAGCGGATTGGCGAATGGTAGATGGTAAATGCCCGTGCGCGAAGGGCGAGTCGACGACCGTCGATTTTCCGTTTCGTTTTGATTTGTCGCGCCGGGAGGAGTAACCTGATGAGAGTTGCCTTTCTTCGCGGTTCACTTCAGGTCGCGCCGGCAGGGCCGGGCTCATGCAGGGTTCACGCTCAATCGTGTTGCCGGGGGCGCTGGCGACGGTGCTGGCCGGGCTGGCGGCGCTCGATGGGCTGCACCTTCACGCGGGTTTCGCCGTTCCTCTCGCGGCGGCTGCTTTGCTGCTGGGCGCGGCGGCGGGAGCGGCCTGGCAGGCGCGCGCGACCGAACAACTCGCGCACGAAAATATCCGTCTCCGGGAAGAAACCGAGCGCCAGCGCCGCGAACTGGAGCATGTTCAGGCGATCTCGCAGGCGCAGCAGTCCGAGGCCGAGGTCGCCTTGCGCGATTCCGAGGCTTTGTACCATTCGCTTGTCGATCATCTCTCCCTGTCGGTGCTGCGCAAAGATCGCTCGGGGAAATACACGTTCGTCAATCGGCGATTCCTGGAGTTTTCAGGTAAGCAGGCGTCCGAGGTGATCGGGATCACCGATTTCGACCTGTTCCCGCCGGAGCTGGCGGCCAAGTACCGCGCGGGTGACGAACAGGTCATGTCGACCGGGTCGCAATTCGAAGACGTCGAATCGTATCAGAAGTCCGCCGGCGAGAAGCGATACATTCAGGTGCTCAAAACGCCGATTCGGGATGCCGGCGGCGCCGTCATCGGCACGCAGGTCATGTTCTGGGATGTGACCGATAAACACAATTCGGAGGAAGCGTTTACGCGTTTCACTCGCGAACTCGAACAGAGGAATGCGGCGCTTGTCGAATCCGAACAGAACCTGCAGCGCCAGACCGATATTCTCAAGCTGGTCCTGAACAGCATCAGCGACGGCGTCGTCGTAGCCGACCGGCAGGGAAAGTTCCTGATCTGGAATCCGGCGGCCGAATCGATTATCGGCCTGGGGGCGCTGGAAAAGCCGGCCGAAGCGTGGTCTGAGGCGTACGGCCTGTTCGAGCTCGATCGGACCACGCCGTTTCCCTCCGAACAGTTGCCCCTGACCCGCGCGATCCATGGGGAATTCGTCGCGGCCGTCGAAATGTTCATCAGAAACGAGATGCGTCCGCAGGGGGTTGTGATCTCGGTCAGCGGCGCGCCTCTCAGAGAAGCCGGTGGCGAAATTCGCGGAGGCGTCGTCGTCTTTCGCGACGTGACGCGCGAGCGGGCCGCACAAGTCGCATTGCGCGAGAGCGAAGAACGCGCCCGGCAGATCGTCGAGACGGCGTATGACCCCTTCATTTCGATCGACTCCCGCGGGCACGTCGTCGATTGGAACAGCCGCGCGCAGCAGGTCTTCGGCTACACGCGAGAAGAAGCCCAGGGCAGGCTGCTCGCTGACCTGATTCTGCCGACGCAGTATCGCGAGGCGCACACGCAGGGCATCCACCGCTATTTCGAGACGGGTGAGGGGCCGGTGCTCAACACGCGGATCGAAATTACTGCGCTCAACCGCGACGGGCGCGAGTTTCCCGTCGAGCTGACGATCTGGCCGCTGCAGACCGCCAACGGTTGCTTCTTCCACGCGTTCATTCACGACATCACCCGCCGCAAACAGGCCGAGCACGAAATTCAGTCGAAGAACCAGGACCTCGAAACCCTGCTGTACGTGACGTCGCACGACCTGCGCGAGCCGCTGCGGGCGATCGAGAACTTCTCGCGCCTCGTCAGCGAGCGCTACGCCGACAAGCTCGACGCCAAGGGGCAGGACTTTCTGCAGCGCGTCGTGCGGGGCGCCCAGCGTCTCGACCGGCTGATCGAAGACGTGCTGCAACTGTCGCGCGCCCAGCGCAGTGTCCAGGCGTCTGAAGACGTCGATTCCGGGGAGATTGTGGCCGACGTCATCAAACACCTGGAACCCCGAATCCGGGAAACGGGGGCGTCGGTGCGAGTCGCGGAGCCCCTGCCCGGCATCCGGGCCGACCGTCGCTGGGCCACCCAGGCCATCCAGAACCTGGTGTCCAACGCCCTGAAATACACCGTGGAAGGGCAGGCCCCCGACGTGGAAATCGGGGAATTCAGGGGGCCGGAAGGGGTTGGACTGGCTGTACGGGACAGGGGCATGGGAGTTCCGCCAGATTGCGCAGAACGCATTTTTCAACTGTTCCAGCGTGCCGTAAGCCGTAATATAGAAGGTACTGGCGCCGGGTTGGCGATCGTCAAACGGGTCGCAGAACGGCATGGCGGCCGGGCCTGGGTCCGGCCGCGCGAGGGGGGAGGATCTGAGTTCATTATCACGTTCGGTTCCGGCACGGCCGTATGACGCAGTCTGTTGAGATCACCCCGCTGGAGATCCTCGTTGTCGACGACAACGAAGACGACGTGCTGCTGCTTCAGGAATCGTTTCGCGGCGTTCCGGCCGTGAATCTGGCGCACGCCGTGCACGACGGCGAGCAGGCACTGGCGTACCTGCGGCGTGAGGGGGAATTTGCCACGGTGCCGCGGCCCGGCCTGGTGCTGCTCGACATCAACATGCCCAGGAAGAATGGGTTCGAGGTTTTGGCTGAGATGAAAAACGACCCGCAATTGCGGACGATTCCCGTGGTGATGCTCACGACCAGCAGCCGCGACGCCGATGTGGTCAGCGCCTACGGCGGCGGCGCCTGTTCGTTCGTGACGAAGCCAGTGAGCTTCGATCGCCTCAAGCTGATCGCCGGGCATTTCGCCTGCTACTGGACAACCGTCGTGCAGGTCCCGAAGAATGCGGGCTGAATTGGTTTCGACGGGAAGACGTGCGGGCCCGGTGCAAGCATAGCGGAGATAGACGGTGGACGATTTTCATCCGCAGCCGATCGAGATTCTGCTCGTCGACGATAACGAAGACGACGTCGTGCTGCTGGCCGAGTCGTTCAAAGACTCGCGGTTTCTCAACCTGCTGCACGTCGTGCACGACGGCGCCGAGGCGCTGGCCTATCTGCGCCGCGAAGGGCAGTACAAATCGGCCCGGGCGCCGGGGCTGATCCTGCTCGACATCAACATGCCGAAGATGAACGGCTTCGAGGTCCTGCAATGCATCAAGGCCGATCCGCACCTGCGGACGATTCCGGTGGTGATGCTGACGACCAGCACCCGCGACGAAGACGTGGCCCGCTCGTACGACGGGGGCGCCTGCTCGTTCGTTTCCAAGCCGGTGAACCTGGAAAAGCTGAAGGAAGTCATCAAGCAGTTCGCGTTGTACTGGACGCTGGTGTCGATCGTGCCGCCGCCGCGCCCGCCCAACTGAGGTTTCGGCAAGGAGGGGCGAATTTGATTTTTCGGCATTCCCTCAAACGCTGCGATTCCCGATAATACTGATATGGCTCGGCCACCTGACGCGACTGCCGCCGCACGAATGTTTCGAGCATTCGGAATG
>JACQFH010000373.1 GCA_016200145.1 Planctomycetia bacterium | reverse complement strand
CGACCTGGGCAAAGCCCGTCGTGCCGACGACAGTGCGCACGACTTCCGAATTGCTGATCGCGACGAGCAGCGCGTCGCGCAGCGAAATCTCGCCGTTGCGGCCGGCGAGCATCTGGTGGATCCACGCGTTCTGCTCGCCGGGCTGGCCGGACGGAGGAAGGTTTGCCGCTCCCGCCGTCATCGCCGGCGGTGGAACCTCGGGCGCGGGGCGGTCTTCGAGCGGCGGCGGTTCGATCCATCCGCGTGGCACGATGATCGCCTCGGTCTGGCAGCCGACGCATAGTACGACGGTCAGCGCGCAGACCGACCACCGTACCAGGCCCAAGATTCCTACCGGCAATGTCCCGACGAGGTACATTGATTCCATCCGAAATCAGAAATCGTTTAATCCGCAGCCGGCAGCAGCGCGGACGGCGATCCGCACCGTTTGCCGCGGCCTTGAGTTCGTGAAGTGTGACAGGGAATCGGAGAGAGGATTTTGCGGCGCGGAGTATCGCCAAATCGGCGAAAATGGACAATTGCAAGAAGTTGCGGCGAGGTCCGCATCCGACACGGGCGCTTTGCCTAGATTGCCCTGTTTAGCATCGATGCCGCGCGTCTTGCTGGACTCCAACGACCAGAATTTCGTCCTGAGACATTTGAGGCCGACGTTGATCCGTAGCACCCCGCCCGTCTTGCGCCCGTGGTCGATCCTGGCGATGTCATGCAGAGCGATCTTGCCAGATACCCGCAGGGCTTCTGGTTCATTTGGGACCACGTGCCGGAGAAGCCGGCCCGCAAGCAGGATAAGTCAGACTGAGTTTTCGTATTCGCGCATCGTCCCCATGTCGGTACGATCCCGTGGATGACCGTTCTGCCAGCAAATCCCGATGCCTGCTACTGACTCGTCGGGGTCCGCCGTGACGGCAGCAGGGAAACAGCTCTCGGCTCGATGACCTGCGATGAATCGAGGCTGGCGCGGGACGCAGTGATTGGGCCCCGCATTTTCGTCGACGTCGAGATTGCTGTCAGTTCAGGCAACGACATTATTGTATCGCCGGATTGACGGCAGCCGCATCACCCCCCGGTCATGAGCGATGAGCTTGGTGATTGATTGGACCGCGCTCATGCAAGAAACGATCGGGAATTTCACGATTGAAGCGTTTCCGCCCAACATCAGCTTTCCCGCGCTGCCGTCTGCGGTCACTCAGATCATGGAACGGTCCAGGGATCCGAAGGCCAAATTGGAGGATTTGGCAAAAATCATCGAAACCGATACCGGCTTGACGCTGGAGTTGCTCAGACGCGTCAATTCCGCGTCGCTGGGGCTGCGTGTTCGGGCTGGCTCCGTGCGATTGGGGCTGGAGGCTCTCGGACTGCGGGACAGCCGAAACTTGATGCTCACTGTCGGAGCGAAGGCAGCCACCCAGGCCCGGCATTCGAGATTGATCAACCCGGCTTGTTTCTGGAATGCGGCTTTGCAGAAAGCCTTGTTCGCACGAGAACTCGCCGTGCTGCTCAATACGGATTCCGATGCAGCCTATGCCGGCGCACTGCTCCAGGATTTTCTGCTTCCGGTCGTCACCAACGAACTTTGCGGACGATACGTGGAATTCATCGAACGCCGCGACCAGCAGCCCATCACGATCTGTGACTTCGAACGAGCAGAATTTGGATGGGACCACGCACTCGCCGGCGCCTGCCTGGCGTTCGCCTGGAACCTTCCCGGCGACCTGGTCTGCTGTATCCTGTTTCATCATGCCGGGCTGGACATCCTCAACGATTCCCGGTTGGGGCAGTCTCCCGTTGCCGCCGTGGCGCTGTCCGCCTTGCTGCCCGATCAACTTCGGCAGTGCTACAACGGACTGGAGCAGCTCCGCCAGTTGGAACAGAGGTGGCCTGCGTTCAATCTGAAATCGGTGGCAGAAACCGTCGATTCCAAACAGGCGGAGGCAGGCTTGGGAATTCCCAACGACTTTCCGCTGGCGCGACGCTGTAAGTCGGTGTTCACGCCGGGTCGAAAGCGGAACTTCGAGCAACAACCGCTTGATTGACGATCACTTTTGCAGGTTCGGCCCGGCAGGCAACGTGGCGCAATTCGTCGGAACTCTGCGCCTGCCCGATTTGCTCAAGCTGCGGTTAGCTTCGCAATCCAGGATCTTGCGCTCGACGGCGCGTTACCACCAGAATTCCGTCCTCAGATACTTAAGGCCGCGCGTGATGAGCATGGCCCCGGCCGTCTTGCGGCCGCGGTCGATTCGGGCAAAGCCGGTCATGCCCGATTTCAGCTTCAGGTCGTGGTTGTCGACGTGGCAATAAACCACGACCGAATTCTGGTGATTGCCGGCGTCGGCGGTCGGATTGGTGGCGGCCACGGCACACGGGGCAATTCGGTCGATGACGGCGGTGAACGTGTCAAACGGCAACGCGCGGGCCTTGAGATCCACCGTCTGCCCGGCGGCGATCCCCTGCACTTCGTCTTCCCGCACCACGATCTCGACCTGCAGTGTGCTCTGATCTTCGATCACGCAGATCAACGTCCCCTTGTCGACGTATTCTCCCACCTTTTCGGCCAGGCGCGGCGTCGAAACGATGCCTGCCGCCGGCGCTTTGACGGTCAATTGGGTCTGCTGTGTCTGCAGGAATTCAAATTCCTCCTGCAAGCGCGCCCGGCGGGCCGTTTCGGCTTCAATCTCTTCCGGCCGGCTGCCCGCTTCGAGGAGGGCCAAGGCGGCTTTGGTTTCGGCAACTTCCTTTTCGCGGCGGACGACTTCTTCTTCTGCGGCGCGAACGCCTTCGGTTTCGCGGGCCTTGCGGCGCGTGTCACCCTGGGCGCGCTGCATTTCCAGCACCGACAGCCGCTTCTTCTCGCCGCGCAGCGTCTCCCCCGCCAGGGCCCGCTTCTCGTACAGTCGCGTCGACAGGGCCACCGACCCGCGGGCGTATTCGAGCTCGGTATCGACCTGCTGCATTTCCAGATCGATCCGCAGCAGGTCTTGCTCGAAGGCCAGTCTGGCCCGATTCAGGTCCTGCCGGGCCAGGTCGCGCCACGCTTCGGCGCGCGCGATCCGGCTGCGCTGCTCGGCGATCTGCTCGGGACGAGAGCCGGCCCGCAACTTCGCCAGGTTCGCTTCGCACTCCCGAATCTCCGCCTGCTTGCGGACGATCAGGCTTTCGACGTCCGAGACTCGCAGCTCGGCGATCGTTCCCCCAACTTCGAGGCGATCTCCCTCGGCAGTGCAGATCTTTTCGATGAACCCTGGCACCGAGGCATGCACCTCGCTGCGGATTCCCGACCGCACCTGAAAATTTCCGGTGGCCGTGTTCCGCCAGGGGATGGCGAACAGGAAGAACAGCCCCCCGCTCAGCATTGCCACCCAGATCGTTGTCCGCAATTTTCGTGTCGTAAGCATGTTGATGAACTCGCTGTCAAAGAACCCCTTGAAGACCCGTTTCGAAATCAACGTCGTGAGGAACGTGCCCAGCAGCATTCCCCAGACCTTTTGACCCGCCCAGTGCAACAGGTTTGCCACCAGCACGTACAGAAAGAACGTCGCAAACACCCAGAAGCCGAAGCCATAAGCCAGCAGCACCCGTCCCTGGGGCTCGGGCTGTGGACGGGGCGCCCCACACAGCAGCCAGCGGACGTGCCGGCTCCAGTAGGCCGCCGCACGCGGCCTGAGGTTCGGCGCCTCGAACCAGTCGCTGATCAGGTAATAGCCGTCCATCCGCGACAGAGGATTCAGGTTGAACACGATCCGCGTGCCGCACACCGTCACCAGAATCCAGGCCAGATAGTTCGGCAGGGTCCCGGGCATCGTCAACCGCCAGAAGAAGACGGCAAACGTCCACACGCACAGATCGCAGTAGCCTCCCGCCGCGGTCACCCACAAGCGCCGCGACTTCTGCGGAATGAGCCAGGCATCTGACACGTTGCAGAACAGGCACGGCGTAAAGAATACGAACAGGACGCCCACCTCGCGGACCTCGCCTCCGAAGTGCTTGCACGTCAGGCCGTGCGCCGATTCGTGCAGCATGGTGACGGCGATCAGCATGCTCCAGGCGACGATGGCCGATTCCCAGCTCACCGTCGACGGCGCGGCCGCCCACAGGGCGTGCCAGTTGGCGATGGTGATCCCCAGCGCGCACAGCATGCCCGCCGCGGACAGGCACACGAACGCGGGCGTCCACACGAAACCCAGCAGCGGCTCCAGTTGCGTGAACAGCCAGTCCGGATCGAACAGGCTCTTGCGCCAGTACAAAAGGCTCTGCCGGCGGCCATTGAGCGGGTCGCCCTCGTCGTCTTCGTCGTCTGGGTCGCCGCCCACAGTCGCGGCGACCGGTGCCGCCGCCGCATTGGCCCCGGCGGGCGCATCAACGAGCCCGCGCGATCGCGCCAGCTCGAGAAATTCTTCGAGTTCCTCGGCTCCCAGGTCGTCGCCGAATTCTCGGCGGAACGATGCTCTCAGCTCGTCTCCCGTCTGCTGGCCGTCGAGGCCGGTCAGCAGAAAATGTTCGATTGCCCCCACCCGAAAGTACGCCCCCGTCGCCGGCTCTTTAACGACGAATTCGTCCGTGCCGACCGATTGAATGATCAGATCGTCGCGGCGGCGGGGCAGGGACGGCGCATCGGCGGTCATCGGTGTGATCGGGGAATGGTCAAACGGTGGCGCTCTCGGTCTCCGACGGGCAGCCATGGGGCGATCGCGGGCTGGCTTCAGGACTCCGCAGCAGGATCTGCCGGCTTTCGTCTTCGGTCAGGATGTAGGCAAAAAATGGTCGGCCCAGTTGCAGGCAGCGTGCCGCCCGGTGGTTGCCGTCGATCAGCGCATGCCCATGCGCTGCGGTTCCGTCGGGCATCGGAAAAAAGACGTGCGCGATGATCCCCGGATACCTGACGTTGACGTGCAGCAGGTGATCATCGTGGATTCGCGTCGATTCCAGGGCCAAGCGAATGCTGTCGTCGTCGATTTCTTCGGGCTCGCGTCCGTCGGACACGATTTCCCGCGCCAGATCGACGTCGAACAGGTAGTGCTTTTTGAGATACCGGTACGTCTCGGGCCCCGATTTGCAATGTGGGCAGTCGGATTGCTTTTTCGAGGATTCGGTTGCTGACACGGGCAGATTCTTCACTGATGAGGATGGATGATGGTCTGGCCTGCTTGCTCACTACGACTTGCAGAAGCGGGCCCCGATCACATAGCAGCTCGCCGACTTGCGGCGGCAATTCACAATCGAAACCTGCACGTCTTTCTGGGGCAGCCAGAGCCGGCACTCTTCGCCCGGGAAGAGCTCGTCGGCGTGCAGAAAGCCGATCCCCGTCCGTGAGATGTCGCGCAGGTAGATGCAGTGAAACGCCCGTTTGCGGTCAATCGTCGGCAGCGTCTGCTTGAGGTCCATCACCGCCCGCACTCGCAACTGGCGGCGCGCATAGCCGCGGCGTTCGTCCGGATACATTGGCGGCTCGCTCGTATCGGCGCGGAAGTACGTCAGCCGCTCTGCCGCCGACAGCTCGATGCGGTCTTGCAGCGAAGCCAGCACGCGGTTCAGATCGTTGAGATAGCCTGCATCCAACATTCGAACATGTCCTTATCGAGAGCCGGGCCCGCTTCGCGGCCCATGATTCCGAACGCTTCGGCGCGCTCCAGGGCGCGGCGGTACGGTCGATTGCTCGTCAGGGCCTCGAAGACGTCGACCACGGCACACATTTTGGCCCAGGTATCGATCTCGTCGCCGACGGCCCCCACCGGGTAGCCCTTGCCGTCGAGCCGTTCGTGGTGCTGGTAGACCATCATCATTTGGCTGCGCGTCAGCTCGTGCCGGCGGCACAGCTTGAGGAAACCGGTCCGCGGGTGCTGCTTGATGACGGTGCGCTCTGCCGTCGTGAGCGCGCCGGGCTTGGTGAGAATCGTATCGGGAATTTCCAGCTTTCCCAGGTCGTGCAGCATGCCGCCCACCGCGATGCGGTGCAGGTCCTTGCGGTCCGAAATGCCCAGCGACTTGGCCAGCATCGTGCAGTAATACGAGACGTTCGCCGAATGCGTAAACGTGTGGTAATCGTGATACATCACACCCAGCAGCTCAGAGGCGACAGCGTCTTTGCGGCAGATCAGGTCGACCGTTTTGTGAGCGACGTTATGGCAGGTGGTGATGGTTCCGCCCGTTTCGCCGCGGCGGAACGAATCGGCCAGGATGTCGCGCACGACCTCATTCAGATGCGAAAAGCGGTTGGCGACCGGAATCGATTCATCGGCCATCACGGAATCGAGGCTGCCGCGCAGGTAGCGCTGGTAGATCTCGAACTCGTCGCCTTTGGCGTACAGGGTCGAGAGCCCCCGCGCCTGCAGCGCTTCGAGATCGCTGTGGTTCAGCGGAATGCCCTTCTCGCGGTACAGGAAGTACGAGCCCGCCCCGGATTCCCGCAGGTACAGCCCGATCCCGATCGATTGATCGGGGCGCAGTGTCTTCACCGAGACGGGAATATACGCAATCTGTGATTCGACGGCATCGGCGACGAGTGGCATACGCGCGGCCCTTGGCGAGGTCCGGAACTTGCGCCGCAGGGTGCCTTGTTCCGGTTGCCGCCGGAATGGTCAAAGCGACCGAGATTTGCGACGGCTTTCGAAGTCTAGGAGTGGTTGCATGCCGTGCCAGAAAAAGCGTCTCGCCTCGGCGCCGATTTCAGGCATCTCGAGCCGCGGGCGCCGAAGCTGACGACGGCGCCGGTTGTGCAGGTGCGGGACGGGCTGTCGTTCGGCGGCCGAGCGCAGATCATGAATTTCGCGCCTAAAACGAAATATGAGACGAAACTTTTCCGCAGTCTGGGCGGGAGTGGTCGATAATCCGCCACCCGTCGCGCGGCAAAAGTCGATGATTGGGGTGTGTTGCCGCGCCTGCCCGATCGCAGCCTGCGAGTCGGCGCCAGGCGAACGTTTCGGCGCGGCATAGACTTTGTCCGAGGGG
Source organism: Planctomycetia bacterium (assembly GCA_016200145.1). Classification (GTDB taxonomy): domain Bacteria; phylum Planctomycetota; class Planctomycetia; order Planctomycetales; family Planctomycetaceae; genus JACQFH01. The sequence goes on along the minus strand of JACQFH010000373.1, from coordinate 6,901 downwards.
CGAAAACGGGATCGGCATCCAAGTCGAAGGGCCAGTTATGAGCAATAAGCGGATGGTGGCGGTTTATCTGGCGGACGCGGAGCGCGCGGGCAAATTGTCCGCCGAGCTGAACCAGGCCGGCTTCGAGCCTCTGATCAGCCAGACCGCCGAGGATTTTCACAAGATCCTCAATTACCAGCGAATCGACCTCGTCGCCATCGACAACGAGCTGCCGGGCTTCCTGACGGGTATCGAGATTCTCGAGCGGCTGAACAGCGACCTGTTGCGCCCTCCGACGATCCTGCTCGGCAAGCTGACCAGCGAGACCGAGCCGCGAGCGGCCGCCCTGGGCGTCGAAAAACTGATGCCGGGCGACACGACGATCGAAGGGCTGATGTCGGCCATCACGAACGCGCTGGCGATTCGCACCCACAATCTGGTGGTGATTCCGCCCAAGGCCCGCAAGCTGGTGCTGCAGTCTGACGTGATCCAGCCGCTGCCGCAGATGCTGGTCAAGCTCGTCGGTTACCTCGACAACCAGACGGCGTCGATTCCCGAACTGGCCAAAGACATTGCCTGCGACCCCAAGCTCACCGCCGAGCTGCTCAAGATCACCAACAGCACCGCCTTCGGCCTGCGCAACAAGGTCACCAAGGCCTCGGAAGCCGTAAAGTTCCTGGGCATCCGCAAGACCGTGTCGCTCGTCATGTCGGCCAGCGTGATCCGCATGCAGGCGGGCCTGATGAAGGCCCTGCCCGACTCACTGCGCAAATGGTACTACCAGCGCAGCGTGCTGATTGCCAGCACGGCCTCGGCCTTTGCCCGAAACCTCGAAGGCGTTTCGCCCGAGACGGCGCACATTCTCGGGCTGATGCAGGACCTCGGCATTCTCGTGATGGCGCACGGTTTCGGCCCGCGCTACCAGCAGCTCGTGCAGCGGATCCAGGAAATCGGCCAGCTCGAACTCGAAATCACCGAAAAGCAAGACTTCGAAATCACCCATGCCGACGTCTCGGCGGCGCTGATGCTGAAATGGGACCTGCCGCAGTCGCTGATTACCATCGTCGCCAACCACCACGAGCGCGAGTCGCCCGCGGTCAGCACCAAGACCGAAGAACGGTTCGTGCACGTCATGCGGATCGGCGAAGCGGTCGCCAACCTGTCGTCCCGGTTCTATCCGCAGCGTCACCAGCGGTTGTGCCGGCTGCTGGCCGTGTACGGCGCGGCTGCGACCGAACGCGCCAAAGACAGCCTGGCCGAAGGGGTCGCAAAGACCCTCGAATCGAGTCAACTCTTCTCGGTTCCCGTTCCCGACGAAGAGGCCCTGCAGGGACTGCTCAAAAGGCTGCAGTCGGCCGGCGAAGAGCAAGCTGCGGACGAAAACAAATCGCGCGGCGAGATTCTGGTGATCGAGGACGAAGAATCGGTGCTCGAGACGATCACGGGCATCGCCCGTTCGGTCGGCCTGGAAGTCCTCGCCTGCAAAGAGCGCGCGCGGGCCCTCGAGCTCGCACCGCGGGCCGCGGCCATTCTGTGCGACGTGCACCTGGGCCAGGAGCAAGGGACCGACATCATCAAGGAGTTGCGCCAGAGCCAGTATGCACGACCCGTGATTTTCGTGAGCGGAGATCGCACACGGGGAACGATCGCCAAGTGCATCGAAGCCGGCATGACCGACTTTCTGCCCAAGCCCTTCACCGAGACGGACCTGCTGGAAAAGCTCTCGAAGCACCTGGGCATGGCCCTCGCGTCCAGCCCGGCCGCGTCCGGCGCGCCGGCCGCCGCACCCGCCGCAACGCGCTCCGCAGAGCCCCCGCCTCAATAGCGACTCAGAGTCGCAGGCACACTCGGTGTGGCGTCGGTCTCGCAGCGCAGAGTGGCGCGAAGAGGCAAGCACGCGGCAACTCGGAATTGCACGGCAAGCGCCATTGGTCAGGGTCAATCTGACTTGCTCGCAGCGCGACGTTGAAATCCGATGCCGGCCTCGGGTAACGTCGTCCGGATGAAGAACGATCGTCCCCACCGCACCAATGGCCCATTCGCGCTCGTGCTGGGCGCTGCAGTTGCTTTTGCCGGTTTCGCGCCCACTCCCGCACGCGCCGCAGACCCCAAGCTCGAATTCCCCCGCATCCCGCCCACGAAACCGGCGGACGCGGCCAAATCGTTCGAGGTGCAGGACGGGTTTCGCATGACGCTGATCGCCGCCGAGCCATTGGTCGCCTCTCCGGTGGGCCTCGAATACGACGAGCATGGCCAGGGCTGGGTGCTTGAAATGCGAGATTACCCGTTCACCAATAAAGAGACCGACAAGCCGTTCGCCGACAAATCGGCCGACCTGCCGCTGGGGCGCATTCGTGTGCTCCGCGACGTCAATGGCGATGGCATTTTCGACGAGAGCCAGATCTTTGCCGACGACATCTCGTGGCCCACGGGCCTCGCGTTCTGGAAAGGAGGCGTGTTCGTTGCCGCCACTCCCGACCTGTGGTACCTCAAAGACACCGACGGCGACGGCCGGGCCGACGTCCGCCGCAAGCTCTTCACCGGCTTTCGCAAGTTCAACATCCAGGCCGTCATCAACAACCTGAAGTGGGGCCTCGACCATCAGGTCTATGGCGCCGGGGGTACCAACGGCGGTAAGATCGAGGCACTGGAATCACCCGACGCCTCCCCGGTGACCCTTGCCACCAACGATTTTCGGATCGATCCGGTCGCCGCGACGCTCGAAGCCCTCTCGGGCGGCGCCCGATTCGGCTTGTCGTTCGACGACTGGGGAAACCGCTTTCTGTGCAACATCCGCAATCCGGTGATCCACGTCGTGCTGCCGGCCCACTACCTGGCCCGCAACCCGGCCGTCCCCGTGCAGAAGGCCGTGTTCGACGCCGCCGAAGCGGGTGACACGCTGCCCGTTTACCGCATCAGCCCCCCCGAAGCGTGGCGCACGCTGAGGGCCCAGCGCTGGTCGGGCGATGCCGAGGGGCTCTTGTACCCCCGCAGCGAGCTGGTTCCCGATGGATATTTCACGTCGGGGTGCGGGATCACGATTTACCGCGGCGAGGCCTACCCACCCGAATATTACGGGCAGGCGTTTCTGTCAGACGTCGCGGCCAATCTCGTGCATCGCGAAGCGCTCGCCGCGCAGGGGGTCACATTCCGCGCTCGGCGCATCGACGAGCAGACCGAATTCGTCCGCTTGCGCGACACCTGGTTTCGCCCGGTGAACTTCGTCAACGCGCCCGATGGCACGCTGCACGTCGTCGACATGTACCGCGAGACGATTGAGCACCCCTGGTCGATCCCCGACGACATCAAAGCCGCACTCGACCTCGAAAGCGGTCGCGAACTGGGCCGGTTGTGGCGCTTGGAGCCCGATGGTTTCCGGCTGCCGAAGCCGCCGAAACTGGCCGATGCCTCCACCGCCGAGCTCGTGGCCCTGCTCGAACACAAGAACGCCTGGCACCGCGAAACGGCTCACCGGCTGATCTTCGAACAGCAGGATCAGGCGGCGATTGCGCCGCTCAGGGATCTGCTGTCGCAGAGCCGCAATCCCGTGGCCCGCCTGCACGCGCTGTGGAGCCTCGCGGGGCTGAACTCCCTCTCGAACTCCGACCTGCTGGCCCGGTTGGCTGATCCCGCCGGCGGTGTGCGCGAGCACGCCGTGCGCCTCGCGGAGCCCCGGCTGAAATTGCAACGCGACCTGCAGGAGCGCGTGCTGGCCCTGGCCGATGATCCGGAGTCCAGAGTCCGCTTCCAGGTCGCCTTTTCTCTGGGCCAGGTCGAGGGCGACAGCGCCACGCGAGCGCTCGTGCAAATCGCCCGCCGCGACGGGGCCGACGAACACATTCGCGCGGCCGTACTCAGCTCATCCAGCCGCAGAGGCGCCGCGATCCTTTCAGAATTGCTGCAAGATCGTTCCTTCGCCGCGAGCGAAGAATCTCGGGCGCTGCTCAGGCTCCTCGCGCAGTCGGTGGGAACCGAGTTGCAGTCCGACGATCTGAAGCTGGTGGCCCGCACGCTCGTCGACGCACCCGCCGATGACGCGGCCCGATCGTGGAAGACCGAAGTCATCAGCGGACTGGGGGAAGGGACTCGCCGCAAAGGAAAGCCGCTGGCGGCCGTCTTCGCGGAACTTGAGCCGCGCGTGAACCTGATGACGCGCAACCTGCTGGAAGGCGCCGCCCGGCTCGTCGTCGACGCGCGGGCCGGCGTCTCAGATCGCATCCAGGCTGCCGGCATGCTGGGCTTCGGGACGTTCGCGGCCGCGAAAGAACCGCTGTTCGACTGCCTCGACTCGCGCCAGCCATCGGACCTTCAACTCGCGGCGATCCGCACGCTGGCGGCGTTCGCCGAACCTGAAGTCGGCACGCGCCTGCTCGCCGGGTGGGGCAATTATTCTCCTCCCGTGCGCACCGAAGTTGTCGAAGCCATGCTGTCGCGCCCCGACCGCATCCCCCTGCTCTTTGACGAAATCGAGAAAAAGACGATTGGTGTGGCGCAGATCAGCCCGGTGCGGCGCGGGCGGCTGATGCGGCACACCGACGAGGCGATCCGCAATCGGGCCAACATCCTGTTGGCTGTAGACGCCCCCGGCCCGCGTGGGGACGTCATCCGGGATTACGAACAGAAACTGGCAACCCTCAAGGGAGACGCCCGGCGCGGGCTGCTGGCGTTCGAGCGCGAATGCGCCACGTGCCACCGCTTGGCGAACAAGGGTCAGGATGTCGGCCCCAGCCTGGAAACGATCCGACATCATGCTCCCAGACAGGTCCTCACCAACATCCTAGACCCCAGCCGCGAGGTCTCGCCCGCTTACGTCGAATACGTCGTCGTCACCAAGGAAGGCCGCACGGCGACCGGCATCGTCAGCGCTGAAACGGCGACCAGCGTCACGCTCCGCCGCGCCAATAACGTGCAGGAAACCATCCTGCGGGACAACATCGAAGAGATCGCCGGCAGCGGCAAATCGCTGATGCCCGACGGGATGGAACAGAAAATCCCCCCCCAGGAAATGGCCAACCTGCTGGCATTCCTGCTCGGCCCGAAACCAAACCCCGGCGACCGGCAACCAAATTCCAAAGGCAAATGATCCCGACGGCCGATCTGCTGAATTGAACATGCCATGCACCGACTCAAATCCAAACACCCGCGTGCCATTCGCTGGTTTCACTGGATCAACGTGCCGCTCCTGGCGATGCCCGTCAAGGACGGATACAAGAGCCTCAAGCGCATCGGCTCGATCCAGTTCACCGACAACCGCCCCGACGATTTCTGGGCCAAATACGGTTACGACTGGTACGCGGGGCTGTGAAACAGGGTGGCCGGTAGCCCGATGCGTGAGCGAGGGAACGCATCATCACCCCCCTCGCTCACGCATCGGGCTACCATGCAACTCAAAAGTCGTGATTGATCGCGCCGTCGTTGCGGCCACTGATGTTCCGCCACACCGTCAGATCGATGCTGTCGCTGGCCGACTTCACGCTGCCGTCCATCATCAGCACCTGCACGATCCCGGGGTGATAGCTGCGGGCAGTGACGGCGGCGTACACCGGCAAACCGGCGCACGCAGCGCCCCCTTCGCGGCACGAGACGAAGTCGCCGATGAACGGTCCCCCCGTCGCCGGCATGCCGCTGCCGCCGATTTCCGTCTTGGCGTTGGGCCCGAACGCTGTCGTGAATCCGCTCTCGTGAATCTTTCCGTCGACCCATTCCGTGTGGCCGGTCGTCGCGAATTTTCCTGCCGTAAAAGTCGAGATCGATGCGGGGATCACATCGGTCCCCTCTTTGCCATTCCCCACGTTCGGCGTGTAACACTTCACTTCCGAGAAGCAGAGCGTGTGGCTCATGCCATCACGAAAATCCTGCGGGCCAAAGCGGCTGTTCGGCGCGAACGCGCCGTTGCCGGGCTGGCCCCCAAGGGTGATCGGGTCGGCGTGCGTGAACAGCTTCCACGTGCCGCCGTTAAAGGCGTAATTCGGAGGATTGTGATTCGGCGTGCCGACCCGGACGTGTCCATTGACCTCGCTGGGGCAACGGCTGATCGGAATGAACGCCTCGGTCACGCCGCTCGTGGCATTCACGCCGGCGCTGTAGCTGATGTTGAAGTCGGCCACGTTGTAAACATTCACCTGATCGGCGTAAGGCAGAATCCGTGCCAGGGGCGACCATTTGCCGCCGTCTCCGAACCCGATGCAGAAGCTTGGCGGAAAGACGCCCAGAGTCGTCTGGTAGTTGTGCAGCGCCAGGCCGATCTGCTTGAGGTTGTTTTTGCAGCTCGTGCGGCGAGCCGCCTCGCGCGCCTGCTGCACGGCCGGCAAGAGCAGGGCCACCAGAATCGCGATGATCGCAATCACAACCAGCAGTTCGATCAGCGTAAACCCCGAGCGCTTGCGATACGTTTTGAACAGGCGTGGCATTTCTCATCTCCGTCAGCAGGGTGGGACATCAATCAGTTGCCGAACGAAGCCAATTCGTTCGGCACCGCGATGAGCGTGGCTGGCGGGAGGCAGGAACCTGCCGGGCTGGCTGGACTCACGTCGATGGGTCCATAATATTGATACTGAGTCTCAATGTCAATCTATGCACGCTGTTTTTGTTGTCTTTTTGTGATTCTTCTTTGAACCACCGACCCGCGTGGTGGAAATTCTGGAGGCGGTAAGCCTTTGTTTTCCAGCGTGCACGGATCCAATCCGTGTTTGATCCGTGTTTCATCCGTGGCTATTCTTTGCGTGGCGGACGGGTTTCACGCCTGACAATCGACGACATTCGGACAGGCAATCATGCGCAAAAATGTCTTGTTTAAGGTGCGATCATGCGCACCAGCAATCTTTGCCTGCGCACTCCTCTGCGCCGCGCCGGCCGTTGCCGATGAGACGGGCGAAGCAGCCCGTCCGGGTGGGCCCTTCAACCTCGTGCTCGAGTCGGTCGG
>JACQFH010000372.1 GCA_016200145.1 Planctomycetia bacterium | reverse complement strand
GTAATCACGGTGACGTCGGGCAGGTGCGAACCGCCGCGGTACGGGTCGTTCGTGACGAATACGTCCCCCGGCGCGATCCGCGGATTGTCGGCAATGATCCGCCGGACGGTTTCACCCATTGCGCCCAGGTGCACGGGGATGTGCGGCGCATTGACGACCAGGCTGCCGGTGGGCGAGAAGATCGCGCAACTGAAATCGAGCCGTTCCTTCACATTAGTCGAAAATGACGTCCGCTGCAGCGTGATCCCCATCTGTTCGGCGATCGACGCGAACAGGTTGTTGAAGATTTCGAGCATCACCGGGTCGCAATCGGTCGACACTCCGCGGCGCGACGTCGTTCCCGCGTCGGTCAGCAGGATTTCGCCGCGAGGCAGGATCGTCACGTTGAAACCGGGTTCGACGACGACGGTGGACGTCGGTTCGCAGACAATTGCCGGCCCGGCGATTTCATCGCCCGCGTGCAGGTCGTCGCGATAGTAGACGCCGGTTTCGTGCGGCGCACCGTCGAACCAGGCGGTAGTCGTTTCGGTGGCAGCCAGGCGGCGCTGGACTGGCTCCGCTGCGGCATCGGGCGGGTCGGGGGTGCGCCCCACGACCTCGACGCGCGCCGCGACGATCTCGATGGCGCGGCCTGTATGGACGTAGCCGTAAAGCTGCTGGTGCAGTTCCTGGTAGCGGAGGGCGTAATCGCCGCCGGCGGGGCAGGGGACGTTGATCGTGGCTTCCACCCCCTGATACCGCAGGTCGAGCGAACGCAAAGGCGCGGCAATCGCTTCGGGGGGCAACCCTTCGGCGACGACTTCGCCGCGGGCCCGCGCTTCGAGCTGCGCGAAGACCGGCTCGAGCGCGGATACGTTTTCTGCCGACCAGGGCCGGAGCACGGCCTGCTCTCCGAACCGGCGGATGTCCGCGAGGCCAATTCCATACGCGCTCAATAGCCCCGACCAGGGATGCGACAGGACCTGCCGCATTCCCAGCTCGCGCGCCATCGCGCAGGCATGCTGGCCGCCGGCGCCTCCGAACGTCACCAGCACGTAGTCGCGCGGATCGTACCCGCGGGCGACTGAAATCTTGCGGATCGCACGGACCATATTGGCATTGGCGACCTGCACAAAGCCCTCGGCGAGCTCAAGCGGTGTGTAGGTCTTCCCGCCGGGACTGTTGGCGATCTGCCGGCAGATGGCCGCCAGGTGGCGTTCGACGGCCGCCCGATCGAGCGGTATCGGAAACCGGCCGGGGACGATCCGGCCGAGGAACAGATTCACATCGGTGACGGTCAGAGGTCCGCCTCCGCCGTAACAGGCGGGGCCCGGGCTGGCCCCGGCGCTGGCCGGTCCGACGACCAGCTTGACGCCGTCGAATGCGCAGATGCTGCCGCCGCCGGCCGCAACCGTTTCGATCGACAGCATCGGCGCGACGACACGCACGCCGGCCTTTTGCGTTTCAAATTCGAGTTCGTAGGTGCCGTCGAACCGCGACACGTCGGTGCTGGTCCCTCCCATGTCGAAGCCGATCGATCGCGGGAACCCCGCGCGCTCGGCCACGCGCGAGTAGCCGATCACGCCTCCGGCCGGTCCCGAGAGAATGCTGTCTTTTCCGACGAAGCGGTCGGCGTCGACAAGGCCCCCGGCGGACGTCATCAGCCTCAGCCGGCTGCCCGTCAGCGTCTTGCGCAGTGTTTCGACGTATTTCCGCAGCACGGGATTGAGATACGCGTCGACCACCGTCGTGTCGCCGCGCGAGACGATTTTGATCAGCGATGCCAGCCGGCTCGACACACTGATCTCGGTGAACCCCGCATTGCGCGCCCACGCTTCGACAAGCAGCTCGTGTGCCGGGTTGGCGAATGAGTGCAAGAGACACACGGCGATTGATTCGACGCCTGTGCCGTGCAGCTCGGCCAGTTGCGCCCGTACCGCAGCCTCGTCGGGAGCGCGCAGCACCTGGCCCTGCGCGTCGAGCCGTTCGTCGATCTCGACCACCTGCTCGAACAGCGGTTCGGGCTTCCTGATCGCCAGGTCGAACAGGCGCGGACGATCCTGATTGGCGATCCGCAGTACGTCGGCAAAGCCGCGCGTCGTAATCAGCGCTGTGCGGGCCCCGCGCCGCGTCAGCAGTGCATTCGTGCCCCGAGTCGTGCCCAGCCGCACCGAGACGACTGGAATGGGCGACGCCAGGCCCAGCCCGAGCACGGTGCGAATTGCCAGAATGGGGGATTCCTCGCCTGAGACAAGTTCAAAGCTGGCGCCGGGCGCGATCGACCTGGGCAACTCGGCGGCAGTCGTCAGCGTTCCGGTTTTCGCGTCGAACGCCGTGACGCGGCTGCTGAAGATCGGCCGTCCCTCTTCATCGAGAAACCGCGCCTCATAGCCGACCCAGAAATGTGCCGGATCGCGGCCCGGCGTTTCGTCGCAGAAGCGAGCGGGCCCCACGACCTCGCGCAGGCGGCGACGGGTGACCGCCGAACTGAGCACTTTGCATTCGATCAGGCGGTCGTCGGGAGAGCGGGCAATGCAGTCGGTGAACGTGCCGCCGACGTCGATCCAGAATTCCCAGGGCTTCAGGGGTGATTCCTCCCGGCCGGCCCGCGGACCGGCTGGCACCAGGCCTGCTCGTATTCGCCGGGGACGGAAGGGTTCGGATGCTTCTTCGACGACGTGATCCGCGCCCGGATATACAAATCGGTGGGTGCGAACGTGTAATGGCCGTGAGTCCCACTCACCGTCTTGATGACGCGGCCGATGTCGTTGCTGTAGCGTCGCGTCGTTCGAACCTGTTCGCCGGCGGGATCGATCACCGGCTCGCTCTCTTTGGCGTAGCCCGAGCGCGTGCCGATGAAGTCGATTGTGTAGTCAATTCCCGGATCGGGGCGAACCAGCACGTCGACGCCGCGGGGCGAGACCAGGAAACGTTCGAGCTTGACTCCCGAAGAGGCGTAGAAGTACCCCCGCTCGATCGACTTGACGATGGCCTCGGGAGTCAGTTCGCGCGATAGAACTTCAATCCAGCCCCGCCCGGGATTGCTCGTGCGGCTGGGAATGTTGTGATAGCTGTGACCGTCGTCGGTGGCCAGCCCGAACATCAGCGGAAGATGAAAGACGGATGACCGTTGTAGACTTCGAACAGGTTTTCACCGCGGACCCTCGCCAGGTCTTCGGCGGTGATGGCGTAATGGAAATTCGGATGATTGAGATGGATGATCATCGGCTGGCCGGTGCGCTCGCGCTGCGCGACGAGGGCGTCGGTGTTGCGCTGCATCACCTCGTAGAAGCTGTCACCCCGCATGGGGGGGATCGTCTCCTGAAGGTTGGTGGCGTTCATGTGAATCGGTTTGCCCTTGTACTCGTCGCTGATTTCCTCCCCCTGAATCAGCACGAACTTGCCCGGGCTCCCGATCTTTTGCGCGATCTCGTCGAACATCTTCAGGCGGATTTCCTGAACGCCTTCTTCGTTGGTGCGCGTTTCCACCCAATCCTGTGGAAAGCGGGAATTCAACTTGTCGAACGCCGTCTGGCCCCCCTTGTTCTTGACCGCGTCGACCCAGCGCTCTTTGCGCATCAGCGTGTTGTGATCGCTGAACGACAGGAAGTCGTAGCCCCGATCCTTGTACCACAGGGCGACCATTTCCGGATAATCGTCGCCGTCGCTCCACAGTGTATGCGTGTGAATGTTGCCGCGGTACCATTTGAACACGCCGTCGGCGGCCAGCACCTGGTCGGGAGCGGCCCCGTTGTCCTGCCGGCTGACCGACAGGTACAGCGCCACGGTTGCACAGGCTGCCAGCGCGGCGACAATCTGGCGCGAACGACGACGCATGCAGAAAAGTGTCCGGAAATGTTAACGCGGCACAGGCGACCGGGCGCAGTATCGAGAGGCGAAAATTCAGGATACAGGAAACGGCGTTCATTGCAAGTTCTATGGCCAACGATACCTGGCAAATCGCCGCCGAACTGCTGGCCCGGCACTACGGATTGCCCGACCCGCCGGGACCGCCGGGGGCCTGGACGACGCTGGTCCGCATCGCGCTCGAGCCGGCCCGGCCGCCGCGAAAACCTCGCGACTGGTCGTGGATCGCCGAATCGTCGCTCGGTGATCCCCATGCCATTGTCGAGCAAGGCCCGGGCCGACTGGCAGAGGTCCTGGAAGAGGCCGAGCAACCGGCGACCAGGGCCCGCGCGCTGCATGCTCTGGCAGGCTGGTGGCTGCGGTCGTTCGGTGACAGCGACGCGCTGGAAGTGCTCCCGTTGCGGTCGGTGGAATTCTGGCAGGAGGACCTGCGGGCCATTCCCGGCGTCAACTGGGAACTGGCCGATCGGATTCTGCTCTTTGTCGGCGGACGCTCGGTCTACCCGCTCGATCAAGGCAGCCTGCGGATCGCCGCGCGGCACGGCTGGATGGACCTCGAATCGGAATACGACGACTGGCAGTCATTTTTGACATCGAGCCGGCGCGACGCCGCGCCCGACGTCGCAAAGCGATCTCGATGGCTGGCCCTCGCGGCCCGGGATTTCTGCGGTACAGAGCCGAAGTGCGCCGAGTGCCCGCTCAAGCCGCTGCTGCCCCCGCGCGGCGTCGTAGCGCTGGAGTAATCGTGGGTCGCTCGTTCCCACGCTCTCAGGCTGTGAATTTTTGGAATTCTCAACCGAAGCTTGGCGAACTCGGATTGCATTCCGCCGACGATGGGCTGCAGTTG
>JACQFH010000411.1 GCA_016200145.1 Planctomycetia bacterium | reverse complement strand
GACCGGCGGCGAACGCCGCGGCGTATTTTGCGGTGCGGGCCGCCAGGCGCGCGGCACGGACGCGAGGCATCTCGTTGCGCACGGCCAGGCCGGACGCGACCTGCCGGGCGATCTGCACCGCTTCGGCGGTGACGAACGGGTTGCCGTCGGACGACGATTGCACCGCGTCGTGGACGTGGAGTGAACGGTCCAGCGCCGTCTCATCGGACAGGAAATCGAGCGCGGGGGCCAGCGTCTCCTGCATTCGGCGGCAGCGCGGGCAGGTATCGAAGTGCTCGGCCAGCGCGCCGCTGCGGCTGCCATGCGCGTCGGTCATCAGATCGAAGGCTGTATCGCAATTCATGAGAGTTCTCCGCCAGTCTGTCGCAACTGTTCCGCGAGCGTGATCAGGCCCGATTTGACTCGCTGTTTGGCCGCGCTGACGCTGGAATCCATGGCCAGCGCGATTTCCGAAAACTGCAGTCCCCCGAAAAACCGCAACCGCAGCGCGTCGGCCTGGACTTCGGGAAGTGAATTCAGCAAGACGTGCACCTGGGCCCGACGTTCGATCAGCAACGCCTGCGAAAGGGGCGTGTCGTAGGTGGCCGGTTCGACCGCCGGACCGTCGCCTCTCTGAGCGGGTGCCGCAAGAGACTGCTCGCCGGGGCGCGACTCGCGCCGCTTCCACTGGCGCCGGCACAGATTCAGCAGGATCGTCCACACCCACGTGCGGAACGCGAAGGCGGGGTTGTACGTGTCGCGCGCGGCGAACGCCGCGAGGAACGTTTCCTGGACGACGTCTTCAGCCCAGTTCCGGTCCCCCAGTTTGCTCCAGGCGACGTTGAGCAGCGGCCCGCGATAGCGGCACACGAGCAGATCGAACAACTCGACCTGACCGGCCTGGACGGCCTGCATGATCTGGACGTCGGTGAGATCCACGCGAGTGGTTTCCCGGGAATAGATCGCCGCGGCACCGTGCCGCATAAGTTCAATCTTACCCGGCGGCACAGCTCGTCGCCAAGCCGAGTGGGTGGCGGGACTCAACTACCGGTGCATTCGTCTTTTGAGCGTGGTGCATCGCGAAAGTGTCCTGGTCTGCTTTTTCGGCGGCCGGGGCACATCACTTTTTGGCCCGTTCATCCGCCAGCAGATCGCGGTGGAGGCGGGCGACGTGCCACATGTAGTTGGGACCGTAGCTGGCCTTCTCGCCCCAGTTGTTTTTTGCCGCCTGCTCGAGGTGTTTTTCAGCCGATTCGATCCGGCCTTCGACATAGTCGTTGAGGCCCACATACAGCTCGGCATAGAACAACCGCGCTTCGCGGTCGCGGACCGGAATCTCGGCGTCGTTGATCCGCTTCAGGACGGCGTCCCCCGTCAGCTCGCCCGAGAAGAGGCGATACACGTCGGGAAACGGTTCGCGGTCGTCTTTCTCGTATTTGAGCAAACCCTCACGGGCCTTGTCGCGCCCCAGCGCCTTCGTCTGCGACAGGTACCGCCAGATGCCGTTCTCGCGATCGACATTGTCGAACGAGTTGTAGATTTCGAACTGGTGCGCGGCATCTTTGAAACGCTTCGCGTAGAAGTACGCGATTCCCTTCTGCCAGAATGACGCGTCGCGTTTGGGATCGAGCGAGACCGCCTTCTCGTAGTCGGCGACAGCCTCGACAAATTTGGCGCGGAAGAAGTATGCGTCGCCGCGTCGCGAGTACAGGTCCGCCGAATCGGGCGACTTCTTGATCTGGTCGCTGAACCGGGCGATCTCTTCATCAAAGCGCTTGTTGAGCGCGTCGCGCTGCTCGTCGGCCGGTGCCCAGCCTGGAACCAACGCAACCAGAAATGCGGTCCCGCCGATGATGAGATGCCAGAGGCGGAGTTTCATGCGAGTGTCGTGAGTCATTGCTGCACCAGCTCAGAAAAACGCAGAGAAAAGGGAATTGCTAATTTGCGTGACGACGTGCCCCGGCCGCCGCAAAAGCGGCCGGGGCACGTCGTCACGCAATCAACTCTTTGTGTTCTCCCCCCGCCGTTTCGCGCACATAGCGTGGTACCGCGTATCCCGGCAGTCGCCGCCGCAGCTCGTCGACGATAAGGATTCCCAGCTCTTCGGCAACCTCGAAGTGGGCCGCGCCCGCGACGCGGTCGAGCTGGTGCAGGTAGTAGGGCATCACTCCCAGATCGACGAGCGACCGGCACAGCCCTTCCTGCGCCTCGGTCGTATCATTGACGCCGCGCAGCAAAACGGCCTGGTTGAGCACGGTGATGCCGCCTCGCACCAGTCGCCGCAGGGCCTCTGCGCACGTCCCGGCCACCTCGTGCGGATGGTTCGCGTGGACGACAACGATCGGCGTGGCCTGCAGGTTCAACAGCAGCCGCATCAGACGGCCGGTCACCCGTTCCGGCAGCACAATCGGCAGTCGCGTGTGCAGGCGCAGCCGCGTCACGTGGGGAATTTCGCAGAGGCGCGCGCACAGCTCTTCCAGGCGCGCGTCGGTGAGCATCAGCGGATCGCCTCCACTCAGAATAATCTCGTTCAAGCTCGGATCGGCGGCGATCGTGGCGAGGGCTTCGTCCCAGTCCGACATTCGCCGCGGCTCGTCGCCATAGGGATAGTGCCGCCGAAAACAGTACCGGCAATGAACGGCGCATGCACCAGTCGCAATGAGCAGCGCCCGCCCCTGGTATTTGTGCAAGAGGCCCGGCGCCCGGCGCGCGGGCGAGTCGCCCACCGGATCGGCAACGAAGCCGGGCACAGGTTCTTCTTCGATTCCCAGCGGCAGAACCTGCGCAAGGAGCGGGTCGTGCTCGTCGCCGCGCCGGATTCGCGCCAGATAGCTCCGCGGGACGAGCAGCGGAAAGAGCCGCGCCGCGCGCCGCGCCGGCTCGCGCAATGTCTCAGAGAGATTCAGGAGCTCAATCAGTTCGTCGGGCTCACGGATCGCGCGGGCCAGCTCGCGCGGCCAGTCGTCTTCGGCGAATTCAGGCGTTTTTTGCGGTGCGCGAGGCCCGGAAATGGAACTGGCAAAGGAAAAATCCATTTGATATGCTTCTGGCCGTTCACAAACCTGAAATCATGCTGAGAGCGACCAATGCCACAGATTAACGCCGGTGAATTTCGCAAGGGGATTAAAGTCGTCGTCGAAGGCGACCCTTACGACATGCTGGAGTGCAATTTCGTCAAGCCGGGAAAAGGGCAGGCGCTCTACAAGTGTCGCCTGCGGAACCTGCTGAAGAATACCATCATCGACAGAACCTACAAGAGCGGCGACGGCCTGGAAGCGGCCGACGTCCGCAAAGGCGAGGCCCAGTTCCTGTACCGCGACAAAAGCTCGCTGGTGTTCATGGACCAGGAGTCGTACGAACAGTACACCGTGCCCCAGGAGATCATGGGAGACGGCGTCCGCTGGCTGATGGACGGCATGGTGTGCCTGCTCCTCTACTGGAACGACCGCGTGATCGAAGTCGAGCCGCCCCCGCACGTCAACCTGAAGATCATCTACACCGAGCCGGCCGTGCGGGGCAACACCTCGGGAAACATCACCAAGACGGCGAAGGTGGAAACCGGGACCGAGATCCAGGTTCCCGCCTTCATCGACCAGGGCGAAACCGTGCGGATCGACACCCGCACCGGCGAGTACGTCGAACGCGTGAAAGTGTAGTTGGGTGAGTTCCCCCCGAGGACCCGGACATGGAAGTCTGGCAGATCGTGCTGTACGGCGTCGCCGCGCTGCTGGCGATGCGCTCTCTGGGCAGTCTGATGACGTCCCACCGGCAGAGGCTGTACCGCCAGATCGAAGAACGGGAAGAGGAGGCTCGCCTCGAGGAAGAACGGCTTCAGGCTGAAGCAGCCGCTCTCGCCAGGCGCAAAGCGCGCCGGCCCGGAGCGGCATAAGCCCGCCTACACCTCGAACAGCGACTGCGTTTTCACAACCGCCCGGTTGTCGGGAAACGTGTGAAACGCGTGCACCAGCAGGCTGTGCGGCCGCTCTTCGGTGTGAATGTAGCTCACCGGCGCCGGCGAGAGCCGGCTCGTCGGGGCAAAACAATGGGCGAGCCGCGCGCGAGACGAATCTCCCAGCATTTCCTCGTGGCAGTGCTGAAACACCTCGGCGTCGAGCTGTTCGACCTGAAAACTGACGTGGTACAGAATTCCGCCGTCGTGCTCGAGCGATTCGTTGCGGTGCCCGCGCAGGCGGCGGCCGATCACCTGGCGATTGTGCGGGAGGGGTTTGTCTGCGCTGCACGTCACTTCACAAACAGTCTGCCCGTTGTGGTGGAAGGCGACAAGGTGCCCGGCGTCGCAGATTGCCAGTTCGGCGGTGTACAACTCGTGCCGGATCGTCGTGCGGGCAAATACTTCGAGCAGCTCCGGATGAACCGTGCGGCAGAACAAACGAAACATCAGCGTGGCCACATCCGGCCTGGCAGCATCCACACGCATGGCAGAATAATCCCGAAATGAAAACGGCGACCCACAAACTCGATTATAACCAGCGCGCGCACGCGCGTGCCACGTTCGAATTGCGATTTGCGCGGCGTACTTCCCCGTAAGTTCCGGAAAATGGCTTGACAGCGCGGCATGAGCGCGAACGCCCGGCGCGGGAGGCTGGTGGTGCGAGAAGAGAAGAGCGAGGGGCGAAGAGAGAGGAGAGGGTGTGCGGTTCTCTCCTCGCTCTTCTCCCTTAGCTCTTCGGCTGGCCCATCTACGCCTCGTCCGCCACCAGGCTTCCGCGGTCGGCGGCGGCCAGCACGGTCCGCACGATGCCGTCGGCGTCAAGCCCCAGTTCGCGAAGCTGCTCGTTGCGGTCGGCGTGCTCAATGTACTGGTCGGGAATCCCCAGCCGGCGGATGTGATCGGTCCGCAACCCGGCGGCATTCGCCGTCTCCAGCACGGCTGAGCCGAACCCGCCCAGCAGCGAGCTTTCTTCGACGGTCACGACGAATCCGGCTTCGGCCACGGCGCGCAGAATCGTGTCGCGGTCGATCGGTTTGCAGAACCGGGCGTTGATCACGCCCACATCCAGGCCTTCGCCTTTCAGCCGCGCGGCGGCTTTGACGCAGTTCGTGAGCAGCGAGCCGAAAGCAATGAGAATGCCGTCGCGGCCCCAGTCGATGACCTCGGCTTCACCCAGGCGCACCGGCTCGACCGTGCGCTCGATGCTCTCGGCGCCGGTCTTCGGGTATCGGATGGAAACCGGTCCGGGGTGGCCGATCGCGAAATCGAGCATGCCTTTGACGTCGCCCTCGTCCCCCGGCGCCATGACGACCATGTTCGGGAACACGCGCATGTAGGTGTTGTCGAACACGCCATGATGCGTGGGGCCGTCGGGCCCGACGACGCCGGCGCGGTCGAGGCAGAACGTGACAGGCAGGTTCTGCAGCGCGACTTCCTGAAAGATCTGGTCAAAACTGCGCTGCAGGAAGGTGCTGTAGATGTCGACGATCGGCCGCAGGCCCGATTTCGCCATGCCGGCCGCGAATGCCACCGCGTGGCTTTCGCAGATCCCGGTGTCGAAGAACCGGTCGGGAAATACCGAGCGGATCTTCTGCAGCTTGTTGCCTTCGCACATCGCGGCCGTCAGCACGACCACCTGTGGATTGACTTCCATCGCTGCGTAGATCGCGTCGCTTATGACGTCGGTGTAGGCGCGCGACGAGCTCTTCTTGACAGAGACGACCTCGTCGTCGCGGCGTTCGAATGGCGGGGGGGTGTGGAACAGCACCGGATCTTCGCAGGCGGGCTTGAAGCCGTGCCCTTTCTCGGTGAACACGTGCAGCAGCACCGGCCCCTTGAGGTCTTTGACCATCTCCAGGTATTCGCGGAGCGATTTCAGGTCGTGGCCGTCGATCGGGCCGATGTATTTGAAGCCGAGCTGTTCGAACAGCATCCCGCCGTGCAGCGACGCCTTGACCATCTCTTTGGCCTGAAACAGCACCCGCTCGACGGCGTCGCCGACGATCGGCACCTTGTTCAAGAGCCAGCTCACGTCGCGTTTCAGCTCGTTGTAGAATGGGGCGACCCGAGCCTGATCGAGATACCGCGCCAGCCCGCCGACGCGCGGGCAGATCCCCATCTTGTTGTCGTTGAGGATCACGAGAATGTCTTTTTCCAATCCGGCGGCGTTGTTCAGCGCCTCGAACACGATGCCCGAGGGGAGCGCCCCGTCGCCAATGACGGCCACCGCACGCCGTTTGTCGCGACGCAGGTCGTCGCCGGCCTTCATTCCCAGCACACTCGACACGCTGCACCCGGCATGGCCCGTCATGAACAGGTCATACGGGCTTTCGGCGGGGTTGGGGTAGCCCATCAGGCCCCCCTTCTGCCGCATCGTCGGGAATTCGGAGTAGCGCCCCGTGAGCAGCTTGTGCGGGTAGATCTGGTGGCCTGTGTCCCAGATCAGGCGGTCTTTCGAAAAATCGAAGACCAGGTGCAGCGCCAGAGCCAACTCGACAACCCCCAGGTTGCTGGCAAAGTGGGCTGTGCGATTCGCAACGACGTTGCACAGCGCGTTGCGCATTTCGACCGCAAGCTGCTCGAGCTGACTCTCGGAGAGTTGCTTGAGGTCTGCGGGCGAGTCAATCCGTGACAGGATTTCGTTCTTCATCAGTGGTCTCTTTCCAGAACGAATTGCGCCAGCGCTTCCAGCCGCCGGCCACGCTCACCGAACGATTCAATCCACTTCGACGCTTCGGCGATCTGACATTGCGCCCGCAGCAGACTGGCATCCTCGCCCAGGAGGGACGGGTACGTCAGCTTGCCACGCGACGCATCTTTGTTGACAGCCTTGCCCATATTCTGCGATGTGCCGCACACATCGAGCAGGTCGTCGGTAATCTGAAACGCCAGCCCCAGCGACCGTCCGAACGAGGCCAGGCGATGCAGGTCGTCGTTGCCAGCCCCGGCCACACGGGCCCCCAGCGTCAGGGCGCTCGCCAGCAGGGCGCCGGTTTTGCGCCGGTGAATTCCTTCCAACTCGTCGATCGTCGACACGGCACGCCCTTCGGCTTCCAGGTCGGCCACCTGCCCCCCCACCATTCCGGCCATGCCCGCGGCGTGCGCCAGGTCTGCGCAGCAGGCGGCGGCCGTCTCTGGGGGGGAAATATCGCTGGCAAGTACCTGAAATGCCAGCGTCAACAGTCCATCACCCGCAAGAATTGCCAGGGCTTCACCGAAAACAACGTGATTTGTCGGTCGACCGCGGCGAAGATCGTCGTTGTCCATCGCCGGCAGGTCGTCGTGAATCAGCGAATAGGTGTGCACCATCTCGATGGCGCAAGCGGCCGGAAGGGCCGATTCGGCCTGGCCGCCGCACGCCTCGCACGAGAGCAGCACCAGAATCGGTCGCAGCCGCTTGCCGCCCGCCAGCAGGCTGTAAGCCATTGCGTCGCGAAGTCGGGGGGGCACACCGGGGGCCTGTTCGACATACTTGTCGAGCCGGGCGTTGACCCGTTCTCGTAGCGAACGGCAGGTTTCGGTGATGGAGACGGCGGAAACGCTCATGTTCCGGCGCAAAGCGCCAACCCGGTTGATCTGGACATCCTACCAGCCGTCCCAAACTTACTGGTTCGACTAACTGGTTCCCCCTCAAGACGTTAGATAGACCGAATTCGGCCTCCACGCCCGACATTCTACAGATTTTTCACAATGGGGAAAATAGCAATTGGCTGCGGGTGCCCCAGATTCCGGGACAAATTGACGGAAACAAGGCCTGCGTTGCCTGGTGTTCGCAGCACTTGAATTGCATAGAATGGTCAATTCAGCAACACAGGCATCGCCTGAACTGTGGGCCTGGATTATTGGAGAATCATGATGTCGACCAATCGCGAGAATGAAGTTGTTTTGGCATCCGGCCTGCCCGATCGCCGCCGTTTTCTCTCTGGCTTGGGCGTTGCCGCATGGGCCGGTTCCATCACGGTGGGTGAGCACGAACTTCAGGCTGCGACCCAGGCGACAGGACAGGGCACCGGCCAGAAGAAGAAAAGCCCGTCGCCGAACTCCGGCGTGGCCGGCATCAAAGAGCTGCTCGGTCGCAAGGATCCGGCCACGTGGGTGTTTCTCGGTGACGACATCACCCATGGCGCCGTGCACACGAAGGGATTTCGAAGTTATCCTGAACATTTCGCCGAACGGGTTCGCTGGGAACTCAAGCGAATGCGCGACCTGGTCGTCAATTCGGGAGTCAGCGGCGACGATTCGAAGGGAGTGCTCGCCGATCTCGACTGGCGCGCGCTGCACCTCAAGCCCGACGTCGTCTCGATCATGCTGGGAATGCATGACAGCAAGCTCGGGCCGGTCGGGCACGATCTGTTCCGTAAGAACCTGACGGCCATCGTCAACAAGGTCAAATCGGCGGGGGCGATTCCTGTTCTCCATACACCGAACCCCGTGTATCTCAAGAAAGTCGACACGGGAGTGCACCTGCCAGGATACGCGCAGGTCGTACGCGACGTGGCTCTGGGGACGAAGGCCATCCTGGTCGACCACCACACCTTCTGGGAAACGGCCAAGCCCGACCAGGAAGAACTGCTCAAATGGCTCGACGACGAAAAAGTGCACCCCGGCTACTTCGGTCACCGCGTGCTCGCCCGGCAGCTATTCGCCGCCCTTGAAATTGCGGACGACGCCAGCCCCACGTGCAACCTGGAAGTGCCGTGAATTGCAGGCGTCTCGCTCCGTCGAAATGCGGGATTGAATACCCTCGCACGACATCTCGACGGAGCGAGATGACTATATTACTGCGCGCTGTGGATATCCGGCCGCAGCGACTTGGCGTCGCGCAGGTAGACATGCGTCATTTCACGGGCTGGTTTTTCGGTGTTCACGTGGATCAGCACGCGAATGCACTTGGGCAGTCGCCTGGGGACGTCGATCTCGGACGCGCAGAGGAGCGGAACGAGATGCATCCCCAGCTCGCGGGCCGCCTCGGCAGGAAACGTAGCCGTCAGATCAGTCGTCGTCGTGAACAGGATGGACGCGACCTCTTCGAAATCAGCGATCGCGTTGGCGCGAAGCATCTCGCCCAAAAGTTCCCGCGTCGCCTGCAGGATTTCTTCCCGCGTATCGGCCGCGGCGCTCGTCGCGCCCCGAATTCCCCGGACTGCCATAACTCGCCCGCCGCTCCTGTGATGTCACCGGTGCCGCACACGCCGTTTCTACCACAAGACCTGCCAGACGGGAAGCCGGCGCGCAACCACAGACGGAGACTCAAATCCGTCTGTCCTTTGTCATCCGCGCGAATTCGCGATTTTTGCGGTTTGCGCTGTCTTGTGCCGACGGTACTCTTGAATTGCAGCCGCGGGGGCGAGTGCCAGAAGCGCGATCGGCGCCGAGGCAATCAAGGAGTTGGCATGGCCGAAGAGCCAGTGAGTGAGCTCGAAAGAGTACGACGCGAAGCCAACGGCGCAGACCAGCACGCCGATCGAGCCGATGGCCGTCAAGCCGCTGCGCCAGGCCATCGAATACGCGGCCGCGCCGGCCGCGTACGCAGCCAGATAAGCAATCACCACCGCCAGGCCATAATGGCTTTGATAAACTTTGAATGTGACTTGATTCACAGCCTGAGCGCGAAAGACGACAATGGGCTGTCGCGGAGCCACAAGGTGGAATCGAATCGCAAACTGGAGATTCATCGTGATCGTGAGAATCGGAGACCGCTCGCCGCAGACACAGGCGACAGGCGTCTGGATTGCACCGAATGCGACCGTCGTTGGCCAGACTGTTCTCGCGGAAGACGTGAGCATCTGGTTCGGGGCGGTTCTCAGGGCCGACAACGAACCGATCTCCATTGGCCAGCGCACCAATATTCAAGACCTGTGCGTACTGCATACTGACCCTGGTTTTCCGTTGACGATCGGGATGGACTGCACCATCGGACACAAAGCGGTCCTTCATGGATGCACGATCGACGACGGCAGTATGGTTGGGATCGGCGCCATCGTCCTGAACGGCGCAAAAGTGGGTAAACGTTGCGTGATCGGCGCGGGGGCGTTCGTGCCGGAAGGGATGGAGATCCCGGACCGCTCCCTGGTGATCGGACTGCCGGGCAAGGTCAAACGCGAGATTTCTGACACCGAAGTTCAGCGGCTCCTCAAGAACGCAGCACATTACGTGGATCGAGCCCGACAATATGAATCGACGGCCGTCATCGTGACGTAGTCCATTCGCCCTATGAACTACGGTTTTTCTCCTGTTGCGAAGGCGAAGTGAACGCTCAAGGTGATGGTGGATCATCTGCGCAACAGGCGCATTCATTGTGATCACACATGTCGCGATGTGACTTGAAATCTCGATGGGCGATTCTTACGGTTATGTAAGGTTCGACTGGAGGGAGTCTGCCGACCCCGGGGAGCAGGCCCTTCAAGGCCTTGTCGATGAGCCGGAATTCATCAGCCGGCAGAATGTTGCGATGCGCGCCATTCGATTTGGTCCCGACGGAAATCCCCTGGCACACTCCTTTTAGGCGGGAGCACGATCCGGATGGTCGCAGAACTGCTCGCAGGCAACCGGCGGTTTGTCGCCGGCGAATTCACCCAGCACCTTGATTACTACAAGTCGATTGCCGCCTCGCAAACGCCCAGTATCCTGTGGATCGGCTGTTCCGATTCGCGGGTTTCGGAAGACGTGGTTACGGGGAGCAAGCCGGGCACGATCTTCGTGCACCGCAACGTCGCGAATATCGTCTCGTTCAACGACGTGAACGTCGCCGCGCTCGTGGAATACGGGATCACGCACCTCAAAATTCCCGACATCGTCATTTGCGGGCACACGAAATGCGGTGGAATCCGGGCGATCGAAGAAGGGGTGAGCGAGAACTACATCGCCGACTGGCTGCTGATCGCCCAGGGGGCCAAAGATAAGACCGACCGCATCGCTGCCGAGCAGGGGCTCGATCTCGAACAGAAGCTCGACCTGCTGGCGCGTGAGAACATCCGCCTGCAGATCAAGCACCTCAACAACATCTCGTTCATCAAGCGGCATAAGCAGAAGACAGGCCTGCCCCGCGTGCACGGCTGGCTGTATGCTGTGGAGACGGGGCAGATCGAAGTAATCGTCGACGGCACCGGGGAAGGCTCCGCGGTCAAGTCGTGAACGGAATGCGATGAAAATCCGCATCGGCACCAAAATCAGTCTGCTGACCTGCACGATGGTGCTGGTGGCCTCGCTGTACCTGGCGGAACGCGTGATGCGGTACTGCGCCCATCACGTCGTGGACCACGAGGTGGTCGACCTGGTCGATGAAACGAACCTGTCTGCGCAGAAGATGCTGCGCAACGCCGACGAAATGCGGCAGGATCTATCCGAGCTGGCGGAACACATGAGCACCGACGCGATCGACGACCTGCGCGAGGCGTATCGCACCGGCGGCGACCCGGATTCGCTTTCGCCCCGGGTGCGCGAAGACCTGGCGGGCCTGCTTAACCAGGATCGCGACTTTCTGCAGGCCGACATTCTAGCCTGGCGCGCGGGTGATGAACCGGCCGCAGCGACGCGAGTCGCTCGCTGGCGCCGCAAGCGCGTGATCGAGGTCGAGCCGCCTGTCGGCCAGGCAGAGTTCCTGAACGCCCTGGCCGGCGGCCGCCCGCGACTCGGGCAGCTTTCAAAATTCGGGCAGACTCGCGTGACGTTCGAGCAGGCGAGCGAAGCACGGGTCGGCAGCAAGTCGGAAGACGTCCCCGTGGACGGACGCAAACTGATTTTGCAAGGCGGGGCCGTGATCGTCCCTCCGTCTGACGGCGTCGGCGCCGCCGACGCACCCGAACCGGGGTTTCTGATTCTCGTCACGTCCCATTTCAGCCAGCTCGACCACGACACCAGCAACGACGAGCAGCAGGCGATTTCCCCCAGGCACTTCCTGTTTCTGCTCGATCAGGACGATCGTTTCCTCGAACATCCCGACCCGGCGTTCATCGCCGACCTGTCGAAACCTCTCGACGAGGAACCCCAGAAATCTCTGGATCGCGCCGATCGTGAGATCAGCCAGCGGTTCAGGGAGATCGACCAGCTGATGGCATTGCCCGACGGCACCGAAGAAGTACGGCTGGTGAAGGAACTGGGCCGCACCGTACGGGAAAAGAGAATCCCCTCGTTGCGCTCGTGGTTTGGGTTCACGCGCGGATTGCGCCCGTCGGGCCAGATCATCTCGATCTTCGATCCCGACCTGGACGACCCCGAATTCACAACCAAGCGCAATCTGGGACATCGGTTCAAAGTCGCACTCGACAAGTATCTGATTGAGAACCCGCAATACAAGATCAGCCTGCCCAGCCGCGACATCCGCCGCTTTAAGATCCGCTGCCAGTCCGACCGGGAGAAAGACATTGCGCCCTTTCAGCAGAAGATCGAACGGCTGCTCGGCGAACTGCGAGTCACCGAGAAAATCACGTGGGAATCGCCGGTGCGGCTGGAAGAGTTCGCGCTGCACCTGTTGCGGTTGCCGTACGAGCCCAATCACAAAGATCGATATCTCGACCTGGTCGTCGCCGTGTCGTACCAGGAGATCGCCTCAGACGTCGATGCCGAGCTGTTGTCGATCCGCGTGGGGGCGATTGCGTGCAGCCTGGGCGCGGGGGCCCTGGCCGTGCTGTTCTCGCTCATGATTACGCGGCCCCTCAACAAGATCATCACGTCGACGAAGCGTCTGGCCCACGGCGAGTTTGACCTGGTGCTTCCGGTGGAAGACCGGGGCGAAGTGGGGGAACTCGCCCGCTCGTTCAAGGTGATGGCCGAACAGCTTCTCGAACGTCGCCGCGCCGTTCAGGAGGAACAGGCCAAAATCCGGCAGCTCAACGAAGATCTGAAGCGCGAGCGCGATTCGCTCGACGTCCGTGTGCGGGAGCGCACGACCGAGCTGCTCAGGACCAACAGCGAACTCGAATCGGCCCGCGACGCGGCGCTCGAAGCCAGCCGCGCGAAAAGCGCGTTTCTCGCGCAGATGAGCCACGAGCTGCGCACGCCACTGAACGCGATCATCGGGTATGGCGAGTTGCTCGTTGAAGAATTCGCCGAGGGGCCTGCGGCTCAATTCGTTCCGGATCTCAAGAAGATCATCGACTCGGGCCGGCACCTGCTGGGGCTGATTAACGATATTCTCGACCTGTCGAAGGTCGAAGCGGGCAAGATGGAGCTGTTCTTCGAGACCTTCGAAGTGAGGCCCCTGATCGAATCGGTTGTCAGTACCGTCGAACCCCTGATCCGCAAGAACGGCAATCGGCTCGACTGGACCTGCGACCCAGGAGTCCATTCGCTGCGGGCCGATCGCACGCGCGTGCGGCAGGTGCTGCTGAACCTGCTCAGCAACTCGGCCAAATTCACGGCGCAGGGCGAGATCCACGTGACGGCGGTGCTCGAGCCGGTGGCAGGCCACAATCACATCGTCTTTCGCGTGCGCGACACCGGCGTCGGCATGACCCCCGAGCAGATGAAGCGGCTGTTCCAGAATTTCAGCCAGGCCGACGCGTCGACGACGCGCAAATACGGCGGCACGGGCCTGGGCCTGGCGATCTGCAAGCGGTTCTGCGAGATGATGGGGGGCGACATTCTCGTCGACAGCGAATACCAGAAGGGCTCGACGTTTTCGGTCCGCCTGCCCATCTCCGGCCCGCCGCAACTGGCCGCGCCGCAGACCACCCCGTCCGAATCCTCTGGCGGCGCCGATGCAGAATCCGACGGCCAGGCGGGAACCGTGCTCGTCATTGACGACGATCCCGCCGCACGCGACCTTTTGCAGCGGCAGTTTTCGCGCGAAGGATTTCGCGTGGTCACGGCCACGGGGGGCGAAGAAGGCCTGCAGATGGTGCGCGATATTCGCCCGACCTTCATCACTCTCGACGTAATGATGCCCGGCATGGACGGCTGGGACGTGCTCTCGGCCCTCAAGGCGGATCGTGAGCTGTGCGACATCCCGGTCGTCGTGTTGACGATGGTCGACGATAAGAATCTGGGGATGGCCCTCGGTGCCGCCGAGTACGTGACTAAACCGATCGACAAGGACCAGCTCTTGAGCCTGTCTCGCAAATATCGCAGCGATGCGGGAGACGGTCAGTCGATTCTGGTCGTTGAAGACGATTCCAACGCTCGATCGCTGATGACGCGAATCCTGAAGGGGGACGGCTGGAGCGTGACAGAGGCCGAAAACGGCCGCAGCGCGCTGGCCGCCCTGCCGAACAGCATACCGGCCCTGATTTTGCTCGACCTGATGATGCCCGAGATGGATGGCTTCACCTTCCTGCGCGAATTGCGGAAGGAGCCCGCGTGGCGGTCGATTCCCGTCGTCATCGTCACAGCCAAAGAGCTCACGCCGCAGGAGCGAAGCCTGCTCAACGGCGGGGTGCACATGATCCTCCAGAAAGGGACGTACAACCGCGAACAACTGCTCGACGAGGTGCGCAAGTTGCTCCCAGCCCGCGGAGCAAAGTCGGCCGGAACGGAGCAATCGGTATGAGGGCACGACAAGTC
This sequence comes from Planctomycetia bacterium, assembly GCA_016200145.1. Classification (GTDB taxonomy): domain Bacteria; phylum Planctomycetota; class Planctomycetia; order Planctomycetales; family Planctomycetaceae; genus JACQFH01. The sequence goes on along the minus strand of JACQFH010000411.1, from coordinate 2,519 downwards.
GTTTAACCCGGAGCCGGGCACCGCCGCGAAAAGCGGTAGTCCGACGGCGCGTCGATTTCCGCCGTCGCCTATGGCTCCGGGTTAAACAAGAACTACTGACATTCCTTCAGAGACAACATCACGACATGCCCAAGATTCTGCTCGTGGACGACGAAGAAATGAACCGCGACTTCCTGCAGCGCCGGCTGCAGAAGCGCGGGTATGAAGTGGTCACCGCCATCGACGGCGCCGAAGCCTGCGCCAAGATCGCCGGGATCCGGCCCGACCTCGTGCTGATGGACGTGATGATGCCGGTTCTCGATGGGTTGCAGGCCACACGCAATATCCGCTCTCAGCCGGAAACGAAAGAGATTCCTGTGATTGCGCTCACCGCGATGGCCATGGAAGGGGACCGCGAGAAAGTCATCGAAGCCGGTTGCGACGACTACGCCACCAAGCCGATCGATCTGCCCGTGCTGCTCGAAAAAATGCAGGCCCTGCTGGAAAGGCGCGGCGCCTCGTGACGGCCCTCCCCGATCGGCGGCTTGTGCCCCCGGTTTCATCTGCGCCTGGCGGAGAATCGGCCGGGCGAGGCCCCCAAGCCCTTGTCCGCCAGGCGCTTCTGGCCACCCGGCGCAACGAACTGCTCACCCCGGTGCAGGCCATCCTCGACGTGGCCGAACGAATTCTCGACGATCCGAAGGCCCGCGAGGAGCCCCGCTTTTTCGACGACGTGAAACGCCTGAACGGCGCAGCGGGCGAGTTGCGTGGGTTGATCGAGGGAGTGCTCACGCCCGACCGGCTCGATGCGGCCCGCGCCGCGGGCGACTGGCAGGCCGTCAAGTCGCGAATCCGGCACGACATGCTCAACCGGCTGAACCCCGTCATCAATTATTCCGAGATGTGGCTGGAAGAAGCAGGCGATTTTCAACTGGGCGCATTTGTGCCCGATCTCGAGCTTTTGTGCGGCATGGGTAAGCGCTGTTTTGCCCTGATCGATACGATCATGGACTCGTGGGATATCGAATCGACCGTCACGGCCGACGTCGTGGCCCCCGAACTCAAGCGCCTCGAAGACATGGTCAGCCGCGTCACCCGCGAACAGGTCGACCGGCCCGTCGAACCGGGACGGCTACTGATCGTCGACGACAACGAGATCAATCGCGACATCCTGAGGCGGCTGCTCGAATCGCAGGGGCACGTCGTGTTCGAAGCCGCCGACGGCCGGCAGGCGCTCGATTTTCTGGCCCGCGAGCCCTGCGACCTCGTGTTGCTCGACGTCGTCATGCCCGAGATGGACGGCTTCGAGGTTCTGGTGCGGCTCAAGTCGGACTCGAAATTTCGCGAGATTTCGGTGATCATGATTTCGGCCCTGAACGAGATCAATTACGTCGTCAGTTGCATCAAGCTGGGGGCCGAGGATTATCTCAATCGGCCGTTCAATGCCGTCTTCCTGAAAGCTCGGATCGGCGCCTGTCTGGAAAAACGGCGGTGGCGCGAACGCGAGATTGAATATCTGAAGGCGATCGAGGTCGAGCGACTCCGGGCCGACGAGTTGCTGCACGTCATCTTGCCCCGGGAAGTGGTGGCCGAGCTGAAAAGGTCGAATGCGTTCATTCCGCGCCGCTACGAGGGAGTGGCCGTGCTGTTTGCCGATATCGTCGATTTCACCCCCTACTGCGACCTGCATCCCCCGGAAGACGTCGTCCAGCAGTTGCAACTGCTGGTCGAGTTGTGGGAGGAAACAGCGCTCAAGTACGGAATCCAGAAGATCAAGACGATCGGCGACGCCTTCATGGCAGCCTGCGGTCTGCTTTCGCCCGTCGACAATCCCGTGCTCAACTGCGTGCGCTGCGGCCTCGAGATGGTCGCCGCGACGCAGGCCCGCCCCACCGGCTGGAACCTGCGGGTGGGGATCCATTATGGTCCTGTGATCGGGGGCGTACTCGGCCGGCGGCAATACCTGTTCGACCTGTTCGGCGATACGGTGAACACGGCGGCCCGCATGGAGAGTCACGGCGTGAAAGGGCGGATCGTCCTCAGCAGCAACGCCTGGGCCCAGGTCGAGAAGATCGCCCGTGGGACACAGCTCGATCCCGCACCGGTCAAAGGCAAAGGGATCATGCTGCGATTCCAGTTCGACGAGTTTCAGGATTAACCGCGGGCACCGTGCGGCCGGAACCAAGCAGAAAGAATCAGATGCCACAAGCCACCTGGATACTGGCCGCCCCACTGCCGGGGGACTGGCTGCAGCACGCGCCCGACGGGGCAGTGCCCGCGGCGCTCGTGGGCGTGGTTCTGGTGGCGATCCTGGTGGTGGTGCTGCCCCGTCCGCAGCGCAGGCGGGCCCTGCAGCCGGCGGCATTCCTTCTGATCTCGGCGTTGGTGCTGTTCCTGGAAGAGTCGGTGGGTAACGAGCTGAAGAAGGCCGTCTCGTCGATCGCCCTGTTCTTTTCGTTTGCCGCCGTCGCGCGGTCGGTGTTTCTGCTGGCGGTGTTTCTGCTGCAGCGCGTGTTTCAGTTCAACTACCAGAAAATCTT
>JACQFH010000363.1 GCA_016200145.1 Planctomycetia bacterium | reverse complement strand
TGGTGCGAGACCGCATTGTTTGTCCACGCCAAGCCTCCCGCGACCACGGGAGCCGAAAGAACCCACAAGACCCTGCGCATGTCAGGTCTCCTTAACGTAAAACAACTGTGGCGAAATAACACACGGCAGATCAAGAATCGGTTGTGACGATCATGCCTCTTAATCCAAAGTGGTAAACTTTTCCGGTTTTTCCGGTTTGCCTCCGGGGACATTGAAATCCGCGCCCGATTCGGCGAAACTGCCGGGCGTCATTGGAGTTGTGCTGATTCTTCGGAGCCTTCACAAAATGCGCTATGCGTTCCGCCATTCCGATCGAAGTTGCTGTCTGTACGGGACTTGCAACAAGCGAAGGCGGTGCGGGACGGCGCGACTGGCGGCTCTGCTGCTGATCGCGGGGAGTATCTTTATGCCGGTATCCCATGTCCCCGCCGACGAGCCGAAAGCCGTCGTTGCCGGCTTCGACCGCCCAGCGGCCAATCCCGCGCAAAGCCGTTCGGCGATTGTCGCGCGGAACGGAATCGTCGCCACCAGCCAGCCGCTGGCCTCGCAGGCCGGGCTCGACGTATTGAAATCCGGAGGCAACGCGGCCGACGCGGCGATCGCGGCGAGCGCCGTCATCGGGCTCACCGAACCGATGAGCTGCGGCATCGGCGGCGACCTGTTCGTCATCTATTGGGATGCGAAGACGCAGAAACTGTACGGCCTCAACGCCAGCGGGCGCAGTCCGTACAACATCAGCCGCGAGAAACTCATCGAGCAGGGTCTGTCTGAAATTCCCACGTCGGGACCACTCTCGTGGTCGGTGCCGGGCTGCGTCGACGGGTGGGCCGAACTGCGCCAGCGATTCGGCACGAAGCCACTCGCTGAGTTGATGAAGCCCGCCATCGACTACGCCGAGCAGGGATTCCCCGTCAGCGAGGTCATTGCCCAGAGCTGGCACGGGTCGGTGAAATCGCTCGGCCCGTGGCCCGATTCGGTCAAAACGTACCTGATCGACGGCCGCGCGCCGGCCGTGGGCGAGCTGTTCAAGAACCCCAACCTGGCGCGCAGCTATCGCGCGATCGCGGCGCAGGGGCGCGACGCGTTCTACAAGGGAGATATCGCGCGTCAAATCGTCGATTTCAGCGAACGCAACAGCGGTTTTTTTTCCCTGAAGGATTTCGCGGAACACCGGTCGGACTGGATCGACCCCGTCTCGACGAACTATCGGGGCTACGACGTCTGGGAATTGCCCCCCAACGGCCAGGGAATCGCCGCACTCGAAATGCTGAACGTGCTCGAAGCCTACGACCTCAAAAAAATGGGGCCGTTCAGCCCCGACTATCTGCATCTGTTCGTCGAAGCCAAGAAGCTGGCGTTCGCCGACCGGGCGAGGTTTTACACCGACCCGGCGTTCGCCACGCTGCCAGTCAAAGAACTGATCTCGAAAGAATACGCGGCGCGGCAGAGAAAGCGGATCGATCCGGACAAGGCGGCCGTCGACGTGCCCGCCGGCGATCCACTGCTGGCGCACGGCGATACGATCTACCTGACGGTCGTCGACAAAGACCGCAACTGCTGCTCGTTCATTCAGAGCCTGTACTTCGGATTTGGTTCGCAGGTGGTGGCAGGTGAGACGGGGTTCGCGTTGCAGAACCGCGGCTGCCTGTTCGCGCTCGATGAGAAGCACCTGAACCGGCTCGAAGCGCACAAGCGGCCGTTTCATACGATCATTCCGGCGTTCGTCACGAAAGACGGCCAGCCGTGGCTGTCGTTCGGCGTGATGGGGGGCGACATGCAGCCCCAGGGGCACGTGCAGGTGCTGATCGACATGATCGATTTCGGCATGAACGTGCAGGAGGCGGGTGACGCGCCGCGAGTCCAGCATTTCGGCTCTCAGACGCCAACCGGCCAGCCGGCCGCGCCCGAAGGGGGTACCGTCGGCGCAGAATCGGGCGTGCCCGAGGCGGCGCTGGAGGCGCTGAAGAAAAAGGGGCATAAGATCGTCCGCTCACCCGGCTCGTTCGGCGGCTACCAGGCCATCCTGATCGACCGCAAACACGGCACCCTCCAGGGAGGCAGCGACCCGCGCAAAGATGGGTGTGCCGCAGGGTATTGACCCGTCGTCGGGCGTCGCGCATACCAACCCGAAGCGCCAGCGAGGGAGTGCTTGACAGCTTCGACATTCAGCATGCCGATCCGTGTTTCCGCGAAAGCATGATGCAATGAGCGTTTCCCGACGCCGCTATTTGGCCGTCACCACGAATTGTTCGCGTTTGGGATCCCAGCGAATCCCGTGAGTTGCGGCTTCGTCGAGATAAGCTTTCCAATCGTCATCGTCGATCTCGTGTGCATCAGGTTCCTGCATCGGGCTCACGAGCTGTCTCACCATCACCAGGGCCTGCATTCGCAGGGATTGGGTTCCCTGCTCACGGGAAAACTCGGGAAGTGCCTGAAACCGGCGGCTGGCCAGTATGGAGTCAGCGGCCTGGATTGGATTTGTCGCCGGAATCGGCGGTGTTTCGCGAAGGACGCCATGACGCCGGGCCCATCGAATATGCGACGAGGGATGCTCTGGCATCCCGCCCATGGCAATCCTGTGCCCGACCATGAAAGGGATCCCCTCGACTAACTCCATTGGGTTGAGCGGCCATTTCATGTCCTTTGCGAATTCTCTGTCGTCGAGGATCAGTGCGATCATTGGAGCTGGGATTCGATCGCCTGGTCGAATCGGTTCGAACAGCAGGCGGATGATCCAGAACACGATTTCCTGATCAGAGTCGTAATGTAAGTCACGGGACAGTTCGACGTATTTCTCGAGCGTCGCGAGAGCTCGATCCTTGCCCAGAGCGTGCAGCGCGCTGACGGCCCGGATCAAATCGACGCCGCTCGGGATGATCTTGCGGTGTGCAAAGGGCCACCCCGCAGCGCGGTTGATCAATTCCAGCTCGCGCGAAATCGCCGGGGCGCGAGGCACGGTCAGCATTTGCACCGATGCGGGAATCGCCGGCGTTCGGGAATTCCAGACGACTTTCTGACCCGATTTTCCCTGAGGAGCGTGCTTTGCCAGAGCCAGGCCGACCTGATAGGGCTGATCAACGCTGGCGTCGTGCAGCGTTTCCCGCAAGTCGAGATGCAATTCAATGGCCCCGGACTTTTTTGCCACTGCCGTGGCATGGACCGTGTCGGCCTGATTCATGCCCTTCGTCCAATCAGGCTTCGTCTGCGGCGCCATGGCCATGTAGAGCGTAACGCCCTGGAACCAGTTGACCGGTAGCTTCTGGTTCTTGGACGCGGCGGAAATGCTGAGCTGCCCACGGACCGTACAGCGGTTGCCGAGCGCGTCCAGCTCGGGTTTTTGCCATTCGACATTCAGCTCCTTCAGCACCTGTTCCGGCGGTTGCGGCGCGTAATCCTCTTCTTTGAGATCGCCGTGGGTCTCGGTGTAGGTCCATTCTTCGGGGGTCCAGCGCCAGCTCGCGCCGCCACCCGACACTTCGACTTCATCGCCTGCTTCCTGATCTTCGGTGCAGGCCGGCCCGGCCGATACGGCAAGCAGACATGCCAGCGCGACGGAACCGAGTCGGGCGAATGATTTCATGCCGGCCATGTCACCTGCCTCTCTTTCCGTCAGGGGCTCTGATTGTCCTCAGAGCGGCGGCTGCACGGGAGCGCAACATCCAGTCGGGGGACCTGGCGGTCTCTTCCAGCGCAGAGACGGCGTCGTCTGTGCCGATCGACTCCAGCGCAGCGATCAGTGAGTCTGCTCGATCCGGCTCCGTGGAACGAAGCTCCGTCACGACGTACCGAACGAATTTCGCGCCCGCTTGTTTGAGTTCGCCGATCGTCCTGATCGCTTCGAAGTAATATTCCTCGCGACCTTCCTTAGTGAACGTGGCCTGCAATTCCCTGTCGAGGGGCCCGGCGTCGCCGGTGATCAGGAACAGCGACTTGGCAGCCTTGAGTCGAATGACCCTGGATTCGTCGTTCAACTGCGGCTCGAGCTGATCGACGGCTGCGGTGGCTTTGCGGCCGAACGAACCGAGAGCATTGATCGCGTCATGCCGTGTCCAAAAATCGGGGTCCCCGGTCAATTGAGAAAGAAAAGGAACTGCCGCTTCCGCCGCGGCGTCCCAGCCGTCCAGGATTTCGGCCGTCGCTCTCTTGTCGAGACCGCGCTGGCGTGCCCCGTCGATGATCAGCGACGCGACTCGCCGCGGCTCAGGCGACGTGACACGCAACGCGCGGGCGCATCGGCTCACAACTTTGCGATCCGGATCTTGAAGGCCTCGTTCGAGAATCTCCTGGAACTCGGGCAACCGTATGTTCAAGTGCTGGACGGTGTCTGCAACGGCCTCCAACGGGAGCTTCCCGTCGCGAAACCGCGAAATGAGGATCGGGGAGACCTCGGCCGCGGCACCCGGTCCGCAGGACGCGAGCGCGCGAATCGCCAGCCGGGACTGTGCCACATCGTCCGCGCGCGCAACTTCGAGCAGAAGACCCCTCAACGAATCGGCCCTGGCTCCCGAGTCGATCAGCCCGATCAGCGCCGTTTGCCGAACGTTGTCGTTCGGATGGCGCACCAGACGTTCGAGCGCCCGGCAATCATCGGCGGAAAACTCCTGCCAGGGAGTCGGGTCCTGAAACTCGATCTTGCAGTCTGCCGCGAGCACCAGCTTCTCGATGACATCGACAAACCTGCGTGCGTCGCGTGTCACGTGCCAGACAGCTCCAACGCAAATTTCCGTCACGACGAAGATGCGTCCGGAGTTCTCCGGCTCGTCATCATCTGTTGCGGCGACCCGGCGTTGCAGCGCCAGGTACTCCTTGAGAGATGATTCCGCCGCGTCCTCGAGGGCCTGACCTGCCGCTTTGCCCTGGACGCCCATCAATGACAGGCATTTGGCCGCCAGAATCCGGGCTTCAGGATCTTTGCGCTCGAGGCCTGGAACCAGGAGCAGCGCGTCTCGCTCGTCGGCGGGACCAATGTGCTTCAAGGCCTCTTCAGCCTCGTCTTCCCAGCCGAACGAATTCTCGACGCCGAGCGGGTAGCTGTTGATGAGCGACGGTACGGCGCGGCGAGCTTCGACGCCGTAGGCCGCCAAGGCCCGCGCGGCGGCCCAACCCAGCTCCGAGCGCGGCAATGCGTCGATCAGCTTCGGAATGGCAACCGATGGATCCTCGCGGTTCGATTGTAGCGCCCGTGCCGCCTCGACGCCGACCGCCAGCTCCGGATCGAGGAGCAATGCCGCCAGCGGAGCAACGCCCAGCTTGCCCACATACGACAATCCATCGGCCGCGACTGCTCGAACGCGCGGATCGGGATCCTTCGCCAGTCGTTCCAAGTCCCCGAATGCGATTTTCTGCAGCCGGCACAGCGCCTGTGCCGAGCCGGCGCGAGTCGTCGGGGAGGAGAAGGTCAACAGTTTCTGCAGTGGCGCGACGGCACTCTCGCCGATCGCGACCAGCGCATCGACCGCCGCACCGCGGATCGAATCGCAGGGATCGTTCAGCCTTTTGCAGATCCTTCCCGTCGCCGGCGCAGCCCGTACATTCAAACGGGCCAGTGTGCGCAGCGCCAGGGTACAGGTCTCGGGATCGTCGTCGTCGACAAGGCTCGTCAATTCGAGAACATTTTCGGCTGCGTCCTCGCCGAGATCTTTTCCAAGGATGACGGCCTGAAAGAGCCGTTCAATCCGTTCACCGAGTTTCTGCGGCCTGCGATGGGCTTTGTCCTGGGATACGGCGGGCGATGCCAGCAGAATAACGACCAGGACGCAGCACGTCGGCGCCGGAAATTTCATGACATCCAAGTCCCTGCTCGTTCACCGCGAGTGAAACGATCCCGCGCGATCCCAGCATTTCGACCGCGGACGATCACCGATCGAAGGATCGGGTTGCCGGCACGCAGGAAGGCTATGCAATCAGTCAGACACCGACCAGTATACCACGCGGACCGGTACATCCGCCTGAAAGGCGTCCCCGCCTCTTACTTCGCCGCACCTTTATCCCGGAATACGTCCCACAGCGAGATGATTCCCAGGCGGTTATCGAGTGCGAGGGGCTGGCCATCGACGTCGGTGAGCGGGATCGGGGGCGACTTCTTCTGCGTCGCCAGAGATACGCCGACCATCAAGACAATCGAGACGACCAGCGCCGGCAGTGAGCCGATCCGCACAGCGTCCCACATCGCCTCGACCCAGGCCTCGGACCCGTCGGCAGCGTGTTTCGCGCTCGTGAGCGGATAATACAGAAATGTCGCCACGTGCCACGTGACGATACCGCCGACGATCGACGCGATGGCCCCGTACCGGTTAGCCTTCGACCAATACATGCCGAACGCGAAGGGTGTGAACATTCCGACCAGCGGCAACGACCAGGCCATCAGCGCCAGGCGGTAGGTGTCGCCAATCAGAATCGCGAGACCAATGCAGCCGGTTCCGATCACCACGACCATCACGCGCGTCCACCACAGCTTCTGCACTTCATCCACGCGCTTGCGGAGGAACGGCAGGAGGTTTTCGGTGAATACCGAGGCCCCTGCCAGGATCGCGCTGTCGGACGTGCTCATCATCGCCGACGTGAGCGCCGCAATGAACAGCACGTTGAGCCAGACCGGAAGATACTTCTGCGAGGCCATCACGAGCAGGCCCTCGAGCTGCTCTTTGGCTTCGATCCCGGGGTTGATCTTGTGCAGCATGATCCCCACGAGCGGCGACATCACCCCGAACACAAAATACAGGACGGCCGCGAAATAGCTTCCCCACACCGCCGTCGCTTCGTTGCGGGCCGACATCGAGCGCTGCATCAGATCTTGTGTGGCGACGCTCCCCAGCCCGATCGTGAGCCACGCCGCGATCCAGTAGCTGATTCCCATGTGCCCGTTGTAACCCAGAAAGCCATGCGGCTCGGCGAGCGGCACCAGGCTGAAGGGCTCCGGCACGAATTTCGTCCCTCCGTGCGCCAATAAACCGTTCAAGCCGCCGACCGCGCGCAGCACGTACAAGAAGACGACCGTAATGCCCCCGGCGGTAAAGAACATCTGGATGAAATCCAGCAGCGTGTCGGCGAGCATGCCCCCCATCGTCGTGTAGCCCGTGACGATCACTCCGACCAGCACCACGCCCACCCAGGGAGGCCAGCCCAGAAGGGTGTGCACAACAACACTGCCCGCGACGAACTGCGCCGCCGTCCACACGACATAGGCAATGATCTGCACGACACCGCCGATCAGGCAGGCTTCACTGCCAAAGCGCTTCTCAAAAAAGTCGATCAGCGTCAGGTAGCGGGCGCGCCGCATCAGGCGGATAAAGAACAGGCCCGACACGACCAGACACAGCACGGCCCCAAAGGGGTCGAAGATCACCCCCTGAAACCCGTGCAGGTAGCCTTCGGTGCTGGCGCCCATCAGCGTTTCGGCGGCGAACCACGTGGCCATGATCGACGCCGACGTCATATAGATTGGCAGGCCGCGCCCGGCGACGATGTAATCCGACGCGTTGTTCACGTGCCGCGCGGCCCAGAAGCCGATCGCCATCCGCACGGCGAAGAAACCGAGAATGCCAACGATCACCCAGTTGGTGTACGGGTAGTCCGAGAGATCCATGCCGCTGCGGGTCCTGTCAGCCGAAATAATGCCAGCGAATGACAGGGGAATCTATGTCAGACGGCGGCTTGATTTCAAGACTGACAATTCGTTTTACCGCGACCCGAAAGGGGAGCGCGTATCGAACGTCGATGGAGGTTGGTGCTGAATACCGTAATCCGCACGTCACTACGTCTACGGTCAACAGCCGGCGATACGCGCTCCGCTGGCGCGTCGCGGTTAAACGATGGATTGGACATGCGTCGGCTCCCGTGCAAGAATGCGAAGGCGCCGAATGGTTCCTGCCTGCGTCAACCCGCCTCGACGTTCTCCAAGATTTCAGCCAGGAGTTTCGATGATGTCTGAGTCCCGCCGTCTTGCGTTCCGAGTCATCACGAGCGCGGGCGCATTTGCTTTTTGCGCATTCTGTACCTGCACCGCCAGCGCCGTTGAACCGAAAGCCTGGGTCGAAAAGAACCTCGACGATCTGCAGGTTTTGTACAGGCAATTGCACGCCAGCCCCGAGCTGTCATTTCAGGAAGAGAAAACGGCGGCCCGGCTGGCCGAAGAATTCCGCAAGCTGGGGCTGGAAGTCGCAACGGGAGTCGGGCGTCACGGCGTTGTGGGCGTGATCCGCAACGGAGCAGGCCCGACTGTGATGATCCGCTCCGACCTCGACGCGCTGCCGGTCACAGAATCGACCGGCCTCGCCTACGCGTCAAAGGTCACAACGAAAGACAAAAACGGAAACGACGTGGGCGTGATGCACGCCTGCGGACACGACATCCATATCACGTGCCTGGTCGGCACGGCCCGTTATCTCTCAGCCAGCAAAGAGGACTGGAAAGGGACCGTCGTACTGATCGGTCAGCCTGCCGAGGAAATCGGTGCCGGCGCGCTCGAGATGCTCAAAGCCGGCCTGTTCACGAAGTTTCCCCGGCCCGATTTCGCGCTCGCGCTGCACGTTGATTCGTCGCTGCAGGCGGGAAAGGTCGGCTATCGCGCGGGCTACATCCTGGCGAACGTCGACAGCGTCGATATCACGATGCGCGGCAAGGGAGGGCACGGCGCCTATCCGCATACGACGATCGACCCGATCGTGCAGGCGGCGCGGCTTGTGGTCGACCTGCAGACGATTGTCAGCCGCGAGAATTCGCCGTTCGAGCCGGCCGTTGTGACGGTGGGCTCGATCCGCGGGGGGACCAAGCACAACATCATCCCGGACAACTGCCGGCTGCAACTGACAGTCCGCAGCTACACCGAAAAAGTCCGCAAGTCGCTGCTCGACGCGATCAAGCGGAAAGCGAATGCCGTGGCCGCGGGGGCCGGCGCGCCCGAACCGATCATCGAGTTTTCCGACGCGACGCCCGCGACGCGCAACGACGAGCAACTCGTGGAACGGGTCGTTCCCTCGTTCGTACGCGCGCTGGGGACCGAAAACGTCGTGCAGGTCGATCTCTCGATGGGGGGCGAAGACTTCAGCCAGTACGGCCTGGCGGGCGTTCCGATCTTCATGTTCCGCCTGGGATCGGTCGGCATCCAGCGGATGGAGGAATTCGCCAGGGCGAAGAAGCCGCTTCCTTCGCTGCACTCGCCCGAGTACTTCCCGGCTCCCGAGCCCACGATTGCCACTGGCGTGACGGCCATGTCGACGGCCGTGGTCGATCTGCTGCCGGTGGCGAAGAAATGATCGATCACTCGCAGTTGCCCGGACTCGGTTAAACGCGACCCGGAGGGGAGCGCGTTTCGCAGACTGGGGGCGTACCCGAAAAAATTCGATATCGCCAACGAACCACGTGCGAGACCGAAATACAGTCGAGGCGGATCCGACGTTCGATACGCGCTTCCCTTCGGGGCGCGGTTAAACGATGGTGTGTTAAACGATGGCGTGTTGAACGTTCAGGCCCGGCCGCGTAAAGTGCGCTGTCCGGCTTGGTGCGAATCCGAACGGGACAACAATCCCGATTGAAGTGATTATGAAAGGATCAATCTTGCCTACAGTCTCGCGGCATGTCGCTGGAGTCGTAATCGCTTTTCTGCTCATCACCTGCCCGGCACTGGCCGGATCTTGGCCGCAGTTTCGTGGGCCGGACGGACAGGGGAATTCTGCCGAGACCGGCTTGCCCCTCACCTGGAGCACGACGGAGAACTTCGCCTGGAAAATCGCAATCCCAGGATCGGGCTGGTCGTCGCCGGTCATCGAGGGGGATCAGGTCTGGATGACTTATGGAATCCGCGAAGGCCGATCGCTGCACGCGATCTGCGTTTCGGCCGCGACCAGCCGCGTGGTCCACGACGTGGAAGTCTTCGCGCCGGAGAAAGAATTTACAATTCATCCCACGAATTCTTATGCCTCGCCGACTCCGATTATTTCGGGCGGGCACGTCTACGTGCACTTCGGCCCTCACGGAACGGCGTGCCTGACGACGGCCGGCAGCACCGTCTGGACAGCCAGGTTGCCGCATGTGACCGGGTACGGCCCTTCGAGCTCGCCGGTGCTGCATGAAGACCTCTTGATCGTTCCCTGCCACGGCACCGACACGTGCTACCTGGCGGCGCTCGACAAGAAGACGGGAAAGGAACGCTGGCGGCTCGTTCACGCCGGGCGCTGCTCCGAATCGACGCCGCTCGTCATTCCGACGGCTGACGGCGATCAGCTCGTCTGCAACTTCTCGGAACGCGTGGTTTCGGTCGATCCGCGGACCGGCAAAGAACTGTGGACCGTCGCGCAGGGGGACAACTTCGCTCAGGTGCCGCGCCCCGTGTTCGGGCATGGCCTGGTGTACGTCAGCGGCGGTTATTTCGGCCCGGTCGTGCAGGCGATCAAGCCCGAGGGGC
>JACQFH010000393.1 GCA_016200145.1 Planctomycetia bacterium | reverse complement strand
GCATCAATCCCGACTGCTGTCCGGGCGGAACGATTCTGCAGCGGGCGCTGCCGCTGACGGAACTTCCCGTCTTCACGGTTTCGGAACAGTTTGCCCATGATCTGACGGAAGACTGCCTGCAGACTCAGGTGATGGCGCCGCAACTGCAATTGACGCTCAAGCCGCGGCTGGTCGGAATCGATAACGGTCCGTTCGTCGAATCGGCTGTCGATGCAAAAGCGCTGGCCGCCGCCGAAGGAGGAAACTCCTCACCGCTGGCCGAATGGAAAGCCGGGCACCGGCGGAGCTTCCTGGAGGCCTTGCAGAAGCTGCAACCCGACGCCGACAAACCGGTGTGGGGCGACGCCGCACGGTTCGGGAAGGACGACGCCCCCTGGTTCGTGATGGCCGGGCGCGACGATTCGCGGCAGAAGGGATACGACGTACTGGCCTGCGCGGCCGAGATGTTTCTCGAAGGCCGAGGGGAGGGGCGGTTCCTGTTCTTCCCGATTCCCGGCGACGAAGGGACCGACGGACTGGGATTTCTGAAAAAACTAGCTGATCGGCATCCGCAGAGCGTACTCGTCTTTCCGTTTCTGTTCCGCGACGGGTTCATGGGGGCGTTGCGCGGTGCGACATACGGAGTCATGCCGTCGTTGTACGAGCCGTTCGGAATGGCCAACGAGTTCTACCTGAATGGCACGCCGGGAATCGGACGCGCGACCGGCGGAATCATTCAGCAGATCGTGCCCTTGCGGACGGCGGCTTCGTTCAGCCAGGGGGCGCAGCAGGCAACGGTGCGCTGGCATGCGCCCGACACCCGGCCCACGGGATTTCTGTACCGCGAACAGGAGGGCATCGAATCGCTGGCCGACGATTGGCGGGCGATCAATGCCGGCGGATACGACCGCGGCGGGAAAGGACCCGACCGGGTGGAGGAACGCCGGCGCTACCCCCTGTTTCAGTCGATGGCCGACGAGCTGCTGCGCGCCTTGCGCGACGCCGCCGCGGTCGCCCGCGAACAGCCGCAGGTCTACTATCGCCTGCTGATGGCCGGGATCGCCCACATCGGGCAGAATTTTTCGTGGAACCGGGCTGCGTTGGATTACGTGCGGCACGCAGTGCAGTAGCGTCTTGAGCACCTTCTGAGGCGGTGTCCGATTGACGGCGCCGTGCCGCGGCCGGGGCACGATCGTGCAGCAGTCGCGGAATTCCGACCTTGACCGATCGCGGCGAATGTGGGGTAATCCGCCCCCATGACGATCTTCGACCGCTATCTGCTGCGCCGCTACTGGCACGTGTTCTGCATCGGCTTTCTGGCACTGTTCGGCCTGTACTTCGTCATCGACGTGTTCACGAACGTCACCGATTTCGCCGATCAATCTCCCGGCGTCGTCGCCTTCATTACGACGATCTGCAAGTACTATCTGTACCGCGCCTGCTACTTCTTCGGGATCGTCGGCGGCACGCTGATGGTCATCGCATCGATGGTCACGCTGATCCTTGTTCAGAAACACGGCGAGCTGAACCCCGTGCTGTCGGCGGGAATTTCCACGTTCCGGCTGCTGCGCACACTGCTGCTGGGGGCCCTGTTCGTGCAGCTTCTGATCGTCGCAAATCAGGAATTCATCATCCCGCGGATCGCCGTGCATCTGCAGGTCGACGCGGGGCATTCTCACGTGATCGGCAACGTCGACCCTGTCAAAGACTTCCAGACCGACCTCGTGATCGCGGGCAAGCGGCTGGACCTCGAGCACGAGCGGATCGAAGAGGCGCAGTTCGTGCTCACGCACCCGAAACTGTCGGAAAGGGTGCAGACGATTGAAGCGAAAGAGGCAGTGCCGCACGAGAACAAGCAGGGTCGACGGATCGGCTGGCTGCTGAAGAAAGTCTCGATTCCGTACAAGGACCTGCAGCTCACGGAAATGGGGCGCAAGTTCGTGGCGCCGGGCCCCTCGGCCGATGAGCTGCTGGTCCGCACGCAAGTGACGTTCGATCAGCTCTACAACCGCGACAGCCATTACGAGTTCCTGTCGACGTCGGAACTGATCCAACGGTTGCGAAATCCGTCGGCAAGCCACCGGTCGTTGCGCAGCCAGAATTTGTACCTGCACACTCGGTTTACGAAGTGGATCCTCAACCTGTGCGTTGTGGCCGTGGGAGTGCCGTTCGTCGTGCGCCGGGAAAGCCGCTCGCTGATCACGAACCTCGCGACGTGCAGCGGGGTGATGACGACGATCATGGGGGTCAACGAGCTGTCGCTGTATCTGGGAAAGGTCAGCCTGCTCAGCGCCGAGCTCGCGGCGTGGGCGCCGATCATAATCTGGGGAACCGCCGCCGCCTGGTTCACGGGTTTGGTGAGGACGTGACGCAGTGCAGAGTGCTCAGTACTGAGTACTTAGTATTCAACGTTTGACGCCGCCGTTCAGAATGCGGATGACGCGGCACTGAACGACGGCTTGCAGGTCAGCGGCTCTACCCGATGCCAAACGTCGTTGCGGCGCCCCGGCTGCGCTTATTGACTCGGTTATGGCAGTGCAGGCCTTCGAGGATCAGTTCGGCGACGCTGGCAGCCAGTTCTGCGCTTGCCGGGCCCGCAGCCAGCTCGGGTTCAAGTTCGCGGGCGCGCGTGGCAACCTGCTTCGCGAAGTCGCGAATGGGCGAAATGCGTTCGAGCAGTTCGGCGGCGCTTAAGCCGTCGCCGGTTTCCAGCGACTGGCCTGATTCGAAATACTCGACCACGTTCTTGAACGCAGCTGGCTTGAAGTGCTGGTCGAAAATGTTCTTGACCGCTTCCTCCACAATCCGCACGATCAGCTTGTCTTCCTGGCCGGATTCTTCCGTCATGTTGAGCTCGAGCTTGCCTCGGCTCCCCGCAGGAATGCTCGCCAGATCGCTGATGCGGGGTACGACGTGCGCAGCCGAGGTGCGCACGCCGCGGCGCTCGGCGTTCGAGATCATGTTCTCGTAATTGGCGATCGACATCCGCACGCTGACCCCCGAGGCCTGGTTCACGTGGCCGCTCGTGCGCGCCAGGCGCGAGATTTCTTCGACGACCTCCTGGATGTATTTCGGGACGAGCACCCTGGCGGGGCCGTCGCGTCCGGTCCAGGCGTTCTCAGCGGTGATTTGCATCCCCAGTTCGCGACTGACGGGGTAGTGCGTCTGAATCACCGAGCCGATGCGGTCTTTGAGGGGCGTGACGATGCGGCCGCGATTGGTGTAATCTTCGGGGTTCGCGCTGAAGACCATGGCCAGGTCGAGGTCGAGCCGCACGGGAAATCCGCGAATCTGCACGTCGCGCTCTTCGAGCACGTTGAACAGGCCGACCTGGATCTTGGGCCCCAGGTCGGGGAGCTCGTTCATGCAGAAAATACCCCGGTGGCTGCGCGGAATCAGGCCGAAGTGCATCACGTCTTCGCTGGCCAGGTGCTTCCCTTCGGCGTGCTTGATGAGGTCGATCTCGCCGATCAGGTCGGCGATCGTCACGTCGGGGGTCGCCAGCTTCTCGTGATACCTCTTTTCGCGCGGGATCCAGTCGAGGGGGCAGTCGTCGCCATAACGGTCGAGCATGTCGCGCCCGAATTTCGAGATCGGCGCGAAAGGATCGTCGTTGACCTCCGAGCCGGCGATCGCCGGGATCACCGGATCGAGAAAGTTGACGAGCATGCGCAGCATGCGGGTCTTGCCCTGGCCGCGCAACCCCAGGAAAAGCATGTCGTGCTGCGAGAGCAGCGCGTTTTCGATCTGCGGAATGACGGTGTCGTCGTAGCCGACGATCCCGGGGAACAGGGGGCCCCCGGACGATAGCCGCTGGAGCAGGTTATTGCGCATCTCCGCCTTAACGGACTGCCGGCGATAACCGCGAGCTTGCAGCTCGGCCAGGGTTTTCGGCAGGGAAGCGTCGTCTGTCATCGAGATGCTCTTAGCCAGGGTGTGCATCGTAGGGCCAGACGATTATAGGCGCGGGAGGCGGCAACGGATATGATATCTTCGATGAATGCCGTTGGCGGTCGGGGTGCGCAGGGGCGCGGGCCGACCCGGACGGCGTCTGAGCGCACCTCGTTCGGGAACGAGCACCAAACAATGGCCAAAGGCCCGTCCACGGGTGGACCGGAAGATCGCCGTTCGACCGCCGGAACGTCACAGCAGCCCGTTGCGACGGGCCCGTTACGCACTGCGCCGACGCCAGACGGTCTGCGGACCGGCGCCGAGGCGCTGCTTTCCGAAGACCTCCAAGAACGGATGCTCGGCGAGTTTCGCATGCTGCGGCGCCTGGGGCGCGGCGGCATGGCCGAAGTCTACCTGGCCGAGCAGACCTCGCTCAAGCGCAACGTGGCCGTCAAACTGCTGCACAAAGACCGCGTGGCCGATGCGAGCTACGTGGCGCGGTTCAAAACCGAAGCGATGGCGGCGGGATCTTTAAGCCATCCGAACATTGTGCAGGTCCTGGTGATCGGCGAGCAGGACGGCATCCAGTACATCGCCCAGGAATACGTTCCGGGATTGAACCTGCGCGAACTCCTGGCGCGAAAGGGCCCCCCCGAACTGGCGCTGGCGCTGCGGATCATCCGCCAGGCAGCGAATGCCCTGCAGGCCGCGCACAACGCGGGCATCGTCCACCGCGACATCAAGCCCGAGAACATCATGATCACCCGCAAGGGAGACGTGAAAGTCGCCGATTTCGGGCTGGCGCAGCTCACCCAGGAGGGCGAGCGGTTGAACCTCACGCAGGACGGCGTGACGATGGGGACTCCCCTGTACATGAGCCCCGAACAGGTGAACGGCAGCAAAGTCGATCACCGGACCGACATCTATTCGCTGGGCGTCACCTGTTACCACCTGCTCAGCGGGGCGCCCCCCTTCCGCGGGGAGACGGCCGTCAGCATCGCCTTGCAGCATCTCAAAGACGAACCCGAATCGCTGGAACAGCTGCGCAGCGATCTGCCGCCGCTCTTGTGCCGCATCATTCACAAAATGATGGCCAAGGATCCCGATCAGCGGTATCAGTCGGCGCAGGCGATTTTGAAGGACCTGAAGCGCGTCACCGCCGACGGGGACGCCAAAGACGACGCACCGGCCGATCATGACGTCTCAGAACCGCGGCTCTCTGATAAGCCCGCCGGAAACGCCGTCGTGCGGATTCTGAGGGCTGTCTGGCATTCGCCTGACTGGCCCGTGTCGCGCCAGGTGTGGACGGTGCTGCTGCTGGGCCTCTTGATCGGCGGCGCCTCGGCGGGGGTGGGCTGGGTGACGCGCACGGCCGACCCGTTCGAAGCACGGCTTCCGCCTGCCTCGGGGGTCACGAAAAAAGAGTCGGCCGCCGGCCAGTATTTCTACGCCGTGCAGCAAAAGGATAATCTCGAAGCCTGGCAGGCGGTTGTCGACTACTTTCCAGCGTCGGCCGACGCGCTGTTCAGAAACTACGCCGAACAGCAGATGGCCACGCTCTATCTGACCAAGCGCCGTTACGACGAGGCACAGGCGATTTTCGACCGGTTCGCCGAGTACAATGAACCCCAGTTTCGCGCGTTCGGCCTGGCCGGGCAGGCCGTTTTGTGGAACCTGCGGGGCGATTGCCAGAGATCGCAGCAGGTGATCGACAAGCTGCGCTCGCCAGTCAAGCCGGCGGGAACAACCGACCAGCCACCTGCGGACGGAGGTCCGATCCGGCAGACGGTGCTGTTCGACATGCTCGACGACAAAATGCGCTCGGCCGTTGCCGAAACCATGCATCGCAACATCGAAACGCTGAATCAACAGATGAGTCACGAGTGGGACGAGATTTTCAAGAAACAGGAGCACGCGGAGGCGGGTGGGGGCCCATCCGGAGAGGGGCACTGATTCTCAATGAATGACGAAATCCGAATGTCTAAGGAAATCCGATATCCGAAATCCCAATTCCGAAATTCTGCCGGCGACTGCCGAGGCTCGTGAAGATTTGGACATTTGGTAAATCAGGAACCAAGCTGTGGCAGTACTTAAGGTCATCAAGGGGAGTTGCCCGGGGCAGCTTGTCGAACTGCTGGGGGAGCGGATGGTGATGGGCCGGCACCCGTCGTGCCAGATCGTGCTCGATAACGCCGCCGTCAGCCGCAATCATGCGCAGATTCTTGAAAGCCACGGTACGTATTACCTCGAAGACCTGCGGAGCCGGAACGGGACGCTCCTGAACGGCACGCGGATCCAAGGGCGGACGGAAATCCGCGACGACGACGAAATTCGCGTGTGCGAAGTCGTGCTGCGGTTTTATCTGGGAATGCCTCCCGATTCCAACGACACGCCCGTGCCCATGTCGACGGCGCTGGGGTCGGTGGCTCCAGGGTTGGGCCGCGCCCCCACGGCTTCAGACACCGACGTGTTCGCCCTGGCCCGCAGCCATCCGCCGGGAGAAGGGTCGTCGGACGGGCTTGGTTCCGACAGCTCGTCAATCATTACGTCGCTCGACGTCAAGAACCGCAATCCGCGGATCATCGTCCGCCCCGAGGCCAAGCTGCGGGCCGTCATGGAGATCAGCCACAACCTGGCCCGCACGCTGAAGGCCGATGAAGTCCTGCCGAAGATTCTCGAAAGTCTGTTCAAGATCTTTCCGCAGGCGGACCGCGGTTTCATTGTGCTCAAAGAGCAGCCGGGGGGTGAGCTGCGCGTGAAATCGCAGCGCGTTCGCCGCGACGACCTCATCGATTCGACCCGCGTCAGCGCGACGATCCTGCAGGAGGCGATGAACAAGGGGTGCGCTCTGCTCTCGGCCGACGCGGCTTCGGACGACCGGTTCAAGTTCGCCGACAGCGTGGCGGCCATGACGATCCGATCGGTGATGTGCGCCCCGCTGATGGGTCAGACAGCCGACGCGCTGGGGGCGATTCAGATCGACACAGTCAATACCGCACAGCCCTTTTCTGCCGACGATCTCGAAGTGCTGGGCAGCGTGGCGGCCCAAGCCGCGCTGGCGCTCGAAAATGCGCAACTGCACACGGCGGCCCTCAAGCAGCGCGATTTCGAGCGCGACCTCGAATTCGCCACGCAGGTGCAGCTCGGGTTTCTGCCCAACGAGCGGCCGCATGCCCAAGGGTACGACTTCTTCGACTTCTACGAAGCCGCGCAGCGTGTGGGTGGGGATTTCTTCGACTACATCCCGCTGCCTGACGGGCGCGTAGCGATTACCATCGGAGACGTGGCCGGCAAGGGGCTGCCGGCGGCCCTGCTGATGGCCCGTATCTATGCCGACGCCCGCTACGAGCTTCTGGCCCGCCCGACCGCGGCTGAAGCGATGACCAACCTCAATGCGGGCGTTTCTTCCAGCGGGCTGGGGCACCGCTTCATCACGCTGGGAATCGTCGTCCTCGACCCCCGCTCGCACACGCTGACGATCGTCAACGCCGGCCATCTGCCTCCCCTCCTGCGGTCGCGAAACGGCGCCGTTACGCAGCTCGGGACGCAGACCTCGGGCCTGCCGCTCGGTATTCAGCACGAAACGACATACGCGCAGTCGCAGGTGCAGATTGAGCCCGGCGACTCGATCATCATGGCCACCGACGGCGTGACCGAAGCCATGAACCCGTCGCATGAAATCTACGGCACGCCGCGGCTCGTAACCTTTTTGAAGAAGGCGCCCGCCTTGGCCGAGCAGCTCGGGGAAGCCATCGTCGCCGAGGTCGAAGCGTTTGCGGCGGGCCATCCGCAGCGAGACGACATCTGCCTGATCTGCTTCCACAGGCAGGAATGATGAGCGTCCCTCTGACCCCCGAGTCGATTCTCGGGCCCGGCGGGCTGGTGGCGCGGCGCCTGAAGACCTACGAAACGCGCCCCGAGCAGTTGCAGATGGCGCAGGCCGTGGCCCGTGCCATTACCGAGAAGAAGCACCTCGTCGCGGAAGCCGGCACGGGAGTTGGCAAGAGTTTCGCTTATCTTGTACCGGCGATCCTGGCGGCCACGGCCGATCAGGTGCGAGACGGCAAACCCAGTGTCCCGCGCGACGCGAGTAATCCGGCCGACGACGCCAAGAAAAAGAAACGCACACGCGTCGTGATCTCGACCCACACCATCAGCCTGCAGGAGCAGATCGTCGGCCGCGACGTGCCGTTTCTGAATTCCGTCCTGCCGGTGGAGTTTTCAGCCGTGCTGGTGAAGGGGCGAGGCAACTACATCAGCCTGCGGCGGCTGGCCGGCGCCCAGGAGCGGGCCCGGAGCATGTTCGGCCAGCCCGAAGAAGTCGAGCAGGTGGAGCGGATTCTCGACTGGTCGAAGAACACCGCCGACGGCAGCCGCGCCACGCTCGATTTCGCGCCGCTTCCGGTTGTGTGGGACGAGGTGCAGAGCGACCACGGCAACTGCCTGGGGAAGAAATGTCCCACTTACAACGAATGTTTCTATTACAAGGCCCGCCGCCGCGTCTGGAACGCCGACGTGCTGATCGTGAACAACGCCCTGTTTTTTTCCGATCTGGCCCTGCGACGCGAAGGGGCTTCGATTCTGCCTGAATACGATGTGGTCGTCTTCGACGAAGCGCACACGATCGAGGCGGTGGCCGCCGATCACCTGGGGATCTCGGTGACGAGCGGCCAGGTCGATTTCCTGCTGAACCGGCTGTTCAACGACCGCACGAACAAGGGACTGCTCCAGCACCACAAGCACCGCGAAGGCGAAAAACTGGTGCAGGAAGTGCGCATCAAGGCGCAAGATCTGTTCGACTCGATCCGCCGCTGGGGACAGATGCACTGTCCTGAAAATGGGCGGCTGCCCGGCCCCCCCGACGTGAAGATCGATCTGTCGAAACCGCTGCAGGGGCTGGCGGCTTCGATTGCTTTATTTGCCACGGAGCTCAAGAAGGAAGAAGAGAAAATCGAGCTGACGGCGGCCGCCAAGCGTTGCGCGGCGCTGGCTGCGGCGCTCGACACATGGCTCACGCAGGGCATCAAAGAGGCCGTGTACTGGATCGAAACCAGCGGCCGTCGGCGCGAACGGACGAGCCTGTGCTGCTCGCCCGTCGAGATCGGCCCCGTGCTGCGAGACGAGCTGTTCAACGTCGTCCCCACGGTCGTGCTGACGAGCGCCACGCTGGCAGTGGGGGGGCAGAGCTTCGATTTTATCCGAGGCCGCCTGGGGCTCGACCAGGCAAACGAGGTCAAGCTCGGCAGCCCGTTCGACTACCGCAAGAATGTGCGACTGATTCTGCCGCCCAACATGCCCGACCCGGCGGGCGACCCGCCTGCGTTCGAGTCGGCCGTATGCGAACGGATCAAGAAATACGTCGACCAGACACAGGGCCGGGCCTTTGTGCTGTTTACGAGCTATAAGATGCTCGACAATTGTGCCAAGCGGCTGGCGGCTTGGTTTCGCGAACACGGGTATTCGCTGTACAGCCAGGCCGACGGCGTGCCCCGCACAATGCTGCTCGAGCGTTTCCGCAACGATCCTCGGGGCGTCTTGTTCGGGGCCGACAGCTTCTGGCAGGGGGTGGACGTGCCGGGCGACGCGCTGCAGAATGTGATCATTGCGCGGCTCCCGTTCAGCGTCCCCGATCACCCGCTGCTCGAAGCGCGCCTGGAAGCCATCAGGAACCGCGGCGGCGTCCCCTTCATGGAGTACCAGGTCCCCGAAGCGGTCATCAAACTCAAGCAGGGTTTCGGCCGGCTGATCCGCACCAAAACCGACACGGGCCAGGTCGTGATCCTCGACCCCCGCGTCCGCACCAAGCGCTACGGCAAGCTGTTTCTCGACAGCCTCCCCGAATGCGAATTGGTTCTGGATGATTAAGGGCCGTTCCGCAGGGAGGCCTTTTCAGGCCGCCCTTGCAAATGAAAGCGCCGACAGTCGTTCCGGTGTTTCGTATACTGAACATCATTCCTTCCCTGTACATCCCTTCGTTCGGCGCTCTCTCCCGATGGTGAAGTTTCGTCACGAATGCCGGTCGGGGATGGCGGTTTCGTCGATCGCGCCCGGCCGGCGTCTGTCGCTCGGCTGGCTGTTAAGGGGACTTCTCGCATTCCACGTATTCCTCATTGCCGGCTGCAGTGACGGGCCGGCGGAACGGCTCAGCAAGGCGCGCTCGGCGTTTAACTCGCGGGACTTCGAGCAGGCGAAGTCGATCGCACAGACAATTCCCGCCGGCGACCCGGCGTGGAGTAATGCGCAGGTGTTGCTGGGGGATATCGAGCGGTCGCTCGGCCGGAATGATGCCGCTCTCCGTTATTACGAGGCGATTCCACGCGACGGCTCCCCGAGTTCGTTGAAAGGGGTCCAGGCGATCGGCGAGATTCACTTCAGCCAGTGTGCCCTGGCCGAGGCGGCCGAGTGCTTCGAGTACGTGCTCGAGCATCGTCCCGATGACGCCAAAACGCACACCCGGCTGGCCTACATCTACAGCCACAGCGGCCTGCGCGTGCGGGCCCAGCCACATTTGTGGGGCCCCCTCAAGAAGGGCAAGCTGGAAGTCAATTACCTGGTCACGCTGACGGCGCCGG
>JACQFH010000392.1 GCA_016200145.1 Planctomycetia bacterium | reverse complement strand
CTGGCCCGTCTCGGCGGACCAGACACGTGCGGCGCGTTCGATTGAAGGAATCGAAAATTCTTTGCCCGCGGCCAGGTCGCTCGCCGGCAGCGGCGCGATCGTGAGCACCTGGCTGCCGTCGGGGCTGTATTGGGCAGACCCCACGCCTCCGTCGTGTCCGGGCATCTGTGCGAGCTCGGTTCCCGAAGCAGCGTCCCACAGGCGGGCCGTGCGGTCGGCGGAACCGGTCAGCAGCCGTCGGCCGTCGGCGCTGAATTCAACGGCCAGCACTTCGGCGCCGTGGCCCCGGACCGTCAACAGGGGATTTCCTGTCGTGGCGTCCCAGAGGCGGACGGTTCCGTCGAATGAGGCGGTCGCCAGGCGATCACCGGCAGGATTGAACGCGACCCGCCAGACGAGTTTTTGATGCCCTTTCATGACGGCCAGCAACTGCCCGGAATTCGCGTCCCAGATGCGGGCGGTGCTGTCGTAAGAGCCAGTGGCGATGCGTTTTGCATCGGGACTGAATTGGACCGAGTTGACGATTTCACTGTGACCGATCAGCCAGGTGATCGGCTGCCGCGAGACGAGGTCCCAGATGATCACCGTGCGGTCGATCGAAGCAGTGGCGGCGCGGGATCCGTCTTGGCTGATGATCGCCGTGCGGATCGGCGCCTGGTGCCCGCGAAAAGTGGCCGTCTCATGGTGTGATGCCAATGCCGCAAGCAGTGCCGTATTCGCGGCGTCGCTCGGCTGCTTCCGTGCGGATTCGAGCGCCACCAGCAGTGCCTGGCCGGGGTTGGTCCCCACAACATCCGCCGAAGCGCGGGCCAGAATCAATCCCTCGGCGCGGGCCAACTCGCGGTCGGCCCGCTGTCGCGCCTGGGTCTCGAGAGTCAGAGCCTGCTCCTTGAGCGTCGTTTCCTCGATGATCTGCTTGTTGGCGTTCGTGATCTCCTGGTTTTTTTCCGAGAGCTCCTTGTTTGCAGCCGATTGC
This sequence comes from Planctomycetia bacterium, assembly GCA_016200145.1. Lineage (GTDB taxonomy): Bacteria > Planctomycetota > Planctomycetia > Planctomycetales > Planctomycetaceae > JACQFH01. The sequence goes on along the minus strand of JACQFH010000392.1, from coordinate 5,916 downwards.
ACGCCCACGACCGTCGCCAGCAGCGCCAGGGCAATTGCCAGCCCGGTGGCGCTCGAAATGGCCGTCCAACGGTTACGCGAGACCCACTTGCGAAGCTCGGCGATCGCCCCCGTTTGATGGGCGCGGACCACGCGGTTTTCAAGGTATGCGCGCAGGTCTTCGGCCATCTCGGTCATATTCTGGTAGCGGTCTTCCTTGCGGCGCTCCATGGCCTTTTCGCAGATGGAGACGAGCTCGGCCGGCACGCGCGGGTTGACCGATGTAATTCGCGACGGCGGCCCGGCGATGACCGCCGACACGACTTCGCGCGTGCGGGCGATCGGCTTGCCGGGCACGGCGTACGGCCGCCGGCCCGCCAGCAGCTCGTACAGGATCGCGCCCACCGAATAGATGTCGGATCGCTCGTCGAGCTGGCTGATCTGCCCCGCGGCCTGCTCGGGGGGCATGTAGGCGGCCGTCCCCAGCACGGCGCCGGCTTTCGTTTCCAGATCGGAATCCGACATCGGCATCAGGTCCGACGTGCCGATCCGCGACGACGACCCCCCCTCTTCATAGATGACGGTTTCGGCGTCGGCATTTTCGACCGGGTCGACCTTGCCCCGGTGGTCGCGAAGAATCTTCGCCAGGCCCCAGTCCATGACGTACGTTTCGCCGAAGCGCCCGACCATGATGTTCATCGGCTTGAGGTCGCGGTGGATCACGCCGCGCGAATGGGCAAAGGCGACCGTCTCGCAAATTTTGACGATGACGTCGAGAACGCGCGTCTGCGACCAGCGCTTGACATTCAGACGAGCCAGCTCGAAGACGATATCGAGCCGCTGTCCCTGCACGAGCCGCATCGTGAAGAACGCCCGGCCCAGGTCATCGGTCCCCATGTCGTGGATCGGCACGACGCCCGGATGGTCGAGCCGTGCGGTGACCTCCGCCTCGCGCACGAAACGGGCCAGGGTTTCGGGGCTGACGGACGTGGCAGGCTCGTGGGATTCGCGATGTTTCTTATCGCGAATCAGCTTCATCGCCAGTTCGCGGCGCAGCGTGCCATCCCAGGCCCGGTAAATGATGCCCATGCCCCCGTGCGCCAGGCGCTCCAGGATGCCGTATCTCTGCGTCGCGGGCTGCAGAGGCCGGCCGGGAGCGGCGGTTGTGGCTCCGTTGGCGGCTGTGGGCGCCTGGTCCGGAACGCCGATCGTCTCGCAGCGGTCGTGCAGGTCGAGTAAGTGCCCTGCCAGTTGCGGATGCTGGTTGCACAGGTCGCTCAAATCCTGCGGGTCGCCCGAGGAGACACGCCGCAGGAATTCGGCGTACACGGCCTCGGCGTCGAGTTTCGCAGGATCAGGAGCACCGGCGGGCATGGATTGGCCTGTGTCCGAAACGGAGACAACCCGATTGCAGGATTTTCGTGCGGCGACTTCGTATCGCCGCGGCGTGCTTCGCACATCGATCTGGTTCCGCGAATCACGCCGAAACCAGTGTCGCAAAACTTCCGACCGCGCTCAACTCTGCGGGCGCCGCACGGGTAAGCCCCCGAGCATAACCCAGCCGCCAAATTGTTTAACCGCGACTCGAAGGGGAGCGCGTATCGCAGGCCATACCGCAACATGTTGCAGGATTCGCCGGGCATGAATCAGTGTGTGTTCCCGCGTCGAGATGCGATTGGCGAAGTCAGTGGAGGACATCACGGCTCACACTGGGCATCTCTTGCGTTCTAGGTTCAGAGACGTTCGATACGCGCTTCCCTTCGGGGCGCGGTTAAACGAGATGGCCGGCTAACGGTTATGGCGGAGCGATGATATGATTCGTCGGAGGTGATCTGCCCATGCCATCAATTCAGGTCGGCGACCCGGCGCCGGAATTCACGGTCACGGCCTCCGACGGGCAAAGGGTGTCGCTGGCCGACTTTCGCGGGAAGCAGGCGGTCGTCGTGTTCTTTTATCCGCGCGACAACACGTCGGTCTGCACCGCGGAAGCGTGCGCGTTTCGCGATGCCTACGAAGATTTTGTCGAGGCAGGCGCCGCCGTCATTGGCGTGAGCAGCTCTTCAGATCAGAGCCACCGGGCATTCTCGGCGTCGCACCGCCTGCCGTACCTGCTGGTCTCAGACGCTGACGGCGCGTTGCGGAAACTGTTCGGGGTTCCGGATGCGTTTTTTGTGATCCCCCGTCGCGTGACGTTCGTCATCGACCGCGACGGCATCGTCCGGCACGTATTCAGCGCCCTGTTTCAAGGCAAGGAACACGTCGACGAAGCGCTGAAGACCGTTCGCGGGCTGGGGCGAGCGCAGGCATAAGCGCTCGATCCTCAAGAACTAGGGTACCCCTGCACTGCCGGACCGCGCGGTGACTGTCGTTCGTTTCTCCTTGTCTCCTTGTCTCCCCCTCTCCTTGTCTTCCTGGGCGGATCCAAGAATCCCTCATCGGCGACGAAACACTGGAAGGAGCGGAGCACTTGCCCGCACCGGGTGGCCGCACCGTGCGGGGTGTGCTATCGTCGGACGAACACGTTGCTCAAGCCGAAAATCAGGCCCGGTAAAGACTCTGCACCATGACGCTGGCGATCGAGACGCACCAGTTGACACGGTACTTCAACGATTTCGGCGCGGTGCGGGGCATCGACCTGGCCGTCGAGAGCGGCACATTTTACGGGTTCCTGGGGCCTAACGGCGCGGGAAAATCGACGACGATCAAAATGCTGACCGGCCTGCTCGCGCCGTCCGGGGGCACGGTGCAGGTGCTGGGGCGGAACATGCTCGATCGCCGCGAGGCCCTGGAAGCCAAGCGCCACATGGGAGTCATCCCCGAAGACCTGGCGCTGTTCGACAACCTCACCGCGCAGGAATACCTGACGTTTGTCGGCCGGATTCACCAGATGCCGCGCGATACGATTCGCAGCCGCAGCGACGAATTGCTGTCGCTCTTGGACCTGAACAACGAGGGGAAGAAGCTTTCGCTGGAATACTCACACGGCATGAAGAAGAAGCTGGCGATGGCCGCGGCCCTGCTGCCCAACCCGGACCTGTTGTTTCTCGACGAACCGTTTGAAGGCGTCGACGCGGTGACCTCGCGTGTGATCCGCGACGTGCTGGCGCAGTTTGTCGGGCGGGGATCGACGGTGTTTCTGACGTCGCACGTGCTCGAGATCGTCGAGCGCCTGTGCACGCACGTGGGCATCATCGTCAAGGGGGAGCTGGTCGAACAGGCGTCGCTGGAAGCCATCCGCCAGGGAAGCTCGCTGGAAGACCGCTTCCTGGAAAAGGCGGGGGCCGAGCACGACTCGTCGCGCAAGCTCAACTGGCTCGAGGAGGCGGCCTCTTGAACTGGCAGCAGCTTACGGCCCTGCTCTGGCTGCGGTGGCGGCTGATGGCCAACCAATGGCGCCGTGCCGGCACGTTGAATGCGGTGCTGATGACGATTGCCGCCGTCGGCGTCGTGGTGCTGGCCGTTCCGCTGTTCATTGCGTCGATTGCCGCCGGGGTGTACCTCGCACCGAAGGCGCAGCCGGCGCAACTCATGTACGTGTGGGACGGCGTGGTTATTGGTTTCGTGTTTTTCTGGCTGATCGGGCTGATCACCGAGCTGCAGAGGACAGAACCGCTGTCGCTGATGAAATTTCTGCACCTGCCGGTTTCGGTGAACGGCGCCTTTCTGATCAATTACATCAGTTCATTCGCACGGATCAGCCTGATCCTGTTCTTTCCCGTGATGCTGGGACTGACCCTGGCGCTGATTTATGCGCGGGGTGCGATGCTGCTCTTCACGGCGCCCCTCGTGGCGGCGTTTCTGCTGATGATCACCGCGCTCACGTATCAGTTTCAGGGATGGCTGGCCTCGCTGATGAGCAACCCGCGCCGCCGCCGGACGGTGGTGGTCGTTGCGACGGGGGTCTTCATCCTGATCACCCAGGTGCCGAACCTGATGAATTACTTCGGCTTCTGGGGAATTCAGAACCGGGCGAAATTGTCGAAGATCCGCGTGGAGGAATATGCGAACCTCGAACTCGCCCGCGCGGCCGGGGAATTCGGCCCGGAAGAACAGGTGCGCCGCCAGAAGGAATTAAGCCAGAAGTACGAAGAGTCGGTCCGCCAGGCCGACCGCGAAACCGCACAACGTGCCGAGCGAACGGCATTGCTCCTCAACCAGTCGCTGCCGATCGGCTGGCTTCCGCTGGGGGTGATGTCGGCCGCCGAGGGGCGCCCGTTTCCGGCGCTGCTGGGGTGCCTGGGGATGACGCTGATCGGGTCGGCCAGCCTGTGGCGTGCCTACCGCACGACGGTCGGGCTGTATCAGGGGGAATTCAGCCGGGGCAAGAGCCGGAAAAAGCCTGCGGTCGCCGTGGCGCCGACGCCGGCCGTCGTCCGCAAACCGGGGGAATTGTCGCTGCTCGAACGTCAGATCCCCGGAGTCTCTGAGCCGGTGGCCGTCATTGCGCTGGGGACGTTGCGGTCACTGCTGCGGTCCCCCGAGGCGAAGATGATGCTGCTGACGCTGGTGATCATGAGCCTGATTTTCGGTGGGCTCCTGTTTCAGATTCCGGCGCGTTCTTCGGTCTGGTTGCGGCCTCTGACGGCGATCGGGGCAATGTTCGTTGTTCTATTCGGGATCCTGCAGATGATGTCGAACCTGTTCGGATTCGATCGCGACGGGTTCCGCGTGTTTGTGCTGAGCGCGGCGTCGCGGCGCGACATTCTGCTCGGGAAAAACCTGGCGTTCGCGCCGATCACGCTGGGGACGGCGTTGATCGCGCTGGTGGTCGTGCAGATCGCCTCCCCGATGCGATTCGATCACCTGCTTGCGATTCTGCCGCTGTACCTCTCGATGTACCTCATGTTCTGCATGCTGGCCAACCTGATTTCGATCTATGCCCCGATGCACATTGCTCTCGGATCGCTCAAACCGGCCAATCCCAAACTGAAAACAGTCGTCCTGCAACTGGTGCTGTTCATGTTTCTGTTTCCGCTGACGCAGGGCCCCGTCCTGCTTCCGCTGGGAATTGAAGCGCTGCTCACCCATCTGGGCTGGCCCGAGCGACTGCCGGTGTTCCTGGTGCTCTCGCTGGCGGAATGCGCCGTTGTCGTGTGGCTGTATCGTGCCGTTCTGGACTGGCAGGGAGACCTGCTGCAGGAACGAGAGCAGAGGATCCTGGAAACGGTCACCGGCCGGGCGCTGTGACATGCCGGAATCCAGCAATCTCTACGTGGCCCTGAGCGCCTCGGAAGTCCGCCGGCGGCTCAAGGGGCATGGACTCGGCGTGATTCGCGTCGAGGCGGCCGGAAACGGCCGCGCGGTAATCGTGCACACGGCGACGGGAAAGCACCTGCGGCAAGGCCGGCAACGTCGGTCAGGCGGAAATCGCGGCCGCCGTAACGGTACGTCAGTTGCTCGTGATCGAGGCCCATCAGAGCCAGCAGCGTGGCGTGCAGATCGGTCATGTGCATCCGGCCTTCGATGGCGTGCAGTCCGTACTCGTCGGTCGCGCCATACGAGAAGCCGGGCTTCACGCCTGCCCCGGCGAGCCACATCGGGTAGCCGGTGATGTTGTGATCGCGCCCATCGGGCCCCTGGGCGGTCGGCATTCGTCCGAATTCGCTGCCGAACAGCACCAGCGTCTCGTCGAGCAGGCCCCGCTGCCCGAGATCGTCGAGCAGTGCTGCGGTCGGCTGGTCGGTCGCGGCACAGTTGGCAATCAGGCCCTTGTGCAGGTTGTTGTGGTGGTCCCAGCCCGACTGGCAGACTTCGACGAACCGCACGCCCGCTTCGCTCAAGCGGCGGGCCATCAGGCACTGCCGCGCGAAGCTCCCGGCCGGGCCGGGCTTAACGCCATAAGCATCGCGCACCGATTGCGGCTCTTTGGAAATATCGAGCAGGGCGGGGACTTTGTCCTGCATCTTGAACGCCAATTCGAACGACTGGATCACGCCGT
>JACQFH010000391.1 GCA_016200145.1 Planctomycetia bacterium | reverse complement strand
ACTATCCAACATCCTGCGAGACGCACTGCCGCTCGAAACGAGGAACGCCATGTAATCGAAATCTCGAAAAATGCGCAACTTCAAAAAGCGCCAGCGAGGTAATGCGTGTCACGCCATCGCTAGCGCTTCGGGTCAGTATTTTGGGTGCCTCGCTTGCCCTTCGGAGCAGTCCGAAGCCATTACAGCCTGTGCTTGGCCGTGTGCTTGGCAATCCGGCGCGACTTCACGGCGATCAGGCGCACGAGGCGCCGATCGGACCGGCTGAACGGACGGCCGAGATAGAGCCGCAAAAACCGCAGCCGATCGGCGCACGACAGGCGCCGGGCCGAGAAATCGAGCTGCGACAGGTCTTTCAGGATCCAGCGCCGTGAAAGTTTGCCGGGGCGACCGGCCCGGCCCAGATCGATCACGCGCACATCCAGCGTGGACGGGTGACCACACAGGAGCATGTGATTGAGGTAAAAGTCCTGGTGGTGAATGCCGGCCTGGTGCATACGGCAGGCGAGAGCGGCTACCCGGGCGATGAGCGCACGTTGCAATTCGTCGTTCGGCCTTTTTGGGCCTGCATCGCAAAAACTGTTGACCCAGTCGAGCAGCGTCACATTCGATTGCAGGTCTTCCGTCACCAGCAGCGAACGGCCGTCCGCCTCGCCGAACGCCACCGGCGTCATCGTGGGAATTCCGGCTGCGTGAAACCATTGGATCGCGTTCCACTCGTTGCGGCTTCCCAGAACAGGCCTGCCGAGATTGAGCAGGGGCCTCAGCCATTCTTGAAACTGCGGCGGTTCATGCCGTTTCAGGTAGAACGCGCGGCGTCCACCCGCATCGTTCAGCTCGATGCGCGTCGTGCTGCGGCTCTTAATACGCCTGACGACCTGCCCCACATTCCACGAGTAAAGCGATTCGAACGTCAACAGCCCGTTCTGATGGAATATGTCTACGAACCGACGATTGACGATCAGGCGTCCCTTGTCGAACTCAAGGAATTCGAAGGCAGGCGCGGCTTCCGTTTCCCGCAGTGTCACCGGCAGGTCGCGGCACGGCAATGCGCGCCGCGCGTTGGATTCGCAATGGACTACGGGTGCTACCATGCCGTCGTTCGATCTAAGCGGCCCGGGGTCTCGCGGGGAATTGCTGCAGTAGTGTTTCGGTGGCGCGAAAGACCCACGATACGGTCAGATCGTGCATGCAGCGGTGATGGTTCAACGGACACACTCGCTTTTGGCACGGACCGCAATCGACGTCGGCCTGAAGGTGCAGGCTCCGTTCGTAGAACGTTTCGCTCCAGGCGGTATGCGTGGGACCGAACAGGGTCACGACCGGCACGCCAAACGGGGCCGCAAAGTGCCTGGGCCCGCTGTCGGTCGACACGAGCAGGTCCGCCTGGCGGATGGCCGCCTTCGTCAAACCGAGCGACAATTCTTCCTCGGCCAGGCTCACGACGGCCGGATGCCGGGAGAGTGCCACGATCTGTCTGGCGGCTTCGCGCTCAGCCGGACCGCACAACACGAGCACCCGTTTGTGCAGATCACGCACGATTCGCACGGCCAACTCGGCAAACGACTGCGTGGGCCAATGCTTGGCCGCCCCGAATGCTCCGCCCGGATTCAGGCAGACGACGCCCTGCGAAGCGTGCTCGCCGACCCGCTGGCGGGCCCAGAATTCGCGAATCCGGCGCTCATCGTCGGGATTGGTGGCCAGCTCGGTCGTGCGCGTGAGGCGGCTGCATCCGAGCCGTCCGGCAAGTTGCAGGTAATTGTCGATAACCGGGTGCGGCACGTTCAGCGGGCGCGCTGCAACGGGGTCGGTGAGCATCCAGCCGCGCCCGCGCAGGTTAAACCCCACGCGGCGCTGTGCCCCCGAGAAGAGCGCCCAGAACGCGCTGCGAAACGTGTTTGTCAGCAGAAGTGCCGCGTCGATTTTCTCTCGCCGAAGACGCAACCCGAACGGTAACCCGGCCGTCGCCTGGGCATTCGGGCCGCGCCACAGGACGCGTGGACGAGGGTCGTGCACGAGCCGATGGTCGACCAGGTCGAGCCCGTCGAGAACGCCGGCGACGTAAGGGCGCACCACGGCGACGATTTCCGCCTGGGGGAACTGCCGTCGCACGGCGCGCAACGCGGGGGTCGCCATCACCATGTCGCCCACCCAGCTCGGGCAGAAGATTGCGATTTTCATCCCGCTTTCCGATAGTCTTCGCGGAGCCGCTCGACGATCCGGGTGGTCGAGATTCCCGGAACTTGTCCCAGGGCCTTGACGCTGCCGCCGTATCGTTCGACGAGTTCCCAGCCGACGATTTCGTGCCGCTGGTACGTCCCCCCTTTGACCAGCAGATCGGGCCTGAGTCGCTCGAGTAACACGTGGGGTGTGGCTTCATCGAACACGACGACGTAATCGACCGCCTCGAGTGCCGCCAGGATCGTCGCGCGGTGTTCCTGATTGAAGATCGGCCGTTCGGGGCCCTTGTTCAACCGGCGGACGCTCGCGTCGCTGTTGATCGCGACAATCAGGCAATCCCCCTCGTCGGCCGCCTGCTGCAGGTACGTCACGTGCCCGGCGTGCAGGATGTCGAAGCAGCCGTTGGTGAATACGATCTTCTGCCCCAGGCTCCGGCGGGCGGCGATCTGCCGTTCTAGGTCGTCGACGGTACAAACTTTTTCCGGCGTGCCGCGCGAGTTGGCCAGAATGTCGGCCAGCATTTCTTCGCGGGTGACGGGGACCACACCAATCCGCTCGACTTCCAGGCCGCCGGCCACGTTCGCCAGGCGCGCCATGTCGACCGGCGCAATGCCTGCCGCCAGCCCCACGCCGATCGTCGCCAGCACCATGTCCCCGGCGCCGGTGATGTCGTACACCTGCCGTTTCCGCGTGGGAAGTTGCTGCGCCGAGCCGTCTGCCGAGACCAGGGCGATGCCGTCGCTGTCGAGCGTAATGTAGGCATGGTCGAGCTCGAGATCGCGGCACATCTGGCGCCCGGCTTCGAACGCATCCTCGGACGTGCGGATTTCGCGGCCGGTCGCCAGGCGCGTCTCCAGCCGGTTGGGGGTGACTGCCGTCGCTCCTCGATACAGGGCATAGTCGCTGCCCGGGCGCGGATCGACGATCACCGGAACTCTGGCTTCGCGGGCCGCCGCGATCACCCGTTGTACGATTTCGGGCGTACAGACTCCTTTGCCATAATCCGAAATGAGGACGGCCTGGTGGTCGCCGACCGAGGGAAGGAGGCGCTCGAGCAATTCAGTGGCGATGTGGCCCTCGACGGGGGCCCGTGTTTCCCGGTCGACACGCAGCATCTGGTGCGGATGCCGGTTCTGGGCGCGCCCGATGAATCGCTCTTTGACGGTCGTCGGGCGGCTGGAATCGCACACGACGGCGCCGCCGCCGATCCCGGCACGGGCCAATTCGCGGCGAAAGACGGCGGAATCCGCGTCGGCGCCCGCGACGGTCGCCAGGGTGACTTCCGCCCCCAGTCCGCGGACCATGTTGGCCACATTAGCCGCGCCCCCCAGGCGTACTTCGTCGCGATCAGCCCGCAACAGGATGACGGGGGCTTCCTGGCTGACCCGCTCGGCGTCGCCCCAGATGTAGCGGTCGAGGATTGCATCCCCCAGCACGAGCACGCGGGGCGTTCCAAGCCTCTGGATGAGGTCCACCAGGTGATTCAGCATCGTCGCGAGCAGTCCCTTGCAGTCAGTCAATCCATTGCAAAGCGTGCCGAACAGAGAGGTTACGGCCGCAGGCGTGCGGATCATCACAGGAAGGGCAATTTGAGTCAATCCCGAGAAACAGCCCATTGCTTTCGGGTATTCGGGCCCGTATCATGGAATCTGTAAGCAGCCGGATGTTGGACTTTCCTGGTACCTGCCCCACCAAGAAGGTTCTCCCGGCTGTTTGCCTTCTTTGGGCATCTTGCGTAAGCCGCCAGCCGATCTGACCTGTGGCTCAATTCCTGATTTCGCATTATCATTTCCATCGACGACCGTCAGGCAAATCCCGTGGCGGAATGAAAATGCGCGAGAGTGGCGGAATTGGCATACGCGCCAGATTTAGGATCTGGTCCCGCAAGGGTTGAGGGTTCGAGTCCCTCCTCTCGCAATAGGCCACCATGAACGAGGAGTAACTCTTGACCGAGACCGAGCTCAATGCCCTCAAAGTGGGATTCCCCGTCTGGATCACCCTTCCGATCCAATGGGGTGATCAGGATGCCTTCCAGCACGTCAACAACACCGTCTACCTGCGATGGTTCGAGTCGGCGAGAATCGCTTATGGAGACCTGGCGGGCCTCGATCAGTCGGCGGGCAGCCGAAGAATCGGGCCGATTCTGGCCGCCCTGTCGTGCAACTTCCGCCGCCAGTTGACATACCCCGATACGGTGCACGTGGGAGCGCGGATCACGCGGATCGGCACCAGCAGCCTGAAGATGGAACACCGGATTATCAGCGAAGCGCTGGGTGCCGTGGCTGCCGACGGGGATTCGACGCTGGTTGCGTTCGACTACGCCGCGCAGAAGCCGGTTCCGGTTCCTGCCGAAATCCGCGAATCGATTTCGAAGCTCGAAGGAAAATCGTTCGTCTAGCATGCACATCGCCCTGATTACGGCCGGCGGTGCAGGGATGTTCTGCGGGTCGTGCATGCACGACAACACGCTGGCCCGGGCCCTGATCGCCGCCGGTCACGAAGTCAGCCTGATCCCCACGTACACGCCGATTCGGGTCGACGAACAGGATGTCAGCGCGCGGCACGTGTATCTGGGCGGGATCAACGTGTACCTCGATGCGCTGATTCCCCTGTGGAACCGGCTGCCCCGCGCGGCGACGCGGTGGCTCGATGCTCCCTGGCTCATCCGTCTGGTGACCCAATTCGCACTCAGCACGAGCGCGAACAAACTGGGACGGCTGACGGTCGCGCTCCTGGAAGGCGATCAGGGGCCCCAGGCGCGAGAGATCGACGAGCTTGTCCGCCACGTAGGGGAACATCTCAAACCCGATGTCGTCTGTTTCAGCAATGCACTGCTGGCCGGAGTGTTGCCGCGCTTGAAACAAGTCTATGCAGGTCCCGTCGTCTGCATCCTGCAGGGGGACGACATTTTTTTGAATGACCTGATCGAACCGTATCGCGAACAGGCGCTGAAACTGCTGCGGCAGCACGCGAAATTGTTCGATCGGTTTCTTGTTCACAGCGCGTACTACCGCGACTCGATGGCGAAGATCCTCGGACTCGACCGCGCGAGAATGCACGTGGTGCCGCTGGGCATTGACCTGGCAGGACATGACGGCGTTCCGCGGGGACGGCCCGGCGATCCGCTGACGATCGGCTACTTTGCCCGCATCTGTCCGGAGAAGGGGCTGCACGCACTCGTCGACGCGTTTCGCATCGTCCACGAGCAGCACCCGCGGACGCGCCTTGTCGCCGCCGGGTATCTGGGGCCGCGCGACCAAGAATACTTTCGCGACATCCAGCGTCGAGCAGCCGACCTGGGGGACGCGTTCCACTATGCCGGCAGTCCGCCGGGCCACGTTGAGAAAGTCGAGTTCCTCAAGTCGCTCGACATTCTCTCGGTGCCGACGACGTATCGCGAGCCGAAGGGGCTTTACGTGCTCGAAGCGCTGGCGAACGGCGTGCCGGTCGTGCAGCCGCGCCACGGCGCATTCCCCGAGATGCTCGCGGCAACCGGCGGCGGCGTGCTCGTGAATCCCGACGACCCGGTGGACCTGGCGCGCGGCCTTTCGGAACTGATTGCCGATCCAGCCCGCCGGTTCGAGCTTGCGACTCGCGGCCGTGACGCCGTGCGCGCCGGCTTTAACACGGTCACGATGGCCGAGAAGACCGTGGCGGCGCTGAAGTAGGTCAGGCTTTCCAGCCTGACGGCAGTGTGCCTGTGGCTGAAAATCACGACCTCCAGCACCGGATGCGACCCGGCAGTGTGGCGGTTTTCTTCGGCCGTAGCGATTCCAATTGGCTTACGACCCGAAACTCTCGACATTCGTCCAGCGCTGTCAGGCTGGAAAGCCTGACCTACTTCGCGGGTAGCCCGGCAATCCAGTCGCGGAGCAGTTTGGCGCCCTGCTCGTCGACGACGTTCGAGGCCACGTGCGGCATGCGCCCCAGGCCCAGTTTCGTCATGCGGTGGTAGATCATCGATCGCTCGGGACTGCCCGGCACGAGGACTTTCGGATCCGTCAGGTCGAACTGCCCCTGGCCGGGACGCGTATTGACGATCCCCAACTCAGCCAGCGGCAACGTGACCAGCAACTGGAACTCGGCATTGCCGCCCCCCCATTTCATGTGGCAGTGCGCGCAATTCGAGTGCAGGTACGACCGCGCGCGATCGTTGATCGGCTGCGATTCGTCGCGGTAATTTGCCAGGTGCGGCAAATCCTGCGGTGGTTTGGAAGATACGGACCAGGACTTGAACATGCCCCGGGCTTCCAGCTCATGCAGTTGATTGGCCACGTGGCCATTTCCGTAGTCGTGAGACTTGTTCATCTGCAATGTGTTCAGGCCCAGAACGTACTTGGCAGGCATCGTGTGGCAGAGAGTACACTCGGCCCGGCTCGGAAAATGCCAGGTCTGCTTCCGCATTCCGCCGGGGGCAGAGGCGTCGCGAACCGTCAATTCGCGATCGGCGCCGCGTGATTCGAGCAACTCGGCGTCGGTCTGGTCGTCATTCCAGACATACGTGTAGCCGCGCCACACCTGATCTCCCACTTCTTCGGTACCGGCCAACTGCTCGAAATGGAGCAGGCGGGTTTCGAGTCGTTTGCGGCTGGCCGGATTGCCCTTTTCCATCTCCATGGAAAACGTCTTGACGGCGACGGTCCCGTCGGGAAATCGCCAGCCGCGCGGCGCGCCCGGCGCCGGCTGCGGATATTCCACCGTGTCGAATTCGATCTGCGACGTGCCGGGCAACGCCAGGAAGCGCTCTTTTAGCGCATGGTCGGACCACAACTCGGCGTTGACCGAATAGGGGACCGTCCCGGCTGCCGGCACATGATCCTTCGTCGACGCGAACAGGCCCGTCTCGCTCAATTTGCGGGGGAACGTCGAAACTACGTCGGTCTTCGGCGCGGGGGCCAATTGAAAAATCGTCCCGTTCATGAAGTCGACGAAATACAGTTCTCCCGACTTGTCTTCCGAAAACGTGATGATGCGGAACGGCGTGTCGACCAGCTCCTGCTGCATGGTGACGTTCTTGCCGTCGTACCGCAGCGCGGCGATCTTGCCCGTGTCGTAGTCACCGTAGATGTACGCGCCGGCCAGCTCTTTGAGGCGGGAACCGCGGTAGACAAACCCGCCGGTGAGAGAGCGAAAGTCGGAGTGCGAGTGCTCGACGAGCGGCTTCAAAATTGGCGTGGGACCTTTCGGGCGATCGGGGCGGAACGGATGCGAGCCTTCATTGATGCTCCAGCCGTAGTTGCCCCCTTTTTCGATTTTGTAGACCGACTCCCACAAATCCTGGCCCACTTCGCCGGCCCACAGGTCGCCCGACTGCCGATCGAAACTGAACTTCCAGACCTGGCGCAGGCCATACGCCCAGATCTCGGGCCGCGCATTGCGCATCCCCACGAACGGGTTGTCTTTGGGGATTCCGTATTCTTTGCCGGCGTCGGGATGATCGACGTCGATCCGCACCAGGGACGCTAGTAGGTCGCTGACATCCTGGCCGGTCTGGAGCTCATCGGCGATCCCGCTGCCGTCGCCGCAAGCCAGGTACAGGAAGCCATCTTTGCCGAATGCGACACAGCCGGCGTTGTGACCGCCCGACGGCCATTCGAGAATCACTTTTTCCGATTTCGGATCGCAGCGCCACGGTGTATCTTTGCCGACCTGGAAGCGCGAAACCCGACTCCCTTTGGGAAGCGGATCGCCATCCTTCACGATGTATGTGACGTAGACGAACCCGTTTTTCTGAAAATCCGGATGGAGTGCCGCACCGTACGTCGATTTGCCCGTGTCGAGCAGCAGATCGGGCTTTTCAACCGCCTGCGAGTTCTCGAATGTGAAGATCTTGCCGCGCCGCTCGACCATCAGCAGTCGGTTCGAGCCGGGCACCCACATCATGGCGAGTGGTTCGCTGAACTTCAGTTTGGGAAAGACCTGCTGGGCACGATACGGGGCCGGGGGCTCGGGCGTGCCGACGACCTTTGACGTCGTCCACGGAGTCTGCCGCGCCTTGCCCGGCGCTTTTTTCGAGTCGGCTTTCTTGTCGCCCTGCGCTTGCGCAGTGAGCGGGACCAGGCCTGCCAGGATCGTCATAACGGCGGCTGTGAACTTGACGATTCGCACGGAATACTCCTTGAGGTGAGCGCTTAGAAACAGGCGACTCGCCAATTCTCAGGGATTGCCTTACAATTTTCAATCTCATGCTCGACTCGGCCGCCCTGCGACGGATTTTCGACTCCCTGCCGCGAATTCGGATCGCGCTCGTGGGGGACCTGTTTCTCGACAAATACCTCGACCTCGATTCTCGCCTCACCGAAGTGTCGGTCGAGACGGGGCTCGACGCCTACCAGATCGCAAAGATCCGCTGCTACCCCGGCGCCGGGGGGACGGTGCTCAATAACTTGAGCGCGCTGGGGATCGGCAAACTCCACGCCATTTCCGTCATCGGCGATGACGGCGACGGGTTTGAACTGCTCCGCACGCTTCGCGAACGCGGCATCGACGGCGAGGGCGTCATTGTCCGCGAAGACCGCATGACGCCGACGTACACGAAGCCCATGCTCTCGCAGCCAACAGGCCCTGCCCGTGAATTGAACCGGCTCGACGTCAAGAACCGGACGCCTGCGAGTCACGAACAGGATCGCCAGGTGATTGCCCGTCTCGATGACATTTCCAGCCGCGTCGATGCCGTGATCGTCGCCGATCAGGTGACCGAACAGAACCAGGGGGTCATCACCGATGCCGTGCGCGACCGCCTGGCGGAACTGGCCCGGCAGCACCCGAACGTGACATTCTTCGCTGACAGCCGCAGCCATCTCGGCCTGTTCCGCAATATTCTGGCAAAACCGAATCGCAGCGAAATGCTGAGCGCGCTCGGGCTTTCTGCCGACGTACGGGAATCTTCGGCAGCTGGCGCCCTCGAGGAGGTGCGCCGGTTGGCCGGTGAGCTATCGAGGCAAATCGGCGGCCCCGTTTACGCGACAATCGGCCCGGACGGAATCTTGTATGCCGACGGGCAATCTGCACAACACATTCCGGGAATTCGGGTCGAAGGCCCGATCGACATCGTCGGTGCGGGTGACAGCACGACCGCCGGCATTGTCTCGGCGCTGGCTGCCGGCGCCACCCCCGCCCAGGCGGCTCATCTCGGTTGTCTCGTGGCCTCGATCACGATCCAGCAGATCGGGGTCACCGGCACCGCCAGCCCCGCTCAAGTTATTGAGCGATTTCGCGAATCACAGCCGTGAGGAGCAGCGCGAGCGTGCCCCGGCCGGTTTTTTGGCGGCCGGGGCACTTCACGTGCAGGAAGACGATCCGCTGATCGCGTGCGAATCCACGTGAGCGACGCGACAGAGTGACGTCCTGTCTGCGGTGCAGTGCCCCGGCCGCCGCGAAGCGGGGCACGGAGCCGACATCACAGACGTTCGATACGCGCTCCCCTTGCGGGTCGCGGTTAAACGATTTGGTCTGGCGCTTGATGGAGAAAACGCGACTGGCCTGCTACTTTAGCTCGTCAAAACTCACGTTCAGCAGGGGAAGGCCCGCCAGGTAAATGCCCGGATTTCGGAAGCTGCTCGTCGCCAATCGCGGCGAAATCGCCATTCGTGTGTTTCGGACTGCTCACGAACTGGCAATTCGCACTGTGGCGATGTATTCGCACGAAGATCGCTACGCGCTCCATCGCTTCAAGGCCGACGAAGCCTACCCGATTGGCAAGGCCGGCGAACCGCTGCGGGCTTATCTCGACATCCCCTCGATCGTGGCGCTCGCGGTGCGGCACGGCGTCGATGCCATTCATCCGGGATACGGGTTCCTTTCGGAAAACGCCGATTTTGCCCGCGCCTGCCGCGATGCCGGAATCACCTTCGTTGGCCCACAGTCCGAAATGCTCGTGCAGCTTGGCGACAAAACGGCTGCCCGCGAAATCGCCGTTGGCGCCGGCGTCCCGGTTCTTGCCGGAACGGGCCGCGCGGTCAAGCACCTCGATGACGCGCGGCGGGCAATCGAAAAACTGGGATATCCCGTGATCCTGAAGGCGTCCAAAGGGGGCGGCGGCCGCGGCATGCGGGTCGTCCACGCCGAACGTGAGCTGGCCGGCTCCCTGGAACAGGCGCAGCGCGAGTCGCAGACGGCTTTCGGATCGAACGAAGTGTTCGTCGAAAAGTACATCGGCCGCGCGCGGCACATCGAGGTGCAGATTCTGGGTGACCGGCACGGGAACCTCGTGCACCTGTTCGAACGCGATTGCTCGCTGCAGCGGCGGCACCAGAAGGTCGTGGAGATCGCCCCCTCGCCCAACCTCGATCCTGCGCTCCGCGATCGGATCTGCGAGGCGGCGCTTAAGATCGGGCGGGCCGTGCGATACGAGAACGCGGGGACTGTCGAATTCCTGCTGGACGGCGACACGAGCGACTTCTATTTCATCGAAGTCAACCCGCGCATCCAGGTCGAGCACACCGTCACCGAAGAAGTCACCGGCGTCGATATCGTCAAATGCCAGCTCCTTGTCGCGCAGGGCGTGCCGCTGAGCGATCCTGAAGTCGGGCTGGGCTCGCAAGAGGCGTTGCAGCCGCGGGGATTCGCCATCCAGTGCCGGGTGACCACCGAAAACCCGGCGAATAACTTCATGCCCGATTACGGCCGCATTTCGCATTACCGGTCGGCGAGCGGAATGGGCATCCGGCTCGACGCGGGGACGGCATTCTCGGGCGCCGTGGTGACCCCGTTTTACGACTCGCTGCTGGTCAAGGTGATCAGCAAGGGGACGCGGTTCGTCGACGCGGCCCGGCGAATGGAGCGCTGCCTGCAGGAATTCCGAGTCCGCGGCGTGCAGACCAACATCCCGTTTCTGATCAACCTGATTACGCACCCCGCGTTTCTGGCGGGCGGTTGCACCACGCGGTTTCTCGACGAAACGCCGGAGCTGTTCCGGTTTGTGCAGCGCAAAGACCGGGCCACGCGGCTATTGACGTTTTTGGCGGACATCCTGGTCAACGGCAACCCACTGATTAAGAAGAAGCCATCGCAGATCCCGTCGGATCCGGCTCCCGTGCCGAAGGTCGACGGGTCGCAGCCACTTCCGCGCGGCACACGCGACGAGTTCAAAAAACGCGGCGCAAAGGGCTTCAGCAAGTGGGTCCTCGACCAGAAGCGGCTACTGATCACTGATACCACGTTTCGTGACGCACACCAGTCGCTGCTGGCCACGCGCATGCGGACGTACGACATGCTGCAAGTTGCCGACGCCTACGCGCACCACTGCCCGCAACTGTTCTCGATCGAAATGTGGGGCGGGGCCACATTCGACACGTCGATGCGGTTCCTGAAGGAATGCCCCTGGAACCGGCTCGTGCAGTTGCGCGAGAAGATCCCGAACGTCCTCTTCCAGATGCTGCTGCGGGCTTCCAACGCGGTCGGGTATACGAATTACCCGGACAACGTCGTTAAAGCCTTCGTCACCGAGGCGGCCGCGGCGGGGATCGACGTGTTCCGCATCTTCGACGCGCTGAACTGGGTCCCCAACATGCGGGTGGCAATGGACGCGGTGCTCGACACTGGCGCCCTGTGCGAGGCGGCCATCTGCTACACGGGCGATATCCTCAATCCCGAGCGGCCCAAATACAACCTGGCGTATTACGTTGAACTGGCCAAAGAGTTGGAAGGCATGGGGGCGCACCTGCTGGCCATCAAAGATATGGCCGGCCTGTGCAAACCCTACGCCGCCGAGAAGCTGATCAAAACGCTCAAGCAGGAAGTCGGAATTCCCATCCACTTCCACACGCACGATATGAGCGGCGTCCAGGGAGCCTCGATTTTGAAAGGGGCCGAGCAGGGGCTCGACATCGCCGATGCGGCGCTGGCTCCCATGTCGGGCATGACGTCGCAGCCGAACCTCAATTCGATCGTCGAAGCCCTGCGGCACGGCTCACGCGCCACCGGGCTCGACGCGGGGCACCTCAAATCGATCGCCTATTACTGGGGCCAGGTCCGCAACTTCTACGCCCCGTTCGAAAGCGGGATGAAAGTCGCCGACGTCGATATTTACCTGCACGAAATGCCGGGGGGGCAGGCCACCAATCTCTACCAGCAGGCTGCCGCGCTGGGCCTGGCCGGCCGCTGGGCCGACGTGTGCCGGATCTACGCGGACGTGAACCAGTTGTTCGGAGATATTGTCAAGGTCACGCCCACGTCGAAATCGGTGGGGGACATGGCCCTGTTCCTGCTGGCGAACAATCTCGAAGCCCGGGACGTGCTCGACCCGAACCGCGAGCTGGCATTCCCCGAATCGGTCGTCGACCTGATGGCCGGCCGGATGGGGCAGCCTCCGGGCGGTTTT
>JACQFH010000028.1 GCA_016200145.1 Planctomycetia bacterium | reverse complement strand
ATCGTTCTAATTGTCCGGGTGCCTGCGAGGCATGGATTAGCAGAACCTTCAGCGCGACCCGTTTGGAAAGTGGCTGATGGATCGCTTCATAGACGATCCCCATGCCTCCCCGGCCGAGCTCGCGCTCGACGCGGTAGTTGCCGAACACCGAACCGGGTGCGACGGCCACGGCCTCTCCGGCAGGCTTGTGGGCCGTTCCGCCCGCCATGCCTTCCAGGAGCATCAGCGTCGGAAACAACTCGCGGATGCGTTCTGCGAGATTCGGATTTTGGGCCGCATACGCGTCGACGTCGGGCATCTCCCCGGCGCGCACTCGGGCCGTGAATTCATCGGCAAGCTGGCCCAGCAGCAGGGATTCATCCGGCATTGTTCATTCTCCTGAATTGATCAACACGCCGCGCAGCCGCTCGAGCGCCCGCACGTACCGTTTGCTGGCAGCGGCGGCCGTCACCCCCAGCAGTGCAGCCGCCTCGCGATTGGAAAGCTGCTCGAAATGCCGCCACAGGATCAAATCACGCTCGTCGTCGTCCAGTTGCGCCAGAGCCAGCCGCAACCGCTCGGCGAGTTCCACGGCCATCAGCGTCTGGCTGGGAGACGGATCCCGCGCCAGCATTCCGCGCACGAACTGCGCCGACGAATCGGCGGGCAGGGCCAGCTGCTCGCGGCCGGCGGCGCGCTTGTCGGTCCCCAGGTGACGTCGGTGCAGTTGAATCACTTTCTCACACGCCAACCCCCGCAGCCACAGCGCGAACGGGATGTCCCGGCGCTGCAGGTATTGCGGCAAGCGCCGGGAGGCCTCCATCAGCGTTTGCTGAACAACGTCGGAAGCGTCGCAGCGTGCCGCGACCCGCCCGTCGAGGCGCAGTGCGACGGCCCTGTGTAACTGGTCCCGGTGGCGGGCAAACAGTGCGTCCACAGCGCCGCCATCGCCGGCGCCGGCCTTCTGGAGCAGTTCGTGGATCTCAGGTCGCTCGGAATCCAAGGTCAGTGGCCCCCCACAGGAGAACTGCCTATTTGAATCCACGGAGACGCTAATTCTCACGGAATTCCGGATTTTCAGGAAAATTTCGGGTGGATGCCTGCCCGCCAGAGGCGCCGCCGAACCTGCGAAATCAGGCGTGCGCCGCGAAAAACGTTAAAGTTCCCCGTTCAGAATTCCTTGACTGCCCCCGGGCGTGACCTACGTTTGCAGAGAGAGGCAGCCTGCCGCCAGGCGCCTCGCGGCCAATTCACGGATTGAAGCAGATTCTGAAACGGTCGGCGGCTTCCCTTCGGGTCTAACCTCATTGTGAGGTTTTCACTTGGCTTTCGTTTGAGAGGACATCCCATGAAGTCACTGGCATTGAGCGTCAAGAAGTTTCTGGTCTCCGAAGATGGCCCGACAGCGGTTGAATACGCCGTCATGCTGGCTCTGATCATCGTGGTGTGCCTCACCGCGATTCAGGCCGTCGGCACCAACGCCAAGACCACGTTCACGAGCGTCAGCGCTCAGCTGGGCGGTTCGTAGTCGCAGTGGATTTTCGGTGCGGTTGAGTATTTTCGTTTGACGCACGCCGGATTGTCGTTTCCCTCTCGGCCCGGTTCTGAAAGACCTGCAGGGGCAATCGACGCGCGCCCGGACCTTTCACAGAGGACTTCTCTTAAGGGGTAGGCAAAATGATTCGCTCGATCAAGAACTTTCTGGTTTCGGAAGACGGCCCGACAGCGGTGGAATACGCCGTGATGCTGGCCCTGATCATCGTCGTGTGCCTCACGGCCATTCAGGCGGTGGGCACCAACGCGTCGTCAACGTTCACGAACGTCTCGGGCCAGTTGGGCGGTTCGTAGTCGTCAGTTCGCGAGCCGGCTCAGGCGATCGGATCGGCCCCCGAACGCCGGCCGGCGCGCCGCCCTGCCTGCGGGATTCCGTGGGCGGGGCCTGAATTATTGCTCACTGGCCCGCGATTCTGGTCAGCGTAACGCTTATCGTCGCGGCCTGGATCGACGGCAAACAATTGCGCGTCCCCAACTGGATCACGTTTCCCATGGTCCTGTCGGGCCTGGCCTATAACTGCTTTGTCGGGGGCTGGGAAGGTCTGAGCGCCGCCCTGTTTGGCATGGTCGTCGGCCTGGCTTGCCTTTTGCCCCTGTACAGCGTCGGAGGCATGGGAGCCGGTGACGTCAAGCTGATGGCCGGCGTCGGCGCCTGGCTGGGGGCCTCGATCACGATTTACGCCTTCTGTGTGTCGGCGATCGTCGGGGCCGTGATGGCGGTGTGGATGGTTTGGCGCCGGAAGAGCTTCATCCATCATTACGCGAATTTCCTGACGATCCTGTCGGAATGGACGCAGATCAAGGATCCTCGCCAGCTTTCCCAGATTGCCGCCGAACGCAAGCCTCGGATGTTGCTGCTTCCCTATGGCATCCCGATCTGCATCGGGTCGATCGCCTACTTTTTCTACGCTGGAATCGTCTAACGTCAATACGACCATTCCAATCGCTACAGTCGTCATAAGCTGAAGACTTTAACATTCATAGCCGATGAACTAATTGATCGGGTGGGTATCGAGATGAAGACCAAGTCGATTGTGCTTCTGGCCATGGCCCTGGGTTGCGGCCTGGTCGCGATGCTGGGTGTCCAGCAGATTCTCTCCGGAGAACAAAAGGTCAAGGAAACTGTGCCGGTGCTGGTTGTTAAGCAGGAAATCTCGGGGGGCGTCAAGCTCGACGCCGCCAATGTCGCCTTCGAACAGTGGCCACGGGAAAACGTCCCGCTGGGCGCCGTCACCGAAGCGTCGCAGTATGAAGAGCGCGCCCTGAAGAGCAAGGCTTATCCCGGCGACGTCGTCATGCAGTCCAAGCTGGGCGAAAAAGGACAATTCGGCATCTCGACGATGATCCCTCCGGGCATGCGTCTGGCGTCGATCCCCGTCAACATGACGATGGTGCACAGCGGAATGATTCGCGCTCACGACCGGATTGACGTGCTCTGTACGTACACGCAAAAGCAGAAAGGCGGTTCGGAAGTTTCGCGGACGAAGACTGTCCTGGAATACATCGAAGTCTTCGCCATCGACCGCAATCGGGAAGGCGAAGGGGCCGGCGCAAACGATGCTGCCAAAGGGGCCAAGGCCGAGAATCTGTCGGTGCTCGTCACGCCTGAACAGGCGCACGTCCTGAACCTGGCCAACGCCAAGGGCAAGATTCAGATTTCTCTGCGAAACACGGAAGACAAGGCCGAGGCGCACGTCTCGGCCGTCGACGACAAGATCTTCGACGATTTGCTGGCGACCAAAGGTTCGGACAAAGAAGAATTCGAGCCCAAGCCGGTCGTCGAAGCCAAACCGGTCGTGCAGGAGCCGGTTAAGCCGGCCGATCCGACCAACGAATCGTGGACGATCACGATCTTCGAAGGGGACAAAAAGCGGGATGAAACGATCAAGCTGCCGATTTCGAAGTCCAAAGCGGCGGAGCCCGCTGCGGCCGAGCCTGACGCGGCCCAGCCCACTGCGGCCGAGCCTGCGGAAGAACTGGAGACGGATTTGACAGCGGTCGAGGCGGGGTAACTCAATCACGCTGCCGGAAGGGCCCCGGCGATCAAGGATGAGGTGCAGGGATGCATGCGGAACTGATGAGACGCGCGGGCACGATCGGAATCGTGCTCGCTTTTCTGATGTGCTGGGCCGCACCCGCGGCGCAGGCGCAGCCTGATTCGCGAAACGTTCTGGTCTACCGGCCCACGACAAAGACGAGCCAGTTGTCGCTCTCGGAGAAGGAAGTCCGGCTGCTCGAACTGTCTGCGAAAATCCGGACCGTCGACAGCTTCGACCCGGCCGTCGTGCGGATCACCACCGTCGAAAATTTCCAGCAGGTGCGGCTCGTGGCCCTCGCGCCCGGCTTCACGTCGATTACGCTGGTCGACGAACACGGGCAAAGCTACACCGTCGACGTCCTGATCAAAGACGACGTCCGGCAGTTTCAGGCCCTCGTTCGCGAAGCGGCCCCGGGCTCGTCGGTGCAGGCGATCAAGGTGAAAGACGCAGTACTGCTCTTAGGATGGGTCGACGAAGCCGGCCAGGCCACGAAAATCGTCGAACTTGCCGAGATGCACTTCGCCAAGGTCCTCAATTACCTGCAAGTGAGCGGCGTGCAGACCGTCATGCTCCGCGTGCGGATGATGGAAGCACAGCGCGACAAGATTCGCGCCCTGGGCTTCAATTTCCTGCAACTGCGGCAGCACAACTACGTCGGATCGCTGGCAGGGCAACTCGTACCTTTCTCGAACCAGTCGCCTTCCACGAACCTGGCCAATCCGTTCGGCGGCTTCGTGGGACCGGTTTCGTCGGCCGTCGTGCCGACCGCCGCCACCGCCGTCTTCGGAACAGTCTCGAACGACAACGCCTTCCAGGGTTTCATCGAAGCCCTCAAGCAGGAGAACCTGCTGACGATTCTGGCGGAGCCGAACCTCACGACCACCAACGGCCGGCCCGCGAACTTTCTCGACGGCGGGCAATTCCCCGTTCCCATCCCGCAGGGCCTGGGCACGGTGAGCATCCAGTACAAGTCGTTCGGCGTACAGCTTGAATTCGTTCCCACAATCCTGTCGAGCGGACGCCTGCGCATGCAGGTTTGCCCCGAAGTCAGCGAAAAAGACCTGTCGAATACCGTCACTGTGCAGGGGATCACCGTCCCCAGCCTGACGACGCGCCGCGTGAACACCGAAGTCGAAATGAATTTCGGCGAGACGCTGATCATCGGCGGATTGATCTCGAACCGGGTCCAGGCGACGACCTCAAAGATCCCCTTCCTGGGCGAGCTGCCCTGGATCGGAGCCGCGTTCCGTCGCGTGGCCCATACCGAATCGGAAACTGAATTGATCGTTCTGGTCACGCCAGAGCTGGCCTCTCCCACCGACGAATCGCAACTGCCCGACGGTCCGGGACGCAGCACGACGCCGCCCACCGATCGCGAGCTGTATTGGAACGGCTACGTCGAAACCCCTCGCTATGCTCGTGACCCCGAGCCTCCGCCGACGAATTTCGGACTTGGTGGTGAGGATTGCCCGCCGAACATGATGGGCGCCCCGAACGGCATGCCGCCGAATGGTCTGCCTCCCGGCATGTACGACGGCAGCGCCGCTCGCAAGCCGAACCCGAAAGCCGAACCTGTGCAGGCTGGGCCATCGGTCCCCGCCAAGACGACTCCCGCGTCGTCCAAGGCCAGCGCCGGCGACGCGGGGCCCGCTCTGAAAGACCAGAGCCGCAAAGACCTCAGGGCCCCGCAGACGACGGCCCGGCAGAAGGCCAGGTCGACCGCTCAGCCGGGCACCGGCAAGGTGTCGCAGGCCGGGCACACGGCTGGCAGGACGAATAAACCCGCCCGGCCCTCGAAACCGGCTCCGATCATAAATTCCACCGGGCCGATTGCGCCGGCTTCGGGAATCCGCCCGGCCAACGATCGGCAGGCAGTGAACGCCGGCTATGAAGACCGCCCGGGTCTGATCGCCCCCTGATTCGAATCGCTCTGAGTTTGCCCCTGTTTGATGGACAGCATGTGAAACCAAAGGGAAATCATGAAGACTATCGTTCGGCTGGCCCTTGTCGATCCCAACGACGCGACGCGCGGCGCGCTCAAGTCGTTGATGCTGGGGATCGACACGGTCTGGCTCGAAGCCGAAAGCTCGCGCTATGATTTTTTTCTGGAC
Organism: Planctomycetia bacterium; assembly: GCA_016200145.1. Classification (GTDB taxonomy): domain Bacteria; phylum Planctomycetota; class Planctomycetia; order Planctomycetales; family Planctomycetaceae; genus JACQFH01. Next base: position 17,120 of record JACQFH010000028.1, on the reverse strand, counting down.
GTGGTCATGCAGACCCGTCCGGACATCGCGCTGATCGCGCTGGATTCCGACGCCGCCAAGGCCATGGCGCTGGTGGCGAAAATCTCGCAGGAGCTGCCCGAGTGCCACGTGCTCGTCATCAGTTCGTCGACCGAAGGCAGCCTGATTTTGCAGGCCATGCGCAACGGCGCCAAGGAATTCTTGAGCCTGCCGCTCAAGCTCGAAGACGTGCTGTCGGCTCTCGAACGCATCCGCCAGACGAATTCGTCGCGAGCGGGCGAAGGCCAGGTCCGCTCGTGCCAGGTGATCACCGTCGCCGGGGCCAGCGGCGGAGTGGGCTGTACGTCGCTGGCGGTCAATCTGGGCTGCATCCTGGCCCGGTCTGAGCAGAACAGCGTCGTCGTGATCGACCTCGACTTCGCACTGGGCGACTCAGACGTCTGGCTCGACATCATCCCCGATTACACGATCCAGGACGTGGCCGAAAACATCACGCGGCTCGATTATTCGCTGCTCAAACGATCGCTCACGCGGCACGACTGCGGCGTCTTCCTGCTGCCGCGCCCGGTGCAACTCGATGACAACCTCAAGATCACCGCCGAGCAGCTCCGCCGCGTCGTCGCCCTGCTCAAATCGACGTTCACGCACCTGGTGATCGACGTCAGCAAGTCGTTCGGAGCGCTCGACATGGCGGCGCTCGACGTTTCAGACATCGTGCTGCTGGTCACACAGCTCGACCTGCCGTGCCTGCGCAACGTCGTGCGCCTGATGCAATATTTCGACAACACGGACGGACTGGCCAAGAAGATCCGCATCGTGGTCAACCGCATCGGCCTGGAAGACACTCAGATCAGCCTGAACAAGGCGCTCGAGACGATCGGCCGCGAAATCTCGTACCAGGTGCCCAACGACTTTGCCACAATGGTTGAAGCCCGCAACAACGGCGTACCGCTGGTGATGCAGGCCCCCAAGGCCAAACTGACCCGGGCTATCGAGCAGATGGCGCAGCAGTTCGGACAGCCGGAGGCCGGTGCCAAGCCCGAGGTGGACGACAAGAAGGCGCGGAAGGGCCTGTTCAGCTTCCTGGGGAGCGGGGCGAAGTGACGTGAACGGCGCCTGGATCGACGGCTTGCACCGGGAACTGCTGCGGTTGCGAACGCCGGGGCCGGCCTGGGGAAATCGCTCGGGCGGCGCTTCGTACGTCGAACCGACCGCCCTCGCGGCGCTGGCACTGGCCGCCTCGACCCCGACCACTGACGCGGACGCATCCCGCCGCGCCGTCGCCTCCGCTGCCGACTGGCTCAAAGATCTTCAGCAGGTGGACGGTTCCCTGGGAATCTCGCCCGACCTGCCGCGGCCCTGTTGGACGACCCCGCTGGCGATCCTCGTGTGGATCGCCACCGACCGCCATCACGACTCGCGCCGCAAGGCGGTCGACTGGCTCCTGGCACAGCAGGGCACGACGTGGGCCCCGACGGGCGAATCCCCCTATGGCCACGACCCCCGCATTGCCGGCTGGTCGTGGGTCGAAAAGACGCACAGTTGGCTCGAACCCACCGCGCACGCCGTGCTGGCTCTGCGGCGGGCCGGGCTGCCTTCGCACGCGCGCACGCGAGACGGCGAGCGCCTGATCCGCGACCGCGCCATCCGCACGGGGGGTTGGAACTACGGCAATTCGGCCGTCTTCGGGACCGACTTGCAGCCACAGCCCGCGCCGACGGGGCTGGCACTGCTCGCACTGTCGGGCGTCGAAGACGCCGACGGGCCCATCGTGACGCTGGGTTGCGACTACCTCGAATCCATTCTGCCGACCACTCGCGCGCCGCTGTCGCTGTGTTACGGAGTCCTGGCCCTTGCCGCCTGGGGCCGCCGCCCGTCGAACTCCGACGAATGGCTCGCCGCGGCCCACGACCGAGCCGCCCGCAGCTCGAACTGCATCCCACAGCTTGCGTACCTGCTGCTGGCCGCAGGGACCCGTTCGCTCGAATTGCTGGGAAGTCCCCCGATCACGCCCGAATCCCCTTGAAACCGCTCTGCGCGTGGAAAATCGCATGCACCACGACTCGATTACGATGAGCGACGAGACGCGATCAACGGGCACAACGACCCCGCCGCGGATCTCGCGCCGCAGGTTTTTGGCAGGAGCAGGCGGAGTGCTGACCGCGGCGACGCTCGGCAACTGGTTCTGGAATTCGTCCGAGCAATTCTGGCGTTCCCGTGTTTTCGTCGGCAAGACCAAATCATACGGGCCGCACCTGGTCGAACTCGTCCGGCGCGGTCTCGAGGAACTGGGCGTGTCGCACAACACGATCCGCGGCAAGTCGGTGCTGCTGAAGCCCAATCTCGTCGAGCCGAACGTGACCAAGCCGCACATCAACACCCACCCGGCGTTCGTTCGCGCTGTTGTCGAAGTCTTCCGCCGCTGGGATGCCTCCGAGGTGATTGTCGCCGAGGGACAGGGGCACTGCCGCGACAGCAGCTTCGTGCTCGAGCAATCGGGACTCGAAAAAGTGCTCGACGACGATCGGATTTCGTTCGTCGACCTGAACTACGACGACGTGTTCACCGCCGACAACCGCACGCGGTTCACGAAGCTCTCGAAGCTGTACTTGCCGCAAGCGCTGCGGCGGGCTGACTTCATCGTCTCGCTCCCCAAGATGAAAACGCACCACTGGGCGGGAGTGACGCTGTCGATGAAAAATCTGTTCGGCGTGATGCCGGGCGTCTGCTACGGCTGGCCCAAAAATGTGCTGCACCACGCCGGGATCGGCCAGTCGATTCTCGACATCACCGCCACGGTCCGTCCGCATCTGGCGATCGTGGACGGCATCGTGGGCATGGAGGGGGACGGTCCGATCATGGGGACGCCGAAGCCAGCGCACCTGGTTGTGATGGGAACCAACCTGCCGGCGGTCGACGCCACCTGCGCACGGCTGATGGGCTTCCGCCCCGAGCAGCTCGACTTCCTGCGCAATGCCTCGGGCATTCTGGGACCGATCCAGGAGCGCCACATCGAACAGCGCGGCGAGCCGATCGCCGGCAACGCCCTCCACTTCGCCATTCCCGACAAGCCCCACTTCCGGCAGTTCCGCGACGCGTGACGGCGAAAACTCCCGCTTCGCGATTACCGACCAGGGCCGCTTCGCCCTGGCGCGACGAGAACAATTTTGGCGATGCGCACCGGCCGTCCGTGCGGTCGGCCGTTAGCGCTTCGGGTCCGAATTTCATAACGACGGGACCGCCGATCCCGCAGATCGCGCGCGGCGAAGTTCGGGCCCGCACCGGCTCCTGCTGTCATCAGAAGATATTTCATTTCGCGACCAGGTCATTTGTCCAGCCGCCGGGGTCAGACAGAATTTTTGAATAAATATAGAGTGAATAATCTGCCAGCCTGCATTTTCGGCTCGCGCGGCCATTCGCTCCGCATCCGCCGACAGGATGGCGACTTGCGTCGCCGTTCGGACTGTGCCCGAATCGCAGCGCATCGCGCACAAAATGATTCTCACGCCACAAATCGAACGCAACCTATTTTCTCGAAATCAGTTGTAAACTATTCATATTGGAAAGCGCGAATTTCACAAAACCGCCAGTTTGGAACGAGCATGCGCTGGGAATGCGCGCCCAACACGCGCGAAGTGCACATTTTCTCGCGAGCGTTGTGAATCGAGTGGGCCAAACGGCCTGCTCTGCGCGTGAGCGCCCGCGATTCGCCCCGAAGCGGCCATCAATCCGCGTCCGGCCAGCGAGGCGTTCGATCAGAATCGCAACAGTCCATTTTGCCGATGATCAGCGCGCAGCCTGAAATGAAATTATTTCAGGAACTCAACGACTGGCAAGGGGCGTGGATCGTAAATCTCACGATTTTCGGTTCGGCTTCCTTGCGTAAACCGCAATCCCGATTATGATGTGTATACATCATAATCGGGAGCTTGAAATTCAGTGGCTGTCGCAATGTCTTCCGTTCCTCGGCCGTGCGTCTGCACCACAGTCCGCCGTGCATCGCGGATTCTGGCCCGGGCATTTGACGCTTGCCTCGAATCGGCCGGGCTGAATGTCACCCAGTTAGCTGTTCTCCGTGCGATTCAGCGACATCCTGGGGAGCCGCTCTCGCGTGTGGCCCAGGATCTGTGCATGGACCGTACATCGCTCTACCGGGCCGTCACGCCCATGCAGCGAGATGGCTGGGTCAGGGTTTCCACGGGGGCCGATGCACGGTCGCGGGCCGCGAAATTAACCTCCAGGGGTTGCCATGTCTTAGAGGCCGCAGACCCAACATGGGGGCGTCTGCAGACTGACATCGTCGAACGTTTCGGCCGGGATAAATGGGCCCTGTTGATTGCCGAATTAGAGCGACTTGCCGCATGCACGGAGCTTTCCACATCAGCTTAGACACGGGACAGAACGGACCGCGACATGAAACTGCTTCTAGAGCCCCTTCACCGGCGAAGCGAAAAGAAATGGGCGAATCGAGTCGCCGACGCGCAGACTACGGACGACCTGTGGAAGTTGTTCGAGCGACGCGTGCCGCCGATTGTTGGCGAATATTTCCGCGGCGCAGCAGACAGCGAAATCACCCTTAAGGGAAATGTACGGGCCTTTCAACAGGCGATGACTACCGCACGCGGAGCAATCAAGGTCGATTCACTGGATCTTCGCACCACGGTTGTAAGGCATGAATTGCAAGTTCCCTGGTTCGCTTCCCCGGTAGGAAGTCTTCGATCTGTGTGGCCCAAGGCGGAAGCGATTGCGGCGCAAGTGTCAGGTGAATGGGGAACAGTCAGCGCGCTGTCTACGTTAACCGGAACTCCGATGGAGGAAGTGGCCGCTTCGTCAGCAGGGAAATGCTGGTTCCAGCTCTACCTGTGCGGCGGCCGGGATGTCGCGACGAGAGGCATTCAGCGTGCTAAGCTGGCCGGGTTCTCAGGGCTGATCCTGACGATCGACACCGCGGTGGCCGGCAACCGAGCAGTCCATGCTCGGATGAGGCCTACTGCGGCACTCCAATCCTTCAAGGGACTTCCACTCGGCCAGCGCCTTGGGCTCCTTCGTGAAAAGCTCAGGCTTCTCCCTCAGATGCTCACCCATCTCTCGTGGCTGGTCAGCTACTGGGCAGACGGCGGCATAATGCAATTCGTCAACATCCAAATGGACGACAAGGGAACTCCCATGCCCTACACCGATATCGGCACGCAGCTCGCCGCCTCGGCGGTAACATGGGATGACCTCGGGTGGATCAAGGAAACTTGGGGCGACGGGCCGCTCATCGTGAAAGGCGTGCACAACGCGGACGACGCCCAGCGGGCGGAGGACAGCGGCGCCTCTGCCGTCATCTGGTCAAACCACGGCGGTCGACAGGAAGACAGGGTGCCGCCCACGCTTCACATTGTCGCGGAAGAGATGCCCAAGATGGCAAGATCGAAAATGGACTTCATGATGGACGGGGGAATCAGAAACGGAAAGGATGTCCTGATCGCCCTGAGCTACGGCGTAAAGGCGGTGGGTATCGGTCGCGCCTATGTGGCGGGACTCGGCGGCGGCGGTTATGCCGGGATGAAGCGGTCGTTTGATATTCTCCGCGAGGAACTGGAACGATCGATGCGACTGGTGGGTATTCGAAGCGTAGACGAGATTCGCGAGAACGGTGCCGCGATTCGGCGGCAGAACCAGTTAATTGGCAACTCCTCGTTACCGGATTTCGTCTTCTGAAGTGGCCCGAGGAATTAGTCCACCGAATTTTCTCGGCGGAAATCGCGAGGTTGCGGCAGGCTGGCCTACAGCTCGAATATCTCGTGGCGCACGGCCACCAGCCCCGTCGCCAAGGAATTCAATCCGCAGGCGGTGTTCGACCGGCTTTTCGGCGGCGGCACGGCGGCCGATCAGAAGAAGAGCCAGAACCAGCGCGAAAAACGCAAGCAGAGCATTCTGGATTTTGCCCGCGAAGACGCCCAGACACTGAAGAAACGGCTCGGTTCCGCCGACCAGCACAAGCTTGACGAATACCTGTACGCGGTGCGGGACGTCGAAAAACGGGTGAGCGGCGCCCCCAAGCTCGACGCGCCGGAGAAGGGGATTCCCGACTATCCGCGGCCCGCCGGCATGCCCCGCGACTTCGGCGAGCACTTAAGGCAGCTCATGGACATGATCGTCCTGGCGCTGCAAACCGATTCCACGCGGTTCGTGACGTTGATGTACACCAACGACAGCAGCAATCGCAATTATCCGAACCTGTCGATCCGGGAGGGGCACCACGACCTGTCGCACCACGGCGGCAGCCAGGAGAAGCAGGCCAAGATCGGCCGCATCAACACCTATCACGTCGAGCAGCTCGCCTATCTGGTCGGCAAGTTGAAGGGAGTCAAGGAAGGGGGCGGCACGCTGCTCGACCACTCGCTGCTCATGTACGGCGCCGGCATCGCTGATGGCAACGCCCACGAACACGGAAACTTGCCGATCCTGCTCGTGGGCAAGGGGGGCAACGCACTGAACCCCGGCCGGCACCTGCGGTTCGCCAAGGATACGCCGCTGTGCAACCTGTACGTCTGGATGCTCAACCGCCTGGGCCAGCGAACTGAAAGTTTCGGCGACAGCACCGGGAAACTGGAGGAGTTGTCGGAGAAGCGGTGAGTTCCCGGAATATTAATCCTTGTCTGTCGGGTTGTTCGGTTCGTCTGGGATCACTCGCCGCGACGCCTTCCCAGGCCCATTGTCAAAACAACAACGCCACGCCCAAATTCAGAGCGTGGCGTCGAGCTTGACCAGGACCCTATTGCAAATGCTCCAGCGCCTGCCGCACCTGATCCACGCCCCCCTGAGCGCATCCGCCAGCCGTTATACCTCCAGCGGCTGCTCGAAAGTCACGCTGGGCGCATGCGAGCATCGTTCGTTGACAGCCGCTTGGTCATGAGCGACGGTCTTCTCAGCGCTCAGTGATGTGCGTGAGCCGCGCCATGCCCGATACCGTGGCTATGCCCGTGGCCATGCCCATGGCCATGATGTGGACCCGCCACCGTAAACGTCACCCCCGGCATCATCGCGTTGAGTTCGCCCCGGATCGATTCAAGGTGCCGCGCGCGGACCTGACTTCCTATGTTCATGATGCTGTTCGTGTCGCCCAGGTTAGCATGGCCTGCCGCATATTCATCATCGTTCGCCGTGCCCAAAGCATGGCCAAACTCATGCGGCAAAGGTTGAAATGGCTTTGGGGAGGACGCACTTGCCGCATTTACTGCCGTATACGAACTGGTATCCCATTTCGAAAGCTGGATGACCTTCGTCGTGAAATTAACCCAGGGCCTGATACTATGATCGACCGGCCCAGGGCGCTTGACAACATTGACCGTGAAGCTTCCAGGCCGCGTGACCCACTTTATGTCCAGATTGATCGGTATTCCATGTACAAATCGTCTGGCGAAGTCGGTGGCGCCGTGAGGAACAAACTGAAAGCGCATCGACCAGTGGCCCCACACCTGCCGGTCAAGGGCGTGATGAAACGCCTGCTTCTCCGCGAGCGTCCACGGCGATACCGGCGACACGACCTGCCAGTCATAAAACCAAGTCTGCTGGAAGAAGATTCGGCCAGCCACTGTGTCGAGATCTATCACTCCCCAATCTAATCGACGTACAACATGCGACATGGGATCGAGCCTCCTTCTGTGAACTACCGCGACATAGTCACTGCCGACGAGCCGAGTCGTAGAGGGTGCAATGCAACAAGCCACAAGCGACAGAACGTTGGAGAACGTCGAAGCACGCTGACAGCGCCTGTCCAATTAATAAATCCGTTTTGAGAACGCGAAATGGACAAGAATCGTGGGAATTTCCTGTTTTCCGGTTCGGGGACCACTGGACCGTGCTCGACGGGCAGTAAGCTTCGCCGACTGCCCGTTGACGGTAGGCTCGGGCACTGCATCCGCGGGTCGCGTCCACTCCAGGCGAGATACGCGAGGCGAACGCTGGTGGAGTATACACTCTCGTGGAGACCTGATCTACCGGCCCTCGGGGAGGGCTAATCGTGATCCGCACCTGCGGCTTCGAAAACGACAATTTGCTTTTGATCGACGGTCGCACCTGCATCCACGACGCACACGAGGCTTTGGCCATCGGTCGAAAACCCGACGACGTGGACAGCGCGGCCGGCTCTGTAAAGGTCGAACAGGGGCCGCCCCGTCGGCAGATGCGAGAGACGGATCATTCCGTCGATGTCGGCGGTCGCCAGCGTGCGGCCGTCGGGCGTCACGGCCAGTGACGTCTGGTGCTGGCGATGCGTGGCCAGGCGCAGCAGTTGCTCGCCGTCGCGCGCGCTGCGGATGACTACGCTGCGGCCGTCAATTCGCGAATACAGCAGTTCGCCGTCTGAACTGAAGGTGAGCGCTTCGGCGTCAGTTTGCGGAACTTCCCACAGCATCTTCTGCGCACGGCGGCTCCACATTGCCAAACCGTCCGCAGTGCGCAGCGCCAGGTGCTCTGCATCGGGCGCAAACGCCATCTGGCTGATTGAGGCAGGGGGGAGCTGTTGCTTCTCGCGGAGGTCGGGGAGCGAGAGGACCCAGATGGCGTGCTCGTGCCCGGCATTCTGTTCTCCCCGACGCCAGCGGGCTACGGCGACCGTGTGTGAATCGGGGGCGATTTCCACGCGTGTCAGCTCTCCTTCGGAATCCCATTCCGCGAGATACTCGTACCGGGAATCGTCCCCCTCACCGAGCCGTCCAAAGACGCGCAGCATTCCGGAATGCGTCGTGGCCGCGATCAGCCGGCCGTCCCGCGAAACGGACGCGCGCCAATAACCTCCCTCAGGCAACATCTGAACCTTGGCGCCGGTCCGCCAATTCCAAACCGTCAAGGGCTGCCCCGTGGTCACAAGCAGACCGGTGTTCGGGATCAATTTCACATCCTCAGGGTAACCGACCGAAAACATTCGGGGCCTGGGGTTCAGCGCGGCCGCCAGGTTCCAGCCGACGACCCGACCGTCAGCGCCGGCCGACAGAAGACGTGATCCGTCGGACGACCAGATCAGCGATCCCACGCCGCCGCGATGGGCCTGCCAGAGCGCGACTTGCCTGGCTTCGAATTCGCCGGTCAGCCGCAAGCGCCACAGCCGGATGCTGCCTCCGGCGTCTGCGGAAGCCAACAGTGTACCGTCGGGGTGCAAGGCGAGCGCTCTCATCGTGTCGAGGTGCTCGGCTGAACCCATCTCGCGACCATCGGGCATCTGCCGCAATTCAACGATTCCCGCGTTGGTTCCGATTACGAGCAGTGGCGGCTGCCGGGAGATCACGACCGGAACGGCCCCCTGGTCCGATTTGTACAAGCCGGTCTCGGCCCGTTTTTCGAGATCCCACAGGCGCGACGTACGATCGCTGCTGGTCGAGACCAGGGTCCGCCCGTCGTCGTCGAGGGCCAGAGACTGAACGTGGTCGGTGTGTCCCGTGAGCGAGTACTGGAGTTTTCCGGTGGAGACGTCGAACACTCGAATGTCCGGATCGCTGCCGCACAGCGCGATGCTCGATCCGCCGTGGATGAACACGATCTGGTAGGCTTTTTGCGGATGTCCATGAATGCAGAGCCGTTCGTCCCCGGTGTCGAGGTTCCAGAATCGAATCGTGCCGTCGTCGCCGGCGGTCGCCAGTTCGCGCCCCTCGGCAGAGAATGCGATCCCGTTGACTTCGATCTGGCCCGTGGCGATCGTGCGCAGCGGTGCGCCGGTGGATTCGTCGAACAGCCACACGGTCCCCTGTTTGCCCCCCGCAGCGACGGTCTTGCCGTCGCGCGAACGCGACAGGATATACAATGGCGAACCCGTGGCCAGCAGCGGCTGATTGTTGAGTCGCACCTGCTGTTGCAGATACCAATACTCGAAACCACGATAATCCCGCTGGCCCGGCCCGGGGGCCCAACCTTCCAGCAGCGTCGCGGCTTCGCGCGTGTCGCCCTCGCGGGCAGCCAGCGCCGCCTGTGACATGTGCACGGCATAAGAGCCTTCGCTCACCTGTCGGGCGTGGCTCTCGGCAATCTGCTGTTGTTCGCGTGCCTCCCGGGCGGCGCCGGCCAGGTTCTCATTGAGTCGTTCGAGGTTGACGTTGTAGGCTGACAGCTCCCGATTGCGGATGAACGCCATGACAACGAGCGCCATCATCGCTGTGGCCGTTATGCCAATCAGCATCGCCGCGGCAGGCCGCCGCCGGCACCAGCGAACCGTGCGACCGACGGCACCAACAGGGCGAGCTCGAATTGGCTCGGACGAGATGACCCGTTTCAATTCGTCGGCTAATTCCTGTGCCGTCTGATAACGTCGCGCGGGTTCCTTTTCCAGGCATTTCATCACCACAGTGTCCAGGTCGCGCGAGACGTCGCGCCGCACGCGCCGCGGCGGCTGCGGATCGTCACTCACCACCTGCCGCAACGTGTCGAGCTCTGTCACTCCCTGGAAGGGGGCCCGCCCGGTCAGCAATTCGTAGAGCAGCACTCCCAGCGCGTACACGTCGGTGGCGGGGCCGACCTTGGTCCCCTGGCCTTCCGCCTGTTCGGGTGCCATATAACCGGGGGTGCCCAGCACGGCGCCGGTGCGAGTTTTCAGCGCGGATTGTTCGGCGAATTGGGCCAGGCCGAAATCGGTGATCTTGGGTACCGCAGCGTTCGGTCCGTCGAACTCGACATGAACGGCGCCCGATTCGCCGTTCTGGCCTGGCGGAATTTGCAGAATCACGTTTCCTGGTTTGATGTCCCGATGGAGGATCCCCTGGCGGTGCATGGAACCGACGGCCTCAGCGAGGGGGGCGACGAGACGCACGGCTGCCGCCGGGGCCACGGGCGACGTCTGGATTTGCAGCCAGGCAGCTAGAGTCGGGCCGGGGCAATACGCGCTCACCAAGTAGCACACCGGGCCGATCTCTCCCGCCTCGTGTAGGGGGACGAGATTTGGGTGCGCGAGGCGCGCGGCGGCCTCGGCCTCGCGGCGGAACCGCAACCGCATTTCGGCGCTGGGCAGGATTTCGGGACGCGGAACCTTGAGGGCCACCTCGCGCTTCAGGACTGGGTCGAAGGCCAGGAAGACAACTCCGTGGCCGCCGCGCCCCAGTTCCCGGCAGATCACGAACCGGCCAATCGTCGTCGGCTGGGGGAACAGCGTTGCGAGTGCAGTCGCGCCGTGGCGACCATCGCGCGTCGAGTCGGCACGTCGCGGAAACGCGGACTCCAGAAGGTCCAGGCACGCGCTGGCCTCGATGAGCCGGCGCTCGAGCTGCGGATCTCCAGAAATCGCCAGGGAGGCGAGGGGCTTTCCGCGGGCCAGCCCCTCGTCATACTCTGCCAGCAATTCGTCGAAGCGATCCTCGCCCATCGGGTCTCTCGTGCTCCGCGCTAGCGCGTGATGGATTGCGATTTCAGGATTTCTTTGAGCTGCTCCACCGCTCGGGCCCAGAGTTTGCGCGCGCTCTCGGCTGTTCGCCCAAGGCGCTTCCCGATTTCCGGGAACGAGCAGTTTTCCTCCTGCCGCAGGAGCAGAACTTCACGGTAATGCTCCGGCAATTGATCCAGCGCACGGACCACCAGCTCTCGCTGTTCCTGTGCGGCAAGAGCGCTTCCCGGAGTGTGCGCATCGAAGGCAAGTTGACCCGCGTCGGGGAATAACGGTTGTTCTCGAGCCAACCGGCGCTTGGCTGCGCCCCGGAAGTCCCGGCGCACGTTCGCCACGTTATGGAGCAGAATGCCCCGCAACCACGCCAGGAATTCGGCTTCGGTCCCGCCTCGAAACTGGCCGAAATCTCGGCACGCCTCCAGGAAGGTCTTTTGAACGACATCAGACGGCGCCACCTTAGCCTGAAATTCGGGTTCGAGCTCGCGATTTGCCGTCAGTAGCAGGTAATTGCGGCAAACGTCCAAAACCTGGCCCAATGCCGCGGCATCCCCAACCCGGGCCGCCTCAATCTTGCGTTCGATGCTTTCGCTGCTTTCCGAGGGCAACAGCAAGACTCTTTTCCTCCTTCAGGCACGATGACGGGGCCATCCGGACACGCCAGTGACAGATTTTACCAGATGCGGGGGTGGGGTGGGAATCGGTTGATGCAATCTTTGGGTCCATCTCCAGGAGCCACGTCCGATCTTGGCCGAGATTTTTGACGGTTTTTCTGAATTCCTGACGATTGGGCCGTCCGGTTGGCCCGCGTTGTCGTGCCTGAGGGGGATATCGTACAAGCATGTTCCGGGTCGCGGTCGGCGAGGGCCGCGTCGACCGTCGGCCCGGGCTTGCCTGAATTGCCGGCGCCTGAAGGGTTCGATTGGCGCCATACCGCATACACCTCAGTTCAGGTTGCTACTGACTGGCATGCAGTGGGGCTCGATCTCCTAGCGCGCAGGCCGACAGAAACATCTGATGCTGGCTCGGCTTGCCGTTTGGTCGCGGTACGTTAGCCGTCTGTTCGCCAGCCGTCGGGCGATCGCGCCGCTGCGCAAGTCGCAGCGTTGCCATGGGCTGCCCCGGATCGAGTCTCCTGACGAGGATTCGTTCGGCCGCTGGTCGAACACGCTGACAGATTTGCTCCAGCCCAACTTCCCCAACCTTTGACGTACATCCTTGCGGCGCAATCCGCGGTCCCCTCCGAGGTCGATGGACCACAACTTTTGAAGTGCGGCTGTATTCGCACACCTCAGCGGCGGGACAAGTCGTCCTGACCGCGAGCCGCCCCGGCATCTCTTTGGGCATCTCTTTGCCCGCCGAATGCTCTTTGCCTGTTAACCAACACCCTCGCAATTCCGCGGAGAGTTATTCTCAAAGGGCAGTGGTATTCGGTAATCCAACCGTTTAGTCGGACATCTTCCGTTCTCACCGACCGCCTGCTCTCCCAACCGAACACAGAATGCTGCAACCAGCGAAGCCAACGGATTGCCCTCGCCGCGGAAGCTTTCGGAAACGCGCGCTATCACGAATCCCGCGCCGGAAACATGAACTGGGACCCCTTCAGGACGCAATAACGGCGCTATGATCAGGACTGCGCCGGCTCAGGGGATTCCGAACTTCGAACTTCTGAATCCGCTGGTTGCCCGAATCGACGACGTGCACGTAGGCTCATTGGACAAGACGAATGGCAAGACGAATGGGGCCATCCATGATATGCAACAGGCTTTCGCTGCTCGACCAAGGGCGTGGCGATCCCTAAGATACCGGCATGATCGCCGTCGAAGTCAAGGACCTCAAGAAAACGTATCGGGTGTACCGCAAGCGCGAGGGGCTGTGGGCATCGGTCAGAGGATTATTTCGGCGCGAATATCATCAGGTACACGCTGTCGCAGGAGTCAGCTTTCAGATCGAGCAGGGGGAAATGGTCGCCTTTCTCGGCCCGAACGGGGCCGGCAAGACGACGACGCTGAAGCTGCTCTCAGGGCTCATTTATCCCACGGCCGGCGAGGCGAAAGTTCTCGGCTTCGTTCCCTGGAAACGGGAAATCGCCTATCGCCGCCGGTTCGCCCTCGTCATGGGGCAGAAGAATCAGCTCTGGTGGGACCTGCCGGCCCAGGAGTCGTTCCGGCTGCACAAAGAGATCTATCGGATCGATCCGGCCGACTTCGACCGGCGCCTCGACGAGCTGACGAACCTGCTGGAAGTGCGCAAGCTCGTCGGCCAGCCGATCCGCGAGCTGTCACTCGGCGAACGGATGCGGATGGAGCTGATCGCGGCGCTGCTCCACCGGCCGGACCTGTTGCTCCTTGACGAGCCGACGATTGGCCTGGACGTCGTCTCGCAGCGCAAGGTGCAGGATTTTCTCAAGTTCTATCAGGCCGAGCAAAAGCTGACGGTGCTGCTCACGAGCCACTACATGAAAGACGTGCAGGCCCTGTGCAAGCGGGCGATCATCATCAACGAAGGCGAGATCAAGCACGACGGCTCGCTGGGGGAAATCGTCGACCGGTTCAGCACGTATAAGGTGATCGAGCTGCTGTTCGGCGGCGAGGCGCGGCCGGAAGGGCTGGAACGCTTCGGCGAAGTGTTCGACGATAATTTCCCGCGGGCCAAGATCAAGGTGCCGCGAAACCAGGTTCCCGAAATTCTCTCGGCGCTGCTGGCCGAGTACACACTGGACGACGTGGGGGTTCACGACCGGCCTCTCGAAGAGGCGATTGCTGAGATTTTTACTGCGACGAAGAATCCTGTTGCGCCGGAGCACGCTGCGGTGCCCTGACAAAGCCCGTGGGCGTGACTGCGAGGACAGCCGAGGGGGAGAGGGGGAGACAAGGAGAAGGGGAGAAAGGTGCGGACCCACTGGTTCATCCTGAAGACGTGCATCAGCGAGCGGCTCGCGTACCGCGGAGACTTCGCGTTCGGGACGCTCGTGCGGTTCCTGCCGATCGTCAGCTCGATCTTTCTCTGGTCAGCGATCTACGCACGGGATTCCGATCATGAAATGAACGGCTACAAACTGCCCGACATGATCGCCTACTTCCTGCTGGTGATGGTGGGCCGGGCGTTTTCGAGCATGCCGGGACTGGCCGGGGGCATCGCCCGGGACGTGCGCGACGGCACGATCAAGAAGTATCTCACGCAGCCGGTCGACATGTTGGCCTACCTGTTCTGGGCGCGCGTGGCGCACAAGCTTGTCTATTATTTCGTCGCCACGGGCCCGTTCGTGCTGGTCTTTTACCTCTGCCGCGGTTATTTCGCGTATTCTCCCGACCTGCCAACGATCGGCGCGTTCGTGCTGTCGCTGGTGATCGCCTTCCTGATCGGCTTTCTGATGGAAAGCCTGATCGGACTGATTTCTTTCTGGTTCCTGGAAGTCAGCTCGCTGATCTTCATCTTCATGATGATCAACTATTTCCTGTCGGGACACATGGCTCCCCTGCCCTGGCTGATGAACATCTTCGGCGACCATCCGAGCGCCGAGCAAACGGCTCGCGTCGTGATGCTGCTCTTGCCGTTTCAGTACCTGGCTTACTTCCCCGCCGCCCTGATGCTCGGGAAGCACACCGGTGACGACCTGTGGCAGCACCTGGCCGTCGGCGCGGTCTGGGTCGTGGTGCTGTACGCCGCGAACCGCGTCATGTTCGCCCGCGGCGTCCGGCGTTACAGTGCCTTTGGCGGGTGAAATGGCGTAAGATCGACAGGCGAGTGCGGAAATCGGAACGGACAAATGATTTCAACCGCGGATGACGCTGCGCGAGAATCACGAACTGGAACATGTGGTGTTCAGAGGAAGTTGATTATGACGCGATTGATTTGCACGGTTTCGTTTCTCAGTGCTCTGGCGGCGATCTCGGCCCGAGGCGCGGAGCCGCCGGCGGCGCCGGCGCTTTCAAAGCTCGAAGCGGCCCACCTTGCGAATATCAAGCAGGTAACCCACGGGCTGCCGCGGGCCGGCGAGGGTTATTTTTCGCGAGACGCCAAGTCCATCGTCTACCAGGCCTACCCGGTCGGCTATCCGTTCTACCAGATCTACACGCAAAGCCTCGAAAACGGCGAGCCGCGACTCGTCAGCACCGGGCGCGGCCGCACCACCTGTTCGTATTTCAGCCCCGACGGCAAGACGATCCTTTTCGCATCGAGCCACAGTGATCCCGCAATCGAAGAGACGGAATTCAAGGCTCGCGAGGAGGCCGCAAAAGGGGGCCGGCGCCGTTACCAGTGGGACTTCGATCCCCACATGGACCTGTACACGATCGGCATCGACGGCCGGGGCCTGCGCCGGCTGACCGAAGCCCCCGGCTATGACGCCGAGGGGAGCTATTCCTCGGACGGCAAGCAGATTGTCTTCACCTCGTCGCGCGACGGCGACCCCGACATCTATATTATGGATGCCGACGGCGACAACGTGCGGCAGATCACAAATGCCCCCGGCTACGACGGCGGCCCGTTCTTCTCGCCCGACAATCGCTGGATCATCTTCCGCAGCGACCGCCAGAAAGAGCACATGCTGCAGATCTTCGCCATTTCGGTCGACGGCAAAACCGAGGTGCAGCTCACGGACAATCTCGACCACGTCAACTGGTGCCCGTATTTCCATCCCTCGGCCAGGTACTTCATCTGGGCGGGGGCCGATTACTCGACCGGCCGAGGCACGTTTCACCTGTTCACGATGGAACTTTCATACCCGAACGGCAAGCTGACCGGCGGAAAGATCACGCAGATCACTGACAGCGATAACACCGACATACTTCCCGTGTTCAGCCCCGACGGCAAGAAGCTGATGTGGACCGCCACCCGCGCCCCCGATAACTCAAGCCAGCTCTTTATTGCGGACTGGCTGCGGGAGAAATAACTCGTTTAACCGCGACGCGCCAGCGGAGCGCGTATCGCAGGCTGCTTGCGTTCGAACTCTGTGACGTGCGGACCATGAAAATGAAATCCTCAATCAAGTGACGCTCCACACGCGCTCCCCTATCGGGTTGCGGTTAAACGAGTATTTGGCGATTGAGAGCTTGTTCACCAATCCACGACCCCCCCCTGGCCCCCCCCTTACGAAGGGGGGGAAGCGTCGCGCGCAATGAACCTCTCGGGCAAAACGGTACTGATCACCGGCGGGCGGCGCGTGGGAGCGCACCTGGCGCTGGCCCTCGCACAGCGCGGCGCAAACGTCGCGATGAGCTATTTCAAGAGCCGGGACGCAATCGAATCCACGGCTGCTGAGGTGCGCAAACTGGGCGTGCGGGCCGCAACGATCGCCGCCGACTTGCGGCTACCCGCCGACGCCGAGCGGCTCGTCGCGCAAACCGTGGCCGAATTGGTTTCGATCGACGCGCTGGTCAACATGGCGAGCGAGTTCCATCCGACGCCGTTCGACAAACTGCAATCCGCCGATTTCGACGACGCGATCGCTTCGAACCTGAAGGGGCCCTATCTTGTCGCCGTTGCCGCGGCCCGCGCCATGCGGAAGCAGCCGATCGTCAACGGCCTCCAGGGCAAGATCATTAACTTCACCGACTGGGCGGTCGATCGCCCGTACAGGAACTTCCTCCCCTATTTCATCTCCAAGGGCGGGGTTGTCGCGATGACGAAAGCCCTGGCAGCGGAACTCGCGCCGACGATTGCCGTCAACGCCATCGCCCCCGCGATGATCGACCCGCCGCCGAATCTCTCCGCCGACGACATCGAAGCCATCCGCCAGGCATCGCCCCTCAAACGCCTGGGCGCCCCCTCCGACGCCGTGCATCTCGTG
>JACQFH010000354.1 GCA_016200145.1 Planctomycetia bacterium | reverse complement strand
GTGGTGCTGCAGTTCGCCACCGCGCGTGTTGGGGCCGTGCTGGTCACCGTGAACCCCGCCTACCGGGCGCACGAGCTGGCGTACGTGATCAAACAGTCGGATGCCGTGGCCCTCTTTTTGATCGACCGTTTCAAGGCCTCGGATTATTTCGCCATGCTACACGAGGCGATCCCCGAGCTGTCTGCGGCGCCTCGCGGAAAGCTGGCCTCGCACGATTATCCGCGGCTGCGAGACGTGGTTTCGCTCACCGACCAGCCTGCGCCCGGCATGCGGGGCTGGAGCGAATTCCTGGCGCTGGCCGATTGCGTCACACCAGAATCACTCGCGTCCCGTGAAAAGCAGTTGTCGCCGAACGACCCGATCAACATTCAGTACACCTCCGGCACAACCGGATTTCCCAAGGGGGCCACGCTCACTCACCGCAACATCCTGCTCAACGCGTATTACGTCGGCGATTGCCAGCGCCTGTCTGAGCGCGACGGCATTTGCATCAGCGTTCCGTTCTATCATTGCTTCGGCTGCGTCCTGGGAACGCTGTGCGCCGCGGTTTACGGAGCCGCGATGGTCATCCCCCACGAATACTTCAAGCCCGAAGAAAGTCTGGCGGCCATTGAACACGATCGGCCCACCGCTGTGTACGGCGTGCCGACGATGTTCATCGCCATGCTCGACCACCCCACGCGGGCGACGCGCGACCTGTCGTCGCTGCGGACCGGTGTGATGGCCGGCAGCCCCTGCCCGCTCGAAATCATGCAGCGGGTCGTCGCTGAAATGGGGGCCTCGGAAATCACGATCGCCTACGGTCTGACCGAAGCGTCGCCCGTCATCACGCAGACACGCACAGACGATCCGCTCGATCTGCGCGTGAAAACGGTGGGGCGCCCCCTGCCCGGCTTCGACGTCAGGCTCGTCGATCCGGCGACCGGCAAGACGCTGGGGGACAACGAACAGGGAGAACTGTGCGCCCACGGACACGGTGTGATGCTCGGGTACTACAACATGCCCGAGCAGACGGCCCGGACCATCGACCCCGACGGCTGGCTCCACTCGGGAGACCTCGCCACCCGCATGCCGAACGGCTACTACCGCATCACCGGCCGCATCAAAGACATGGTGATCCGTGGCGGAGAGAACATTTATCCGCGCGAAATCGAAGAGTTCCTGTACACGCACCCGGCCATTCAAGACGTGTCGGTCGTGGGCGTTCCCGATCCCAAGTACACGCGCATTTTAAGGTGCCCAAGTACATCCGCTTCGTGACCGAGTTCCCGCAGACGGTCACCGGCAAGATCCAGAAATTCAAGATCCGCGAGGCCATGATCGAAGAACTAGGCCTGGCCCAGGCCGCGAAGCGCGAGATGGCGTAGTGCTGGAGTTCAGGCTTCAGCACCGGCACTACTTCGCGGGCGGTTTTTCGACATCGAGCAGCAGCCCGGTGATCTGCATCGCGGCCCCGGACGCCTGGAGATTCGATTTGCGCGCGGCGATTCGTGCTTTGAGGTCGTCGAGCCGATCCGCCGCGATGGCCGCGTTCACCAGGAGTCGGTCTACGCTTTCGGTCTTCCGGCGCGGATCTGGCCGGGAATAGACCAGGATGTCGTTCGGCCGCTCCGCAGGAAAGACGATCGCCGCCAGCGTCTCGTACAGTTCGTCGGCCGGCACACCGGCGGTCTTCCAGACGCTCACGAGTTGAGAAATGGACCGATCGACCTGCTGGGCTGCGGATGCCGGATTGACCGTCTCGCGATTCACCGCTCCGCTCGTCGACGAAGGCATTCCCGATTGCACAATTTGGACACCCGTCGCCGTGCGGACGGTAACCGTTCGCGAACCCGTTCCGGGCATTCCGGCAATTTCCCCCGCGGCCGCCTGAGTGGCCAGCGGCGGACCGGCCCCGAGCGCATCGCGGATCGCGCGCTGCGACAGCGAAGTGAGCTTGTTCACCGCCGCCAGTTTCGAAATCGCGGCGACCTGGTTGAACTGCGCCAGAGTCGGAACCGGCGCCTGTAAGCGGCGGGCGATCAGCGCGTGCGCCACGGCCGAAGCTCCCGTCGCCGTTTCGGATCTGGACGCTTCCGCGGCGACTTCGGCGCCGCCGGGCGCTGCGATCCGCGACGGCAACGACAATTCGACTATTTGCAACCAGCGCTGCTCAGCCTCCGGCAGGTCTTCGCGCTCGAGCGCCAGTTGTCCCCATTCGCGAAGCATCGCCAAAGCCAGATCCCCGTCGAGCTGCCGCCTGGCCGCCGCAACCGCGCGTTCGGCCAATGGGGCGCCCGCGCGGTGATGCTCGGAAGATTTCAGGCATTCCCGCGCTGCCGGCCAGAGTCCGATCCAGCGGGCCGCCGCAATCCGCTGCTCGGGCGTCGGCCGCGTTCCGGCAGGCAAATCCTCGAGCGGTTCTCCCTCGATCCGCGTGACGAGCCGCGCGACGGCCGTTTCGGCCGCATCGGGCTGCTGGAGGGCCAGTTCCCAGAGTGCCGCGGCGATCAGCACCGACAGATCATCAGGAAATCGCGCGAGCAAGTCGGCGATGCGCGTCTGCACGTCCGCCTGCTGCTCAGGCGACCATTTTGCAGCCGCGAGCAGCGCTTCGGCGGTGGGGCTGGCGACTCGCAGATTTGCCAGATCCGCCGTGCCCGCCGCCTGCCCCTCCTGCCCCAGTACGATCGTCAGCAGATCGACGACTGGTCCTCCCGATTTTGGTGCGAGCCCGGCCTCTGACCCGAGCAGCGTGTCGAGGGCGCCGGAAAAACTCTTACCCGCGATCGCGTTGCTCGCCTTCACCAGTCCCTGCCGGACCGGATTCAGGAACTGTTCGGCGCTGGGATCGAGGATTTTCGCCGACCGCACCAGCTCGGTGTTTGCGAGCAGGCTTTGAAACACGCGGAAGGAGTCCACGTGATAACCCAGGTTCTGGAGCTCCATCCCGATCTGCGAGAGGTTGTTGAGCTGGACAAAGGCAAACGACGCCGCATCGTACGCAGTGCCGTCGTCGACGGAGTCACGGCACAATTTCATCAACAGGTCGCGGGCCCGTTCGGGCCGGTCCGTTTTGCGGTACAGCGAAACCAGCAACTTCGCCGGGCTGCCGAGGTAATTCAAGTTTCCCTTCAACTGCTCAACCGACTTCTCCAACAGCGCAATGGCCAGGGGGCGCGTCGATTCGGCGTTGCGCAGTTCCTGACCGAGCACCCAGCAGGCATTCGCAGGCATCGGATTCGTTTCGTCGGCCAGCAGGCGCTCGACCAGCGGAACGGCCAGTTCCGGCTTGCCTTCGTGGACATGAATGATCGCCAGCAGCACGCGGCCGCCGCGCCAATCCGGAGATTCTTCCAGCCGTTGGACGACGTCTCGCTGCAATTCCATCAGTCGCTGTTTCTCGCTGGCGGCAGACACCATCAGCCAGGAAACCAGGCTTTCCACAACCATCTGTCCTTCCGACTGCACAAACGAGCCCAGAACCTCGTCGGTCCCCGACCAGCCGCCGGATCCCGAGCCGTTGTCCGAAAGCAGCGCGTGCCGGAGCAGCTCGTACATTTCCGGAGTCGTCCGCAGGTCCTGATTCTGGTTTTGGTTCTGGTTCTGATTACGGACGTTCCGATTCGATCGGCATACCACAATCAGCAATTGCTGCCGGTAGCTGGCTGGCAGATCGTCCCACCTTTTTCGCAGCAGGCGCAGGGCGGCGATTCGATCACCGCCATTGGCCAGTGCCTGGGCAAAGATGCCAAGCGCACTGCTGGTCCCGATGGAAACCCCCTCGGCCGATTCCACCAGCGCCAACAGCTCGTCGCTGCGCTGCGCCTGGGCGAAGACCGCCGTCGCGTAGTTGAGGTGCTGCCCCATCAGCGAAGGATCCCGCTGGAACGCGGCTTTGTAATGGTCGGCCGCCTCGCCGAGTTTTCCGGCCTGGGCAAGCTGCTGCGCGATCTGGCACCGCAAGAGCGGATCATCGGGACGGGCTTCGATCGCCCGCGCCAGGATGTCGTCGATCTTCGACGACCGGCCCGCCGACTGGTACATCTCCGACAGCGACTGCACCAGGGTTTTCGACGCCGGGGCCGCCAGGAGCTGCGCCTCGGTCCGTGCGATCAGCTCGTCGATCCGGCCGGCCTGCACCAGCACCTGCAGTGCCCGCTGGCGGGTCTGATCCACCGGAACTCGCGCCGCGCTGCGGCCCACCGTCTGGCGCTGTGACTGCTGCCCTCGCGGCCCCTGTTTTAGAATCTGCTTTGCGACCTGCACGGCCTGGTCGATTTTCTGCTCCACCTGGTATTGCGCCATCAGCGCCTGCAGCGCTTCCAGGCGATTGCCTGCGCTGCGCCGCGCCCGCGACATCAGGTTCTGGGCCTCGTCGTTCAGCTCCAATTGCTTGAGCCAGTTGGCGACTTCCACCTGTTCCACCGCGTCGAGCCGCAGGCCCGAAAGACGTTTTGCCGCTGCGCGGGCCCGGTCGCGGTTCCCGACATTCATCGCCAGCCGCAACACCAGCGACTCGCGCTCGTGGACCATCTGCTGGTCGCGAGGAACGATGGCATCGGCAATCGCCAAGGCCGAGGCGTAGTCGGACCGGCGCTCGCACAACTCGGCCAGCTCCAGCCCCAGCGCGGGATCGTCGGGCGCCAGCTCGACGGCGCGGGCCATCTCAGAGACTGCCCCGTCGTAGTCGTCCTGCCACCACGACAGGTATGCCAGGCCCAGGCGCCACGACAGGCGTTGCGAGGCATCGTCGGTCGCTGCGCGCTTACGGACCCGGGCGATCAGCTCTCCAGAAAGTTCAGCCTGCCTGAACAATTCCTCCGCCTGCCTGAGCAGGGTCATGCCGCCCAGATCGAAATAATCGTTGGCCGTCGGGTAATTGATCAGCACGGGGCGCAATGTTCTTCCGGCGTAAATCCTCAACACCTGCCTGCCGCGGGCCGCGGCGGCGTTGCGGGCCGGTTTCGCTTTCTTCAATCCCGGCGCGACGGCCTCCATCCGCCGCCGGCGTTGCGAGTACGCCAGATACCGCTCGAGAATCGCCAGCACATTCTCCGGCGCGTCGAGGACCGATTGCGTCGACATCAGCATTGCCAGGGTCTCTGCTGCCGACTCAATCGCCTGGCTCGACCGCTGCGCATTGGCGAACTGGTCTTCGGCGACTTCGTCAAACAGGGCCAGCGACACGGCCAGGTCGCCGCGCGCGGCGGCCAGCTCCAGCGCCATCTGCCGTGCCTCGGGGTTGCGAATTTCGCGGCGGACAGCGCCCGACACGACCGACGCGTACAGCGATTCCGCTTCGGCAGTGCGGCCGGCACGTTTGAGCTCGGCCAGCACGTCGGCCACGATGGTCGAGCGCACCTCGGTCAGCAGATCGGGACGCTTCCGCAGCAGCGACTGGAACGTAGCCACCAGATGATCGAGCACTTCGTCGGGAAGCGGCGGGCCACTGAGCGGCGAGGTGGCACTGCGGCCCGTCATTTGGCGTGCGATCGCCGCTCGGGCCACCTGCTGCGACGCCGGCACCCGCGCTCCGGACGGGCTGGTTCTGCCGCTGGCCCCGGCGACCGTCGACAGATACAGCCATTGCGCCAGCGGATCGCCCCGGTCCGCAAGACGCCGCGCCGCTGCCGCCACTTCGGAATCGTTTTGCCGGAAGATTTGCAGGTAACACCAGTCCCACAAGCCGCGCGGATCGGCGTTGGCGTCATCAAGCGGCTTCCGCAACTCGGCGATCAGCTCGCGCTCGGCTCCGGCCTTTCCGGCCAGTTGGATCAGCCAGGCCAGCGCCGCCAGGCGCGCTTGCCCGAAATCCTGCGGCCCCCAGGCCGATGCCGCCGTGGAATACGGGCCGAATGAATCCAGGCCCACCAGCGATCGCACCGTGTATGCCGCGTTCAACCTCGCCTGCAGCGGCAGCGTCGGGCGCGCGGAACCGACTTGCGGAAGTGCCGTCGGAGGCCGGCTGCCGGCCCGCTGATTCCGCTCTCGTGAAGCGGCACACGGCTCATCGTCAGAGAGGCGCAGCGCCAGGATGGCGATAAACCGCTCTGCCGCGTCGTCACGTTTTTCTGCCGCCAGGGCCGCGCCTTCCCGATACAGCAGCTCCCAGTTGTCGGGCTGGCGGAGGAGCAGCCTGCCGGTGATTTTCAGCAGAGTCGCGTGGCGGCGGTGAGCCAGCAGATTGTCGAGCGTGGCGATCAAGCGCGACGGATCTTCTTCGTTCGCGGCCAGCTCGTTCCACAGCGCCACCGCCTGGTCGGTCTCGCCGGAGCGCATCAGCAGGTGCGCGAGGTGCGTCTGGTTCTCACGCGATGGCGCGCTCGCGGCGAGCTGTTCCTGATACTTCACCGCCCCCGCCAGATCTCCTTCGTTCTCCGCCAGGTTCGAAAGCTGCTGCAACAACTGCGTGTCGCGGTTGTTCTGCGACAACAGCCGTTCCAGTTCCTGCCGCGCCGTCCCGTAGTCCCCCGCTGACTGGTACGCCTGCGCCAGGCAGATCGTCTGCTCCCGTTCCTGATTGGCTTCCCTCCGCCCCCGTTCGAACCGCTCCACCAGCCGGTCAAAATGATTTGTCTGCAGGTACAGATCAGCCAGTTTCGACACCACCGACAGTTTTCCATCCAGTTGCGGCGACTTCTCGAACGCCCGCCAGTACAGCTCGATGGCCTCGTCGTTGCGGAACTGGTCGGCTAAGGCCCCCGCCAGGGTCAGCATCCCCTTGGCTTCGGTC